>JAQZAZ010000005.1 GCA_029239355.1 Sphingobacterium sp.
CCATTTTTTTCGAGACTGGTGGTTCCGTCGGTTCTATTGAACAAAGAACGATTTTCACCTGGATAATTAATGGTTTGCTTCAGCCGCGGATCGCGGTTTTCAAGTTCGGACCATAGGCCATCATAGCCTTTGAATAGGGGGTTGGCGGTATAGTTGCCAGCCGCGCCCGAAGTATAGATCGGTTTGCCGTCAATACAGAGATATTCGTCAATAAGCCCACGTGTGGCCCCGCCTGCTGGCCGTGCTCCCGAAACACTATTGTTCTGGTCCCAATACCGTTGGGTGGCATGGCCCACCACAGTACCATCATATACCTTGGCTAAAATAGCCTCTTTGTTGCCGTCCGAGTTTGGATCTTTCTTGAATGTAAACAGTTTCCAGTAAGGTGTTTCACCTGTAGCATACAATTGATAGCGACCAGTGGCTATGATTTTTTCACAGGCATCTACAGAAGCTTCTAGGAAAGATTTTGCTGTACTTTGCAAGGATAACTCGTTGTGATAGGTGCGAAAGGAACCTTCGAACAGCCCTATTCTTGCTTTTAAAAATAGTGCCATATCCTGATTGATGCGCCCATCGGGACGGCCGGTGACACCTTCTAGTCCCGCAATGGCCATATCGATAGTCATCATTAAGGAATCGGCGACCACGGTGCGCTTATCCCTAGGGTTGAACAATTCCTTGCTGTCAATATTGAAATCACTTGAAAGCCAGGGTACATCGCCAAACAGCATAAGCTTGCGGTAGTAATCCATGGATTTAAAGAAATATGCCTCCCCGATATATTTGTTCAGTCGGGTAATGTCGTTATTGACCGCTGGCAATGCTTTGCGGTAGTTTTGGATAAAATAATTGACCGAGCGCAGGTTTTCCCAGGTCCAATCGACCGAGGTGCCTGCATTTGGCGGAATAAATGTGTTGTCCAGCATACGGTCTATATTGCCATAGCGGACCATATTGTCAGTCATAAAATCGCTAGCGAGTAAATGGCTGCCGCCAACAACATTGGGGTTGACTTTGGCATCTGCCCAGACCGTACCATGCCCTAGAATATATCGGCTATAGAGGTTATTCAGGTAGAGTGTCAATTCCGTTTCAGTACGTAATGAGTTGTCCCGCGATAGATCGGTTTCGGGACTTAGCTGTAAAAATTTATCGTTACAGGACTGGGTCAACAAGAGGGAGGCTGCTGCACCAATCACGATTAATCTGAATATGTTCTTTTTCATAATAGTTTAGTTAGAAGACAATTTGGGCACCAAAAGCAATAGACCGCTTCTGTGGATAATCGGCGGATATCTGGTCGACGTCAAAAATTGTTGGTATTTTTGTGACTTCAAAAATATTGTAACCGGCAAGTGTGAAGCGTAATCGCTCGACACCAAATCGTTTGGTCAGCTCTTTGGGCAGGGTATAGCCCAATACGGCTTGTTTCAGTCTGAGGTAGGCACCGTTGATCAGGTACCGGTCCTGCACATTGACCGAAAGGCCATACATGGGAAATTCGGCATCGGTACGATCTGGGGTCCAGGACCGTTCGTACATCCATTTTGACCCTGCACCACCGCCCCAGTAGGAAGGTAAGCTGGTCCAGATATCACGTTTGAGTACACCCTGGAATAGGAAATCAAGATCGAAATTTTTATACTGCACATTTCCAGTGATCCCAAAACGGTAACGTGGTGTGGAATTTCCAATGACGACACGGTCACCCGGATTTGCCAGCGTATTCAAACCAGCATCTATTTTACCGTCCGGAATTCCTTCAGGTCCACCCAGATCCTGGTACCAGATATAGCCGGGAAATAGTGTTCCCTGATAAGCGCCATTGTAAATCCAGTTGCCATTGAGCGGATTTTTGCCGGCAAAATCACTTTCTTGCAGTATCCCGCCGGTACGGTATCCCCATATTTCGCCAACGGTTTTCCCATCATACATCACTTCCCTGTTCGATTGATTGACAATCATCATGGTCGTATTAGAAGCATAATGCTGTACTTTGGTCAGGTAGTCGGATAGGTTAAGGCCTACACGATAACGGAGCTCATTGTTAATCGTCTGCTTCCAAAGGAAAGAAAGTTCGAATCCTTTTGTCTCCAGTATACCCGAGTTTTCCAAAGGTGCAGCCGTACCCAAAACGGATGGGAACGCGGCACTGCCATCTGTCAGGATATCCGTGGTCTTTCTGTTGTAATACTCAAAGGTCACATCGAGTCTGTTTTTGAGAAATGTACCATCCAAGCCGATGTTCCAGGTTCTGGCCTTTTCGAAAGTCAGATAAGGCGAAACCAGGTCAGGCGGATTGATATAGACGATCTGTTCCCCATTGATCAGATAAGGAGCTTTTCCCGTATTCATTGTTGCCTGATATGGATAGATGGATGAAGGCTGATTGCCTAATTTTCCCCAGCTTCCGCGCAGCTTAAGTTCGTTGAGCCAGCTTCTTGTACCTTCCATAAAACCCTCCTGCGATATCCGCCAGCCAGCGGAGAATGAAGGGAAAGTGACAAACCGGTCTTTTTCAGTAAACTTCGCACTGCCGTCATAGCGCAGATTGCTCTCAAAGAAATACTTTTCGGCATAGTTGTAGTTCACCCGTCCGAATACGGCACGACCCGCAAGTGTATACGCATTTCGGGATACGGTATGTAAAGATGGATCCTCGGCAGCATCCGGGTTCTGTACATCGGGCGAGATCAGTTTGCGGAAGGTGTTGGTGATCTGGTTAAATTTTGTGCGATCTTGATTATAACCAACTACGGTAGAAAAATGATGTTTCTCGGCCCAGGTCTTCTTATAATCAGCATAGATATTAATTAAATATTTATTGGTGTTGTTGTTGTCAAAATAGGCCCGGTTCTCTGCGGCTTCGGCCTGCTGAGAGGTATACTGCCAGGAGTCTACGACTTGGTTAAGCTTTGGACTATACCGATTCAGGCTGTAAGATTGCGGCTGATAGCTCAGGTCGGCCTTTAGTTTCAGCGTATTGGGTATGAGGGTAAATTCGGGTGAGATCAACAAGGAAACTCTTCTGTCCGTGGACTGGTTGTTGGCCCCGTAGCTCAGCCAGGCAAGAATATTGTCTGTGTAAGTATTCGGTAACGGATCGTTTGGTCCTGTTTGGATGGGCATATTGATGTTTTTGTTTGTCTCGCCCATCATGGCTGTCCAAATGCTTCCCTTGCCCCCAACGATATAGGGGCTGTTGAAATTGGTCTGGTCAAAACCTATCTTTCCAAAAACGCTGAACCAACTATTTACTTTGGCATTGATATTCATCAGCGCGTTGTAGCGTTTCAACTTATCGGTATTGATCTTATACATACCCGATTGATTCTGTAGGCCGCCGGAAATATAGTAGTTAATGGACTCGGCACCACCGCTGAGGTTAAGCGTATGTTTTTGCATCGGGGTCCATTTTTTGACTGCTTCCTCAAAGGGATTAACATTCGCGACCCAATTGATGGTGTTCCCTTCCTGATACCAAGCATTTTCAGGTATGGGATTGTCCATGTACTTTTGGATCATCTCCAGCCTTTTTTCATCCGACGTGTTGGGTTTACCATTTGTCCATAGTGTTCGGTCCATACCCGATTTCTGGATCTCATAGGCGTTGAGGATATCAGGAAGGCCAGAAGGAGTATCAAAGTTGGAATCGAAGTTGTAGGCTATCTTGCCCTTTTGATTGAACTCTCCTCGTTTGGTACGGACCAGGATGACCCCATAGGCGGCTTTTGTACCATAGATCGCAGCTGCAGATGCATCTTTGACAAAGGACATGTCCATGATATCATTTGGGTTGAGCTGATTGAGGGCACCTGTGGTACTTTCGATCCCATCAATAATAACCAGAGGATCACCATTGACGGATTCAAAGACCTTTGTATTCGCATTATAATTCATGGAGGTACCGCCCCTGAGGTTAAATCCTGGCGTACTGTTTGGTGAACCGTTTCCAAAGGTAATGTTCAGGTTGGGGACGAGGCCCTGTAAGGCCTGACCGATATTGGCGACGGGCCGATTCTCAAAGGCTTCCTTGCCGACATGTGCAATGGCGCCCGTGAGGTTGACTTTCTTTTGTGTACCGAAGCCGACAACCACAACCTCTTCCAGTGCACTGTCGTTTTCTTCCAGTGCTATCGTTAAGCTGCTGGCAGTAGCACTGCTGAATTTTACGGTCTGCGGTTTGAAGGATAGGTGGGAAATCGTCAGGCTGCCTTCTGCAGATGAAGATTTAAGTGAAAAGTTTCCATTGCTATCCGAAGATGTTCTGGTCGTACTTCCGTTTAAACTTATCGTTGCATTTTCAATGGGCGCTCCGTCTTTTTTGGCAGTCAATCTGCCTTTAATGCTGTATTGTTGTTGCTGTTGCACCTGGACTGTATTTTTGGGTGCGCTGGGCAGCACGACAATATGTTTTTTGTGGATCTCAAACGCAACCGGCAGTTCGTCCGATAATTCCTTAAGGACAGTTTCCAGCTTTTGATTGTTGGCATTGAGGCTCACCATCTTTAGGTTGTTAAAGAGACTTTCATCATAAAAGAAATGATAACCGGTCTGTTTCTTGATTTCCTGAAAGATCGTTTTCAGGTCGCCTTTGTTGACGTGCATGGTGACCTGCTGGGCTTCTGATTTACCATATACACCATAGGTGAATAGTAATCCTAGAAACAAGGTGGCTTTGACCTTTTTTGAAATGAGGGGTGTAAAGCTGGGCTCGGTCATTCGACTCCCGAACAAGTAATCTTTACATTTGATAAAGTAATTCATATATTCAGCAATAGGGTTGGTTTTTTTTGGTTTTAATTCAGGTACTCAGGTACCTTTGGTTAACGTCGACTGACGCGGTACCGCTAAGTTTGGTTAAGTAATAATTTAGATCATAGGTAGGTCCTCCTTTAATAATTGCTTGTCTTGTTAATTCTTATTCTTTACGGTGACGGTTTTTTTGTCAATGACGAATTCAACTCCGGCACCACGTTTTATTAATTCCAGGGCTTCGGCCAGGCTGACGCTTCGGCTGATGCTTCCGCCAAAGGTTTTCTTGGTGATCTGACCCTGGTAAATGACTTTAATAGCATACCATCGCGCCAGTTGCTCCATAATATCCTGTATCTGGTCATGCTCGAAATAGAAGTAGCCCTGCTGCCAGGCGGTTTCCTTTTCAATATTCGCTTGGGAGATGCGCATGTCATTGCCATTGAATTCAGCTTTTTGCCCGGGGATTAACTGTTTTGTTGTTTTGTTCTTATTGGTCAGCTGAATACTGCCATTGATCAGTGTGACATTGGATGAGCTACTGTTGTAGGCCGTTAGATTGAAGGCGGTGCCTAGGACTTTAATATCGCCATGGGCAGTACGGACAATAAATGGTCGATTTTTTTCGTGCGCCACTTCAAAGTAAGCTTCACCGCGCAGTTCTACCTGTCGGATCGATTTGCCGAAGGCCAATGGGTAGCTCAACTCGGAAGCCGAATTGACCCAGACTTTGGTGCCGTCGGGAAGCACCATCCGGTAGAATCCCGATGCGGGGACTGTCAAGGTGTTTTTTAAGGTAGCCAGTTCTGCCAGCGCGCTGTTTGGTTTGTAATGCAGTTGTCCATCGCTAATCTGGAGCTGTTCACCATGCTGTTCCTTTAAGGTCGCTTGCTCCTGGGATAGTTCTACCTTCTTACCGTTGGAAAGGGTGAGTGTGGCTTTCTGCCCCCCGGGTAATACATCATTTTTATAATGATATACTTGATCGGCGACAATCTGTTTATCCTGATGTATCGTGTTTAGGAGCAGCGCGGCGCCAACAATGAGGAGCAGGCTGGCGGCTATACCCACATAGATTTTTAGGTTTCGGATGCTGCGAATGCCGACTGATCGGGTTGCGGATTTGGCAGGTTCGTAGGTTAAGATTTTAGTTCTTGCCTGATCGAGGTCAAGGCTATTCCAAAACTGGGCATCGCTGGATTTGACACCTCGACTGGTATATTTCTCCCATTGATCGCGCAAGGTAGGATCATCTCCAAAGAGTTTTTGGAGGGATTGTAAGTCTGCTTGACTTAGTGTCCCACTAAAGTGTTTTACTAAGTAATCTACTAGTATAAATTGGTGATCCTTCATGTTCTTCAATCGGCTGTTTGATTAAAAGAGCCACAAGGGGTGCAAAAGGATGGAAGGAAAAATAGAAAAAAGTGTAAAAAACTATTAGTCAGGCAATAAAAATAGTAGAAGCGTCAGCACCCGGCCATCCAAGCGCGCACGTAGCAGCTGGATGGCTCTTTTTTTCTGGCTTTTGACAGTATTGATTGAAATGGTCAGGTTATTGGCGATTTCTTCGTTGGAGCATTTTTCAAATATTGCCATATGCAGCACCTGCCTACACCCCTGTGGCAATTTATTGATCGCTTCCATCAGCTGGTTAATGACTTCGGCCTGGATCATGGCATCCATTACAGTCTCCTCTTCGATCATATCCTTATCGAGCTGATTGACGTATTTGCTCCTTGTTTTTTCATTTCGGATCTGTTTGAGGCAATTGTTTCGGATGGCGATAAAGAGATAGCCTTTTCGGGCGTGCTCCTCCTCGGGCAGGGTATTGCGCCCTTCGCAAAGTCCGGCAAAAAAGCTCTGCACAACATCCTCGGCCTGTGCTTCGTCGTGAAGGATATTGTTTGCAAAGAGACAAAGCTGTCGGTAATATTGCTGGAAAAGGGGTTCTATATTGTAGGGTAAAGCTATCTGCAAGTTTTTCAACCGGTTTAATCAAGTATTAAGAAATCGACATAACAGGGGCTCCGAGAGCACGGTATAAATATAGGGAAATATGCTTAGGTTTGGAGCGGGAGCAGGCTGCGGTTAGTTTATTTCTTCGAAAACGATTGAGTACCGGCTACTGTTCAGCTGTTGACAATCGCTTCGGTTTATTTGGCATCGCTCAAACATCATGGCGTACCCTATATCATTTGTTAAAATGACGATAAAGGTCCAAATAGGTCTTGCTTCTTTTTGGATAAATCGGGGAAAATAAGTGGAATAGGACAGGATTTATTGCTCATTTTTCGGTAGTAAGAATGAAAAGGTCGAGCCGGTACCGAGTTCACTTTCGACCTCAATTTTTGAGTCGTGATATTTGAGGATTTCGGCAACAATATAGAGGCCGATGCCAAAACCTGAAATGCTTGCAACAGTATCGTTTTCGACGCGATAAAAGCGTTCAAATAATTTTTTCTGATCGGTTTTTCTTATCCCAACTCCCTCATCACTTACATAGATCTTTAAATAATCACCAAAATTCTCACTGCCTATCGTTACCTTCCCGCCTGCGGGCGAATATTTAATGGCATTACTGACCAGATTGTTCAGCACCTGACCAATTTTATCACGATCCGCAAAAACCTTATCCGATGGGGCACAAATAATTTGGATGTAGTGCTGTTCGGTCATAAAAGAAGCTTCTTCCTTAATCTCTTGTAGGAGGCCCTCAAGTTGCACCATTTTTTTCCGGAGCTGTATTTTACGCTCTTCTATACGGGCCAAGCTGAGAAAATCGCGAATCATTGCCGACATACGCCCTGTATGGCCTTCAATTTTTTGTGCCATTTTAGCCACCAAATCATTTTCGCTTTGGCGGCTCATTCTTTGCATGACCTGCGCGCAGAGTAAAATCGATGTAAGCGGGGTTTTTAATTCATGGCTTACCATAGAGATAAAGTCATTTTTCTTTTGCTCTTCCTGTACCTTGGCTGTAATATCTCGCGCAATCTTTGATATTCCGGTAATTTGGCCAGCTGAATTTTTTATTGGGGAAATCGTAAGTGATACATCGATCTGTTTGCCGCCCCTGGTCTTCCGTTTGGTTTCAAGATATCGGATAGATTCGCCCGATCTCAACTGCTCTAAAATGAAGTCTTCCTCGTGCCAGCGATCTTCGGGAATAATTTTTTTAATCGACTGGCCGATCATTTCTTCGGCCGAAAAACCAAATACCTGTTCCGCGGCATCATTCCAGCTCGTGATAATGCCTTCCAATGTTTTGCCGACAATAGCATCATAGGAAGAATTGACGATGGCTACCAACTGGGCATTATTTTCCTCGGCTTCTTTTCTTTCGGTAACGTCGAGGATGGACCCAATTATCCTATGGAGTGTTTTGGTGCCTTCAAAATGTGCTATCCCACGAACTTCGATCCACAAAGGCATGGTCTGTCCAGGTTTTAATACCCTGCAGGTAAAACTGAAATTTTCATCGACAGTGGCGTTTTGTAAATTGCGGAGCACCTGATCTACGATAACACGATCTTCAGGATAAATATGGTTCAAAATTGCATAGATACTATTTTCATCGAAGGTAAGCCCGAGCATTCGCTTCGCTTCTGGAGAAAAGTATATTTTTCCTGTTTCAAGAACCCAGTCCCAGGTGCCCAGATCAGTTGCCGCAATGGCCATCCGTAAACGCTCTTCACTTTTTTTAAGAAGAAGTACTATTTTATTTTTTCGTCCTTCTTCCGCTAATCTTCTTTCCTCTTCTTCGACCAACTTGGTGACGTCTTTAGTGAAACATCTGGAATAGATAAATTTGCCGTCGACCATTAAAGCATTTGAGCTGATATGGACATGTTTGATCGATCCATCCTTGCACTTAAGCCGGGCTGGAAAGTCACGCAGGGTTTCGTTATTCAATAGCCGCGTTAGTATTTCTTGTATGACTGGTAGATCTGCATGGAAATCCTGGATTGGAAAGCCGATATACTCCTCTTTTTTATAACCTAATAAATCTAATTCGGCCTGATTGGCCCATATGATTATACCATTTCCATCAACACGGTGAAGGGGCACCGAGCCATTCTCAATAAAATCGGATAGTTCGGCGATTTTTAGCTTTAGCGCATCTATTTCGTTTTCCATTTCCATTATGACAAAATCTTCCTGTGGTACAAATCTAAAGTGAGTTAAGGCTTTCTCACTAGGATAAAGATAAGGATAATTAAGAAAATCTGGGCAATCTAGGCTATTGATACAGCCCGGCAAAAAAAAGCTGGACGAGATCTCGCCCAGCTTTAGTGGGATTTCGATTTTTACAAGGCGACCATTCATCCCGCAGATATTACCATTCAAATAAATTATTTAGGCAAAGGCTGCTAAGCGAATACATTCGTGGTAAATTAAAGAACACGAACAATGTCTGGAAAATTTATTTATATGCAGTTTGCCATTATGCTATTTGCTTCAAGTTCAGCTTATGGGGAGATAGGCTATTTTTTACAGGATACAACGACCGATAAGAATATAAAGCTGAGTGAGGTCGAAATATCACGACGATTCAATCCGGTTAAAATTGTTCCCGGCAAGTTGAGTTATCAAGTATCCAAAAATACAGTCGGTTCTTCGGGCAATGTGTTGGAACTACTGCGGAAAATGCCCGGAGTTACCATTTTACCAAACGGTAAGATAAGTTTAAACGGGCAAGCGGGTGTACAGCTACTGATTGACGGCAAAACAAATTTTATTGATGGTGAAAATCTAATTAATTTTTTGAGTTCCATGCCGGCATCATACCTTGATATTGTCGAACTTATTACACAGCCAGATGCTGGAATGGATGCCAATGGTGATGCTCGGTTTATCAATCTAAAACGGGCCATCCGTTCTTCAAATGGCATAAATGTTCTTCTTTCGACTAATGCCGAACAAGGTATATATAACAGGAACTACCATACGATAACTGTCGCGGCCAACATGCATAAGTTGAATATTTCAAATACGTACTCGTATGCAAATGGAATAGACTTAATTAATGTCAATTCAGCCAGGTACCTCAGCAATGCTATCAATACGGGCAATAATACATTAAGATTGGATATGGATGCCATTAGAAAGAAAAAATACAGCAACCATTATTATAATGGAACGCTCGATTATAGGCCAAATGATAAAATTAAAATGGGTACCTATCTGCTTCTCTCCGATCAGGAAAGAACGAAAGAGGAAACCGTTGGTTCAGCTTTTTTTTACAGCCGCCCGTTGGCTGACTCTACTATTGCTACAAGCAATGGTCTGCGACATCACTTTAAAAATTTTAGTACGGGAGTACACTTTATAGTACAATTCCGTGCTGGATCCAAATGGGAAAATTACCTTGACCGGCAACAGGTTAAACAAACTGAAACGCAACATCAACTATTGGATAAATTTATAGAGGACGGAGCTCCTGGATCCTTAGAGCAGCAACTCAGAGGCGAGACCGGAGGGAAGGTAGATATTACGACGATGCAGTCGAAATACATGCTGGAGATCCAGCCGAATATTGCGGTTTCCTTTGGCGGTAAATTTACCCAGGTTGGTATGCGTACAAATTCATTTTATCAAGAAGCCAATAATAAAAATTGGCAAAAACGACCTGATCTGATCAATGCATTTGATCATGAGGAGAGGTTAAAAGCTCTTTTTATGCAAGCGCGTTACAACCCCTCTGACTTGTTGCAGGTTGATCTGGGACTACGCTATGAGGATGCGGCCTTTAATAGCAGTACAGCAAATGGCCAGGGTATAGATCTTACTATCGTGAGAGCATACAGAAATTTTTTTCCGAACCTGACAATGACCTACGCACTGGAAAATAAGCAAAAGCTTTCGGTTAATTACCATCGAAGGGTCAATCGGCCTAATTTTAAAGATCTAAGTCCTTTCATTGAAGTCAACGATCCTTATTTGTATGAGAAGGGAAACCCAGCATTGAAGCCCGAATTTGTAAATAATATGGAGTTTACCTGGTTATTTAAAGATTTCTATTCACTGCAGCTATTCTATAGCCTACGACAAGATGCGATCAGCAAAAGCTATAACCTGGACGATTATAAGCGGACTGTGGTCATGCCCATGAATCTGAAACACGCATCCAGCATTGGATTACGCGTCAATGCGACTAGTATTTCCCCTACGCAAAATTGGAATATACAGGTAAACGGAAATCTGATCTATAAGTATTTCGAATGGGTGACGGCAAATGATGTCCATCGAAACAGGCAATTGACTCCTGCGTTGCAGGTACAAAGTAATATCAAACTTCCATTTAAAGTCAATCTGGATGTCAACTGTTTTTGGAATGGAGCCACTGCAGATGGACAGGCTACTATGGCGTCATTATGGTCAGCAAACTCTGGTTTGCGCAAAACCTTCTTGCAAGATAAATTTACTTTGTATATTTATGCCAATGACCTTTTCAAGACCAACCGACCTAAAATAATTTTTAATAGTGATTTTATGGAAGGAAAGTACCGGGAATCATACGATAGTAGAGCCGTGGGGATCAATCTTTCTTACAGACTACATCGCGGAAAGAAAAGTAATCTTAAGAGTGATCATGCCAATGACCGTTTGGAGGAAAATAACAGGATTAATTATTGATATCATGATAGCTAGCATTTCAAAATTACGAGTAAATCCCATATATTATCTGGGCCCGGCACTTTGGGGAATCGCTTCTTTCAATATCTTACGTGTCGTGACCGATTTAACCAAGAAAGATGAATTTTGGTCAGGCGGGATTAAGATCCATTCGGTAGGACTTCTGATCTCTGTCATTTTCTGTTATGTGATTACAGTATTATGGCGGCGGAGACTTGACAGAATCTTTGATGCCAAGCCTAGCATTGCGCCAAATGTACAGGTAGAGTATATGATGGCCATAGTGCAAATCATTGGTATACTGAACCCGACGGTATTTGTCGCCGAACATTTTGGCTGGATATATATGGGCGATGGATATATAGATTATATATTGGTCAATGCTATTTATATTCCGTTGTTTCTCCTTTATTACATGTTTTTGCGGAACGAGCATATCGATAAGAATATGGCAAACAATCGCATCTATGTTGAAAAAATCAAAGCAGATAAATTGAATACCGAATTACAATTGCTGAAGAGCCAGTATCATCCACATTTTCTCTTTAATGCCCTAAACACCGTATATTTTCAGATTGATGAGTCCAATACGTTAGCAAAAAAAAGCGTAGAACAGCTTTCGGAGCTATTGCGCTACCAGATTTACAATGTGGATGAAAAGGTTTGCATGGAACAGGAACTGGCATTTTTAAAATCTTATATAGCATTTCAGCAGCAACGGCTGACCGAAAGGCTGAATGTCAGTACTGATATTGACGAGGATTGGACAGGGGTAACGATTTTTCCATTGCTTTTTCAGCCATTGATTGAAAATGCATTTAAATATGTGCGTGGACAATACGAGATAGATATTCGTCTAAAACATCACGGAGAAAAAATATACTTTAGTATTACAAATAGTTTATCCGAATATCATGCGGTTAAATCAATAACTCCGATAGCTGAAAATGTTGATTCAGGCGCGGGGCTGTCCAATCTAAAAAAAAGGTTAGCATTGGTGTATCCCCAGAGACATACCCTTAATACACAGGCTGACACAAAATGTTTTTCGGCTGAATTAGTGATATATATATAATCATATATGATGGAAATCAAATGTGCTATAGTTGATGATGAGCCTTTTGCACGTAAGGGGATCGCATCCTATATAGAGAAAATAGACTTTCTGAAACTTGTTGTTGAGTGCGAGGACGCTATCGAATTGAGTCAATATCTTCGTGCACATCCCATTGACCTTATTTTTCTTGATATAGAAATGCCCGAAATTTCGGGTTTGGATTACATTGCAAGTCTGAACAATCCACCCAAGATTATCGTTGTGTCTGCTTATGAAAAGTATGCCCTGCGCGGATACGAGTTGGAGGTCGTTGATTATCTGTTAAAGCCAGTTTCCTTTGAACGGTTCTTTAAGGCGGCCAACCGGGCATTTGATGTGTTCGTCTCAGCGGGTTCGCCGACTGGTATGTCGACAAATTTTCAAGATGGCCATATCTTTCTTAAGGTGGATAAACAATTAAAGAAAATTTTTCTTCAAGAGATCCTATTCGTTCAGAGCATGGGTAACTATGTGATCGTGCAGACTATGCATTCCCGTGAAATTACCTATTGCACGCTGCAACAGATGATGGCCATATTGCCTGCGCATACCTTTATATCCTGTCACCGGTCTTATCTAGTCAACAAGGGGAGAATAGCGATCATAGAGGGAAATCAATTGCACATCGCGGATCATAAAATTCCAATAGCCCGAAATCTGAAAGAAGAAGTCCTGGCCTCAATCTTAAATCGCAGTTGATTGGCTGAGGTCGTTACGCAGGGCATATTGCTAACAGTGATTCTCTCCGCAATTCACTTTGCAGAAACAATTCGTCACTGATCTTTGTTCAGCGATAGTTGGTCGAATGATTTCTATAGCAAAAGAGTCGGCCTATTACCTACTGATAGGCTGATTTTTTGGGATATTGGTTGTTAAATATTTTGATTTTCATTATTTTCATTTGGAGTTCGGTATTTGCTTATTTTAAGTATAAAGCTTATTCATAATTTAAGCAATACTTTTTATAGTAACAGAAATTTAAATACATGTATGGAACTGGATACGCTCTATATCAGTACTCAAATCGAAAAAGAAAGATTAAACGCTTTTTTTGCGGCGAGACCAATGCCGGCACCTATTGATAAGAATTGGAATCAATGGTGGGAAAGTCGCCAGATGTATAATAAACTAGCCTTGGAAACCATTCCCACCTATTCAAAACGGTGTATCCGTGATGTCTTGGACGATTTGCTCAAAACGGCATCTTACGGAGCTACGGAGCAATATGATGACGCAAATCAGCGCTGGACTTTTGTCGCACTCCATTTTAGCGAAAACTATCACGAAATACTGCCGATGCTGGCTCTTCTTAAGCAGCTGGGCAGCTATACCCAGACCGGTTTTGCATTGATCTTTGACTGGATGTGGGGCGGTGACACAGTGATGGCTTATGTCGATTTTAAGGGAGGCGAAGCATCACTTGAGCCTGTGATAGCGTCTTATGAGATCGACCTCAACCGTTTTGAAGAAGCGGATAGTTACCTACAGATCCTTTCAGAAACCCTTTTTTAGAAATGGGCAGGATTGAAGAGGATCCCCAAGGGCATTTCGATTAGCTAAAACCGTAGAGAAATAGAGGTAGACTTTTGTTTATTGTGTTTGAATCAGTGCGTTAGCTCTTTTTAAATGTCATTATTTTAATTTTAAAGGGTTAATTTTAAATACTTTGTAACAATAACCTGTAATCTTTAAAACTTCTATATTCAATTTCCTTGCATCCTTTTTAAAGTTTAATTACATTTGCTTTAACGATGCAAGGAAGATTCCATCAATATCTATTCAGCGTTCTGTGCGCAATACTTGTCAGTATGGGCTTGTATCATGCATCAACAGCAAATGAACCTGTATCGGCCCACCGGGATGCTGTCGAACATTTCAATAGGCAGGTAAAAAGCGAGGGACAGGATCTAGATGTCATCCGTAAAGGTAGACACCAGCGCCACGAAAAAATCCGTGCTTTTGTTGCAGAGAAAGACGGTGAAAATGATGATACGGGCGGTGATTCGGATACCACTAATCTATTCGCTCTTGCCAAAGACGATTTTGGAAATCTGAAGGCCTATATCCATCCCGATTTTCACAATACCCGCACCGCAGTTTCGCTTGCCAATGCGCAAAACCTTAGCCCACTAAAAAACGCCCTCTATATCCATTACAGTGTCTTCAGGCTGTGATTTATAACTAATTTTTTTAAAAAAATATTACCCATGGCTTTCATTTCATTTGGAAGCAGGTCACACTAGTGTTCAATTTTTCAAAAATTATTATAAAAATCTACAAATCATGGTCATGAAAAGTTTCATGTATATAAGCCTGTGTTTTATTGTGCTGTCAACGAGCTGTCAGTCGGAGAAAAAAGAAAAGAAGGAAGTTGCAGCTTTTAATGTTACAACGGCCCTAGTCAAAGATACGATTGTCAATAAAGAGTATGTCGCCCAGATCCGTTCGATCAACCACATCGAATTGCGGGCTCAGGAAAAGGGATATATCCAATCCATCTTTGTGGATGAAGGGCAATTTGTACAAAAAGGACAGCCGCTTTTTAAGATTATGCCCAACCTCTATGAGTCCGATGTCAATCGCGCCAAAGCGGAGGTAAAATATGCAGAGATCGAATACCAAAACACCAAAAATCTCTCCGAAAAAGATATTGTTGCACCCCAGGAAGCAGAAATGGCCAAAGCGAAATATGAAAAAGCCAAAGCCGAACTGGCGTCCATGAATACACACCTCAAATTTACGGATATCACAGCCCCATTCTCGGGTATCGTCGGTAAACTCCACGTCCGCAAAGGAAGTCTGGTGGATGAGGGTGAGTTGATCACCGAACTCTCTGACAATAGTAAAATGTGGGTGTATTTTAATGTGCCGGAAGTGGAATACCTCAATCAGATGGAGGCCAAGAAGGACAACAGCCCGATGCATGTGCGTCTGAATATGGCCAACGGTAAGGAATTCGGTCAGGAAGGTATCGTTGAAACGATCGAATCGGACTTCAATAATGAAACGGGAAATATTGCTTACCGGGCGACTTTCCCGAACCCAAAGGGCCTATTGCGCTATGGGGAGACGGGCAATATTGTCATTACCTCTCCTTATGTGAATGCCATGATGATCCCACAGAAAGCGACATTTGAGGAACTGGAAAAGAAATATGTGTATGTCATCACAAAAGATAATAAAGTAAAAGCAAGAGAAATAAAGGTTGCTGCTGAGCTGCCTCATATCTATGTTGTCGCTTCGGGATTGAGCAAGGATGAAAAAATTCTGCTGAATGGACTTCGCATGGTACAGGAAAATCAGACCATTGAATCGAAGTACCAGACCCCGGAGAAAGTCATGTCAAACCTAGATTTATATGCAGAGTAATTAAAAAGCAGCACTATGTTTAAAAAAGTAATTCATCGGCCGGTATTTGCTATTGTCATATCGGTTGTCATCCTATTTATCGGTGGGCTGGCGATAAAGCAGCTTCCTACCGAACAATTTCCGAAGATCGCACCGACCACGGTAGCGGTTTCCATTGCCTATCCCGGCGCCAGTGCGGATGTGCTCGTCAAATCTTCGCTGATTACCTTAGAAAATGCCATTAATGGGGTGCAGGGCATGCGTTATATCGCTACAGACGCAACCAGTGCTGGTGAGGCCACCGTCAATGTAATCTTTGATCCGGGGACGGATCCCAATGATGCGGTGGTCCTGGTCAAAACACGGGTGGATCAGGTGATGCCGCTCTTGCCTGAACTGGTGCAAAAGGAGGGGGTAATCGTCAATCCGATCCAGCCCAGTATGTTGATGTATGTCAACCTGTACAGCACCAGCAAAAGTATGGACGAAAAGTTTCTGTACAACTACGCCACGGTCAATATCATTCCCGAAATCAACCGGATCCATGGAATCGCCAAATCCCAGATCTTGGGTAGCCGGCGGTATGCCATGCGGATCTGGTTAAATCCCGACCGTATGCGTGCCTATAGCTTATCGGTGGATGAGGTCATGAAGGCGATCGGGGAGCAAAGTATCATCGGCCGGCCGGGGCGATTGGGACAGAGCTCGGGTATCGCTGCCCAATCCCTGGAATATGTATTGACTTATAAAGGTCAATATAATACACCCGAAGAGTATGAAAATATTATTGTCCGCGCAAATACAGAAGGTGAAAACATCAAATTGAAAGATGTGGGCAAAGTTGAACTCGGAAGTGAGTTTTTTGATATTTACTCCAATCTGGATGGGCATCCCTCGGCTTCCATTGTACTCAAGCAAAATTATGGTAGCAATGCCAATGATGTCATCAAAGATGTGAAAGCGAAGCTGGCGGAGATGAAAGGCAATTTCCCTCCGGGAATAGACTATAAGATCAGCTATGACGTATCGCAGTTTTTGGACGCCTCGATCGAACAGGTGATGCATACCCTGCGCGACGCCTTTATCCTGGTGGCTATTGTGGTCTTTATCTTCCTGGGCGACTGGCGCTCTACCTTGATCCCGATCATTGCGGTGCCGGTATCGTTGATCGGTACATTCTTTGTCATCCAATGGTTTGGCATGTCGATCAACCTGGTTACGCTGTTTGCATTGGTCCTGGCCATCGGGATTGTGGTGGACAACGCCATTGTCGTTATTGAAGCCGTGCATGCCAAGATGGAGGAGAGTGCAATCTCGCCTTACAACGCCGTCAAAGAGGTAATGGCTGAAATCGCAGGTGCGATCATCGCCATTACGGCCGTCATGGTGGCGGTGTTTATCCCGATTTCTTTTATGACAGGCCCCGTAGGGACGTTCTACCGGCAGTTTTCAATTACCATGGCAAGCTCCATTGTGATATCGGCGGTGGTGGCGCTCACCCTTACGCCCGTGCTCGCAGCCATGTTGCTGAAAAATCACCATGGGAAACCCAAGAAATCAAATATCTTCACTAAATCGCTCGATGCGTTTAACCGTACCTTTGACAAGGTAACGGGTTCTTATGCTTCCTTTCTCCGGAAAATCGCCAGCCGCCGGGTGATTACTTGGGGTATCTTGCTTGCGTTCTGCGTGGGAACTTTCCTGATCAACCGAACTCTTCCTGGTGGTTTTATACCGAGTGAGGATCAAGGAACGATTTATGCCATTATTCAGACGCCACCGGGATCGACGCTCGAACAGACCAATAAGCTTTCCCGCGAATTACAGAAGATCTGTCGGGGCGTGGACGGTGTGGAGTCGGTCTCATCTCTTGCCGGGTATGAGATCATGACGGAGGGCCGTGGCTCGAATGCGGGAACCTGTCTGATCAACCTGAAGACCTGGAGCGAGCGGGAGCATTCGGTCAAAGAGATCATGGAGGAACTTGAAGAAAAATCAAAAAACCTCGGGGCGACCGTAGAGTTTTTCGAACCGCCGGCTGTGCCTGGTTTTGGTTCCTCAGGTGGTTTCTCCATGCGCTTACTCGATTTGAATAGAACTACAGACTACCAGGATTTCGATAAGGTCAATAAAGCTTTTATTGCTGAACTTAAAAAACGCAAGGAGCTGACTGGTGTCTTTACCTTCTTTGCTGCCAATTATCCGCAATATGAATTGGTGTTTGACAATAATGCCGCCATGCAAAAAGGGGTCTCCATTGGTAAAGCCATGGATAACCTCAATATCCTGATCGGTAGTACCTACGAACAGGGCTTTATCCGCTTTGGCCAATTTTTCAAAGTGTATGTGCAGTCATCACCTGAATTTAGAAGGCTGCCTTCGGATATCTTGAACCTGTATGTCAAAAATGACCATGATCAGATGGTGCCTTATTCTGCCTTCATGACCTTGAAAAAAACACAGGGACCCAATGAGATCACGCGTTACAATATGTACAACTCTGCTGCGATCCGCGGGCTTCCGGCTAATGGCTATACAACGGCCGATGCCATTCAGGCGATCAACGAAACTGCCCTTGCTAGCTTGCCGCATGGCTATAAAGTGGCTTGGGAAGGATTGTCCTATGACGAGGCACAGCGTGGAAATGAAGCGATTTATGTCTTCCTGGTCGTATTGGTCTTTGTCTACCTGGTGTTAGCCGCGCAATACGAGAGTTTTATCATTCCCTTTGCGGTATTGTTGTCACTGCCGGTCGGGGTGTTTGGCTCATTTTTCCTATTGAAAGCCATGGGCCTTGAGAACGACATCTATGCACAGGTCGGTTTGATTATGATCATCGGGTTATTGGGTAAAAATGCCGTACTAATCGTCGAATTCGCCGTCAAGCGCCGCCAGGCTGGGGATTCGATACTCGAAGCGGCCATCGAGGGCTCAAGGGCACGGTTCAGACCGATTCTAATGACTTCGTTCGCCTTTATTGCCGGACTCGTACCGCTGGTCTTTGCAAGTGGTGCCGGAGCCATCGGAAACCATACCATCGGTGCTTCTGCATTGGGTGGTATGCTTGTCGGAACAATCTTTGGCGTGATCGTCATTCCGGGACTCTACTACATATTTGCAAAATTGGCCGACGGAAGAAAGATGATCCAATCCGAAGACGATTCACCTTTAAGCGAAGACATGATACATTATGAATAAGAATAGAATATATCACTATACGGGTTTCGCGCTTTTCTTGCTTAGTTTTGCGGCCTGCAAACCCTTGGAAATACAACAACGTGCCGAAAACAGAACGGTACCGGAGCAATATGGGGGCGCGCACGGCGACTCCTTAAATACGGGAAAAATTAAATGGAACAGTTATTTCAATGATCCCCATTTACAGGGGCTAATCGGTCTGGCACTGGCCAACAATCAGGAGCTTCATATTATGCTGCAAGAGATCGAAATGGCCAAAAATGAGGTCAGTGCCAAAAAAGGAGAATATTTACCTTCGGTAGGGGTCAAGGTAGGTGCCGGTGTGGACAAAGTGAGCCGATACACCAATATTGGCGCTATGGAGAAGAATACGGAAATTGAACCGGGTCGGGAAATGCCCGAACCGCTGTTTGATTTTGGTGTCGGTGTACAGGCCAAGTGGGAAACGGATATTTGGGGCAAACTGCACAATGCTACCAAAGCACAGCTGCAACGCTATTTTGCCAGCGTCGAAGGGAAAAATTTTATGATCACGCACCTGATCTCCGAAATTGCGGATGCGTATTATGAGCTTCTGGCCCTGGATAACGAGCTGCTGGTCGTCAATGAAAACGTGAAAATCCAAAATGACGCCCTAATGGTGGTCAATGACCTGAAAAAGAATGCCCGGTCCAATAAACTTGCGATCAAAAGGTTCGAGGCGCAGATTCTAAAAACGCAGGGCATGCAATATGATATCCAGCAGCAAATAACCGAAACAGAAAACAGGATCAATTACTTGGTGGGTAGATTCCCGCAGCCTGTGCAAAGGGACGGTGATGCCTTTGATAAGCTTGTCCCCCAGACTGTATACGCAGGGATTCCTGCCGATCTGCTGGAAAATAGACCGGATATTAAGCAGGCGGAATATGAGCTGGCGGCTTCCAAACTGGATATCAAATCGGCGAAAGCGCGGTTTTATCCTTCGCTGGATATTGCGGCTGGTGTAGGCTTTCAGGCCTTTGATCCGACGTATCTGATCAAGCCGGAATCTTTTCTGACATCGCTCGTCGGGGAGCTTACTGCTCCTTTGATCAACAAAAGGGCGATCAAAGCGGCGTATTACAATGCCAATGCACGGCAGGTGCAGGCGGTATACCATTATGAGCAAACTATATTAGCGGCTTATATCGAAGTGGCCAACCAGCTTTCCAAAATTAAAAACCTGGAGAATGGGCTGGCAATCAAGACCAGGGAGGTGGATGCGCTCAAAGAATCTATCGACATCTCCAATGATCTGTTTAAATATGCGCGGGCGGATTATATGGAGGTATTGCTGACGCAGCGCGATGCCTTGGAATCCAAATTTGAACTGGTGGAAAAGAAAGCCAACCAGCTCAAGGCAAGTGTCGCGATATACCGATCCTTAGGTGGCGGATGGGATCGTCAATAAGCTATTTTTAGTTTTTTTTACTTGTTAGGGACTTATCGTATGGTAAGTCCCTTTTTTGTAGTTTCATTTAATCATCAATACCGATGAAAGCTCCCTCGGTATTAAATTTTAAATCCAGGTCATTGGACAAGTCGATTTGGTAACCATAGGGTTCTTTGTCAATCCCTTCAATAAATAGGGGTGCAGGGTATTGCTTGGTGACATAGTTCAGTATGGGTGAAGGAATTAATGCATCGGGTAGTTTTTGATTATTCCCGTCGATATCAGTCCAGTTGCCATCTTTGTCCAAGTCGATCTCGATGCCGCTGGTCAACCTTACCTCATACAGGGTACCATCGGTATCAGGTATGTTTTTGCGGATGACTTGGGCGACAGCATTGCTTCCAAAATAGGATTCAAGGATTGCTTTGCCTGCCTGCGGCAATTCGGCATAGCTTGTCGCTGTGTCAATCGGATCATCTTTGTCACATGCCACAAATGTCAATGCGCTGCCTGTCATCAGGACAGCGGCTAACCAGGTTAATTTCTTCATGTTTGCCATGTTATAAATATTATTATTCAAATTATCTTCTTGTCTTCCGAAGGCTTAGACTGTCTTTCGCTGGCCGACGGGAAATTTACAGTGTAAAGGTTCACATAGATTCTGGAAAGATTTAGGAAGCACCCCATCTCGTGAAAATTGATGGAGCTATCAAATTATACCAGTTCGGGCATACATAATTTGTATATGCTATTTTTTTTGCCCTATCGGGATGATATTCGGCTCACTGGTTACCCCAGCAAACTTTTTTAATGAAATAATGTCTTCTATTAAAAAAGCTATGGAAAAATCTTATATTCAAACGGTCGCCCGCTGTGGCTTAGGTGCTTTTTTAATCGTGGCAGGAATCGGGCACCTAACCTTTGCCCGGAAGGAATTTCAGGCGCAGGTACCGGATTGGGTGCCGATCTCAAAAGATGATACGGTGGTCTATTCAGGATTTGCCGAAATTGCCTTGGGCAGTGCCCTGATTTTGGCAAAGGGCAAACAGCGCTCAAAGGTCGGAAAAATTGCGGCTGCCTTTTTTATTGCTGTGTTTCCCGGAAATATCGCTCAGTATCAAAACCACCGCGATGGTTTTGGATTAGATACCGATGCAAAGCGGCTCGCCCGTTTGTTTTTTCAGCCGGTATTGATCGCTTGGGCATTAAAAAGTACATGTAAAAGAAAATAGGATACTTAAACTGATGGAAAATTTAGAAGTATGGATGCGTGGACCAATTGCTGGGATTCCGGATCTCTTGCAGCCGGTGGCACATGCGTTAATGCAAGTAGGGGAGGATACGGCAAAATATACCCAGCAGCTATCGCCTGAGCAGCTTTGGGCGCGTCCCTGTGGTAATGCCAGTGTCGGATTTCACCTGTTGCATATGAGCGGTGTGATCGACCGCATGTTTACTTATGCGGCAGGGCAATCGCTTTCCGCAGAACAGCTTGATTATCTCCGACAGGAAAGCATCGTGGATATGGAGTTGGATGTGGCTACTTTGGTCCAAAACTTACAGCTGCAGATCAAAAAGGCTTTACAAATCTTAGCTGCTGTTGATCCCGGCACGTTGACCGAGGAGCGTTTTCTGGGGCGCAAGCGCATTCCAACAACGTTGATCGGCCTCCTGTTTCATGCTGCCGAACATGCACAACGCCATGTCGGGCAATTGCTGGTCACCGCACGCTGCCTGAAATAAGAGCTTCGCGAGCCGACTTGGAACTTGGATTGCTTCGATTTGTGTGCATTTGTTAGCCCTGTATAGGCATCAGCAATACCTGTCATGCGTAGCAGACAGATGCCCGGGATGTAGATCAAGGCGTTAATATGGGGTAAGAGCCGGCTCTGTAGAATTCGGTTGATATGGATAAACGCAGCATAGGGTACGTTAGAGGTTGGCGGTCTGTCCAATGGATTAATTTGTAAATTCGTATACTTGTAAGATTCCGGCGGGAATTCGTAGTAATATACCCCCACATCAAATGAACTGAGTATATGCAGATACTATTGGTTGAAGACGATCGTCGTATAAGTAGCTTTGTGATTAAAGGGCTCGAGGAACTGGGGCATCAGGTCATTTTGGCTGAATCAGCCGAAGCTGCACGGGAATGGACCAATGTGGAGTCTCTAGATATCGTGGTGCTGGATATTATGTTACCCGGGATTGATGGGATCCAGTTTACGAAGATGCTGCGCTACCGCAAAAACCATATTCCAATTTTAATTATCAGTGCGCTGGGCGAAATAGATGATAAGGTGGAAGCCCTGGATAGCGGTGCTGATGATTATCTCGTCAAACCTTTTTCGTTTAAGGAGCTGGTCAGCCGTATCAAAGCTTTGGTCCGTAGGGAAAACTATAAAATGACGGCAAATGAAGGTAGCATCGCAATTCGGGATCTGAAAGTGGATCTGGACCGATACGAAGTCCATAAGGGGGACCAACCTGTCGATCTCTCGCCAAAAGAATTTAAGCTGTTTAAATTTCTGATTGAAAACCGCAATAAGACCCTTTCGCGTACGGCGATTCTGCAGGCCGTCTGGGGGATCGATTTTGATAATAACACCAATGTCGTGGACGTGTATGTTTCTTATCTGCGTGGTAAAATTGATGATGGAGCTGATATATCCCTGATCAAGACGGTCAAAGGGGTAGGGTATATGCTCAAAACGGATTGACCATGAATTTAAAGACAAGACTTACACTTTTTACTTCGTTGGTCTTCACGATCATTTTTGGGCTTGCAACGGTGGTTATCTACTGGATATTTTATAACTCATCCGAACGACATCTGATAAGCTCGCTTGAGAAAAATGCCAAGATAGCGGGAATCTATTACCTGGAGGCGGATGAACAGAGTCCGCTAAAGCATCAGGAATCTAAAAACCAATATGAGAGCCTGGTCAAACGGGCCATGGTGGCTGTATATAATGCGGATGGTCAAGTAAATTATGGGGGCATGCGAAATGACAGTCAGATCGATCAACATCTGCTGACCCGGTTGAAATCGGAGAAAACAATTTATTTCAAAACAGATGATAGCTTTTATTTTGGCTTGTATTACCCCGATAACCAGGGTGATTTTTTTGTCTTTGTCAAGGAGTCAAATGCGGATTTCGGCCATCAGTTAAACCGCTTGTTGTTTACGCTGATTATGGTGTTTCTTGTGGCATTGATCAGTATTGTCTTGCTATCGGTCTGGCTGAGCAAATATGCCTATCTCCCCATTCGCAAGGTGATTGCGGAAATTCGCCATAAGGATTTAAATACGATCCAGGAGCCCCTGACGGTCATAAAGACGAAGGATGAACTACAGGATCTGATCGAAAGTTACAATGCACTCCTGCGTCGGATCAGTGAAAATATGATTATCCGAAAGAATTTTGTGAGCTACGTCTCCCATGAGTTTCGTACACCTTTGGCCGGTATTCTAGGGTCCATGGAGGTTTTTGGAGCAAAAGCACGCAGTCAGCAAGAGTATCAGGAGCTGGCGGCGACCATCACCGAACATGTGAATTTTCTGAATCACCTGATCGGCAATTTTCTATTGCTGACAGAAGACCAGGCACTGAAACGTTCCATGGAGGTCTTTCGCATAGATGAAGTGGTGTGGGACCTGGTGCCTAAGTTTGCCCGAACATTTACCGTACCTTTGAAAGTAGATCTACAGGTGGATGACCCGCAATATTTTAATTTCCGCGGCAATCGGATGCTGATGACGCTGTCGATCTCCAACTTAGTTGAAAATGCCCTTAAATATGCGGATGGCCAGGAAGTGCTGGTGCAACTGGCGGCCGTCGATGGCCGCTTATCCCTGCAGATCGTAGATCATGGAATCGGTATCCCCGCAGCCGAGCTCGAGGCTGTCAAGCAGACCTTTTACCGTGGATCGAATGTCGGCAATGTAAAGGGGAGCGGCATAGGACTCTCTTTCGCACAGATTGTCTTTAAAGACCAGGGGGTGGACTTTGATATTCACTCCAATGACATGGGGACTAGGGTCTCGCTACTGTTTCCAAAATTCTAATCCTTCTCTAATCTCTTCTAATCAAACTTTAATTTAGGCTAAAGTTGTCTGTAATCCCTTAGGCTTAGTTTTGTGGAAATACAAAATAAAGTGAGAAAAATAGGTATTGCATTCGTTATTCTTCTTGGCCTGAACAGCAAGCTATGTGCACAGGAAGTGGCCGAAAACCGCTTGCAAAAATCGGAGATAGAACAGGTATTCCTAGCGCATAACTTAAGCTTAATGGCGCAGCGTTTTCAGCTAAAACAAGCAGAGGCCGCGGTATTGCAGGCTAAATTATGGCCCAACCCCAAGATCTCCATCGGTGAGGTCAATCTCTGGAAAAACTCTTCCAGTGAGGAATTGCCAACATTGATCGGAAACTATGGACGGTACCAGCAGGTGGCAATGGAACTGGAGCAGACGATTGAACTGGCCGGCAAAAGAAAAAAGCGGGTACAGCTGCAACTTCTGGAGAAGCAGAATGCACAACTTCAGTTTGAGGAATTGATCCGGAATCTGAAATATGACCTCCGTAGCCAATGCCTGGACTTACAGGTGCTGCAGGAGAAAGAACGGCTCTACACCAATCAGGTCGAGATCTTCCATAAGTTGGCACAATCGTACCAAAATCAATGGAAAGCAGGCAATGTCAGCGAAATGGACTACCTCAGGATCCAGAGCGAGACGATCGCCTTTGGTAATAAATTGAATGAAATCCAGCAGGAGAAAATTGCAAAAATGAACGATGTTGCACGCTACCTGGGGGCGAAAGGCAAGGCGCTTTCCATTGCGGATACATTAGGTAGCCCTGCTTTTATTGCAAACAAACAAAACGAATGGAAGATCATGGCGCTGGATAATCGCAGCGACTATAAAATCATCCACAATGAATTTAAGAAAGGTCAGGCCCAGCTGGACATAGAGAAAGCAGAACGGGTACCAGATCTGCAGGTCTCCCTGAATTATGACCGGGGTGGTAATATTATGCGCGATTTTGTGGGTGTTGGTGTGTCGATGGACCTGCCGCTCTTTAATAGGAATCAGGGAAACATCAGGGTCGCCAAATTGGAACTGGAAAAGAATAAGGTTGAAATCGAGCAGTTCCGCATCGATATTGAGCGGGAGATCGATTTTCTTTCATCGCGTTTAAGCAATCTGGAAGCGAGTTTGAAATCTACAGACAATGGATTTGACGGTCAGCTGGATGTGGCCCTGGAGCGCTATGTCCGAAATTTTCAGGAACGCAGGCTGACCATCGTTGAATTTATAGACTTTATCAATAATTATATGGAAAATAAAGAATCACTATTGGAGCGAAGGGCTAAATACCTACAGTACAGGGAGGAACTAACCTATTTAGTTGGAAAGGATATCGTCCAATGAAAGCTTATTTTTTATTGCCATTGATGCTTTTGTCCATTTGTCTACTGCTGGGCTGTCAGTCAACGCAAAAGGAGGAGCAACAGGCTGTTGGCACTACAGGTTTTTGCCTAAATGAGGATTTCAAACGCCATATTAAAATTGATTCGATCCAAAAGCGGGATGTGTCCGAACAGATTGCCCTCAACGGTGTAATCCAATACAACCAGGATGAACTGGCGGCACTGAAAAGCCCAATTCAGGGCATGGTACAGGCTGTCGCTGTCAATATGGGCGACTATGTCGAAAAGGGGCAGCTGCTGGTAACGCTCAAGGGGACATCGGTCAATGATCTGAGCAAGGAACTCCGTGAGCTGGAAAATAGTAAGCGCCTGGCTGAAAGTAAATTGAATAGTATGCGCAGCATGCTCCAGGATGGAATGGCCTCGCAGCGGGAGCTGGAAGAGCTGGAAAGTGAACTGAAAGCGGTGCAGATTGGGATCCAGTATGTGAAAGCCAATATGAAACTGTTGAACGGTTCATCGGAAGATGGTGTTTTTTATATCCGCGCGCCTAAAGCGGGTTATATCGTCGATAAAAAGGTGAGCCCGGGAATGACAGTAGGTGACGATACGGACTTATTGTCAATCAGCAACCTGAATGAGGTCTGGGTAACGGTAAATATTTATGCAAATAACTTGCCCTTCGTCAAAAATGGGGCGCATGTAAAGATCACAACATTGGCTTATAAAGGCGAATATTTTGAAGGCTATATTGATCAGGTGGCCAACTTTTTTGATCCCGAAGAGCGTGTGGTCAAAGCGCGGGTCAAGCTGCTCAACAAGGATTTAAGACTAAAACCGGGCATGAGCGTGGATGTATTGGTCGAGAAGGGATCCGCAGGGCAGAAGCAACCCTTGCTGGCAATACCCAAAGATGCGGTTATCTTGCATAACAACCAGAATTATGTGGTGATCTATAAAAGCGACTGTGACCTGTCCGTAAAAGCTGTCGATATCGTTTCGGAAAACGAAAGCTACGCCTTTGTCGAAACAGGGTTGGAGGCAGGAGACCGCGTGCTGACCGAAAATGAACTGATTGTATTTGATGAATTGATGAATAGATAGGATGAAGAAAGTTGTACAAAATATCGTTTCATTTTCACTGAAACATTCACTGGTGGTGCTATTTTTTACGTTGGCCTTATTGTTCGGCGGAATTTACGCGTACCTGCATACACCGATTGAAGCTTTCCCGGATGTGACCAATACCCGCGTTCGGATCATCACGCAATGGCCAGGGCGCAGTGCCGAAGAAATTGAGAAATTCGTTACACTGCCCGTTACCAAGGAGATGAACACCATCCCGAAGAAGACCGACGTGCGTTCCATCTCGCTTTTTGGGCTCTCTGTCGTGACGGTGCAGTTTGAGGATGCTGTGGAAGACTTCTACGCACAGCAGTATGCCGGTAATAAGATGCGCTCCATTGATCTACCGGAAGGGGCCGAAAGCTCCATCGAACCGCCTTCGGGGGCTACAGGGGAAATCTTTCGCTATGTGATCAAGAGCAACCTGCCGATCAAGGAGGTTTCTGCGATTCAGGACTGGGTGATCGAACGGGAACTCGTCGGGGTGCCGGGGGTAGCGGATGTCGTAAGCTTTGGTGGTGAGGAAAAGATTTATGAAATAAAGATCAATCCAACAGAACTGGCCAATTACAACCTTTCACCATTGGATGTGTATGAAGCGGTATCGCGTTCCAATATCAATGTGGGGGGAGATGTGATACAAAAAGGTAATCAGGCTTATGTCGTGCGTGGTGTGGGACTGCTGGATAAAATAGATGATATTGGCAATATTTTGATCAAAGTGGTGGGCAACACGCCCATTTTGGTCAAGCATGTCGCTGAAATAGAATTGGGTGCCAAGCCGCGGCTGGGGCAGGTGGGACTCAATCAGGAAGATGATCTGGTACAGGGCATCGTCATTATGCTCCGGGGTGAAAATCCATCGGCGGTAGTAACGCGGCTGAAAGAAAAAATAGAGGAATTGAACGGCCGTATCTTGCCGGAAAATGTCAAGATCGAACCGGTCATTGACCGCACAAAATTGGTGAACAATACCGTGCATACCGTATCGAAAAATCTGATTGAGGGTGTTGTCCTGGTGTCAATCATCGTCTTTATCTTTTTGAACAACTGGAAGACGACTTTTATTGTCGCCTCGGTGATTCCATTGGCTTTTCTGTTTGCGATTATCTTATTGAAAATTCAAGGGCTGCCGGCGAATCTGATTTCCATGGGGGCGTTGGACTTTGGGTTGCTGCTCGAAGGGACGCTGGTCATCGTGGAGACTGTTTTTGTCTCCTTGGAGCGGGAGGCCCACCGGCTCGGAACAGCGCGTTTCAACAGGGTATCCAAACTCGGCATCATCAAAAAAAGTGCGGGTTCGGTAGCGGGATATATCTTTTTTGCCCTGTTGATCCTGATTGTCGCACTGACACCGATTTTCTCTTTCCAAAAGGTGGAAGGCAAGATGTTTTCGCCTTTGGCCTTTACCTTGGGATACGCATTATTAGGCTCCTTGATCCTGAGTCTGACCTATGTGCCGGCGATGTGTAAATATCTGCTGAAGAAGAATATTAAAGAGGATGAAAATAAAATCACGAAAGTAAGCCGGAATATTATTTTCAAAGGATTTAAAAAGGCTTTTGACCATCCGAAATGGACATTGGCAATTTTTGGATTGACCCTGATTGTTTGTATCGTGCGGTTTAGTCATTACGGTTCGGAATTCCTGCCCAAGCTCAACGAAGGTGCTATATATGTCCGTGCGACCTTACCCAATAGTGTCAACCTGGAGGAATCTGTTAAGTTGACAAAAACAATGAAAACAAAATTGATCGACCAATTTGATGAGATTGATTTTATCATGACGCAGACGGGTAGGCCCAATGACGGCACCGATCCCACGGGATTTTTCAATATCGAATTTAACATTGAACTGAAGCCGGAAGGGGAGTGGAAACGTAAAATATCAAAGGAAAAATTGATCGGGCAGATGCGCGACAGCCTGCAGACTTTTCCCGGCATCAATTTTGGTTTTAGTCAGCCAATTCAGGACAATGTGGAGGAGTACGTGGCCGGTGTGAAAAGTCCGCTGGTGATCAAGATTTTTGGTGAGAATCTTCAGGATCTGGAAAATAAAGCCAACAAGTTCGCCGAATCGCTCAGGAAGGTTGACGGTATCACCGATGTGAATGTGTTTAAAAATATCGGCTTGCCGGAACTACGGATTCAGCTGCATGACTCCAAGATGGCCAAGTATGGGGTGTCGACCAGGGATGTACAGTCGGTCATTGAGATGACGATCGGGGGGCAGTCTGTGACGCATTTTTACGAGAATGAGCGTATCTTTGATGTCCGACTCCGCTTTCAGAAACAATATCGGGACAGCCCGGAGAAGATCGGAAATATCATTATCCCGACGATGAACGATCAGAAAGTCCCGCTGCGGGAGATCGCAACCATCGACTATCACACCGGACCGGCATTTATCTATCGCGACGGAAATTCCCGTTACATCGGTGTCGGATTTAATATTGAGGGCCGGGATCTGGGTAGTACCATTGCGGATGCAAAAAAACAGATCGCCGCTGATGTTAAATTGCCCAAGTCCTACAAGGTTGTCTGGGCTGGCGAGTTTGAAAGTAAGGAGCGGGCCACCCGGCAATTGATGCATGTGGTGCCGGTTTCCCTGCTACTGATCTTGCTTTTGCTCTACGCCAATTTTGGCAATCTTAAAGATACGCTGATCTCCTCCCTGACGCTTGCGTTTGCATTTATCGGTGGGTTTGTATCTCTTTGGATTACGGGGACGACTTTTGGCATTTCGGCGGGTATCGGTTTTATTATTCTCTTTGGGGTAGCGACGATCGACGGGATTGTATTGATCGGCGTCATGAAGGAAAACCTACTGCATAAAATGGGCTTAAAGCCCGCTATTTACGAAGCGGTAAAAAGCCGGATCAGACCGATCTTAATGATTGCACTCATGGGGGCCATGGGTTTATTGCCTGCAGCACTGTCCAATGGCATGGGCTCGGAAATCCAGAAACCGTTGGCCATTATGATTGTCGGTGGATTGATTATCTGTATGATCCTTTCCTTCTCCATTCTGCCCATCGTATTCTACTTGGCTTACAAAAAGGAAAATAAAGATTAAGCACCCATTTTTTATTCATTATATACTTGACAAAGGTTGCCTGTCCGATAGGACAGTGCAGCCTTTGTTTTTTGAACTGAAAAGATGATGAAATTATAATCAGACCTAATTGATTCAGACAGGTGTTTTCGGTCAACTGGCTTTTTGAGTAGATTTAAAACTTTTTTCAATTCCCTGGCGTTCTGTGAATATCAATCACCCCTGATCAGGGGTACTCATAAAATTAGGTAAAATGACAAGCAGCACGCTATGTTTCCCAGACTAGCGTGCTTTTTGTGCAAACTATTTACAGCTAGTTTTTGTTCTAAAGTTGATCCATTTTTAAGATAAGCTTCACGATAGGAGGTCGGTTTTTTCCCGACCTTTTTGTGTTTGTAAAAGCCCCGATGCAGATCGGGAATATATGTTAGCAATCAGACAAAAATGACCTTGCAATGAAAAATTTTGCAGGGGAACAAACCAAATACAGACAGCCGACGTTTCTTTTATAAACTCAGCTATGGGTTACTTTTCATTTTTAGGTTAATATGACAAAGCATCCTAGACCCCTAATCTAGGATGCTTTCATTATGTATTATAATATTTTTTTTAGAACAGGATCCCCGCATAGTTGGCTTATGCATGTTATGCAATCAATCGAATCCCGCTGCGCTATTTAACTCCGTATTTCTCTTCGCATAAAGATATAATAGGACCAGGCAAAACAGATCATCATGGCGGCTGTGAGTCCGCTTACCTGTGGCCAGACCATCAAGAAACTTTCCCGAAACGAGAGCGGTGAAGGGATGGCGCCCACCATCTGTTCCATGGCAATAGGACCAAGGCTGCGCACCGAAGGCATCAGTAGGGTCGTCGTGGCATCGGTATAAAGCTGGCTTGGTGATAGCCGAAGAAGGTTTAGGATCAGCTCATTGTAAGCCAGGTACTCCTGCTCTGAGATATAATTTGGATTCGGTAAGAAAGGTCGGATCGCCAGATTGACCAGGATCGGAAAGAATACGGTGAAAAATAACCAGATCCCGATTGCCGTAAGTGCTGACGTGGCCGGCTGACGAAAGCGGATCGACAACAGGATGGCCAGGCTCAGCCAGAAGGCTACATACAGCACACTAATTAAAGTGAATCCGAAGATCCGAAGCAGCTCCTGTGGCTCGATCCGTACACCGGTGCCGAGCAGACCACCACCGATCATCAGTAGTACGAGTGCAATAAATAAAGTGCCCACAACAATCAGCGGGGCCAAAAACTTGGCAAACAGCAGATTGTCGCGGTAGATGGGCTGGGCCATCAGGCGAGTGAGGGTACCATTGTTGTACTCCGCATTGATGGCGTCAAAACCGAGTGCGATGCCCAGCAAAGGGGCCAGGAAATTCAGAAATACATGGAAAGGAGGAATCGAGTTGTCCGTTGTGGTCAACAGCTTGAGGTACAGAAACGACTGGTCTGGATCACGCATATTGCTGACAGCGTCTTTCAGGCCCATGCTCGAAACGTATAAAGAGGCCCCAAAAGTGAGCACGATAAGCAGGATCAATATATTAAAACGCCAGCTGCGGATATGTGCGGCGATTTCTTTGCTGACCAATACCTGCATCGCGGCCGCGGGGTGGCTATTGATATCTTTTGAAGAAACCGTTGGATTTTTCATGTGCAGTGTTTGTTGTTATGCTATTCTCAAAATATGTATTATAGATATCGTCAAGCTTATAATCGTTACGGCTCACAGCGACGACATTGGCTCCGCTATTTACAAGCAGGCGCACAGCAGCGGCAGTGACATCGGCATCGGTTTGCAGCTCGATCGAATAGCCGGTTACGGTAAGCTTGCGGAATCCGGGCAGGGCTTTTAACGCTTCTTCAAAGCGTGCTGTATCGCCCAGGGGATCTTCCAGCGTGATCGCTGTGGTGACACCTTCCTGCTGCTGCAGGTTGTGGGCCAGGTGCTCGATCGATCCTTCGACCAGTAGCTTGCCGCCGACAAAGATGCCTACGCGGTCGCACACCCGTTGTACCTGGTGCAGATGGTGTGAAGAGAGCAGTACCGTGAGATTATGCTCTTTGCTGAGCCGCTTGATAAGTTCCAGAAATTCGTCGACACCCTTGGGGTCGATACCGAGGGTGGGCTCGTCCAGAATGGCAACTTCGGGTGTTTTGATCAGCACTTCGGCCAAGCCTAGGCGCTGTTTCATCCCTCGGGAAAAAGCACCTGTTTTTTTATGCATCTCCTGTTCGAGGCCCACGACATGCAGCATATCTTTGGCGCAGGCCTGTGCGTAGGATTTTGTAAGCCCGTTTAACTCGGCAATAAAACAGAGGTTTTCCAATGCGGTCATTTCGGGATAGAAGCCCACATTGTCTGGCAGATAGCCCACTTTGCGTTTGACAGCTATCGGATTGCGGGTGGCATTATGGCCACAGACATAGGCCGTACCAGCCGTGGGTTCCGTCAGGCCAAGCATCATCAGAATGCTGGTCGTCTTGCCGGCACCATTGGGTCCGAGTAGGCCAAAGATTTCTCCGGGATAAATCTGCAGGTCCAACTTGTCTACGGCAGTTACTTTGCCGTAGCTTTTGGTCAGACCCGTCAATTGAATGATAGGATCCTTCATAATGATAATCTTTTGTGTCCCCCTTATCTACGTCCGTATTTGCGGATGAGGTAATACACCAAACCAATCGCCAATACGATGACCAGCATGCCAATCCAACCCGATAACAGGGAGGTCTTGACGATCATGCGGAACGAAATGTCGGCATTGCTGTTGGACGATTTGATCTCGAATTTGGCCGCATAGTCACCGGCGATAGTCTTGTCTGGAACCTTTAGGTTGACTTTAACGTCTACGGATTTGCCTGCTTCCAGCTGTTTGATAGTGCTGGGGTTAAAGGTGGCTTCCCATCTGCTGGGTAGCTGTGAGCTGAGATCCAAAGTGTTTAGGGGGAGTGTGCCTGTATTTTTAACTTTGAGCAGGATCTCCTTGCTGCCTCCGGACACCACTTCGTCACTGAGCCTGCCGCTAGGCGTGGTCAGTTCAAGGGCATAAGAGCCTTTTACGACTGCCTCCAGATCGAGCTGCAGGGTATCTGTGTGCGAGATAGCCCGGACCGGAATTTTATATTTGCTCGGTTTTGCGGTAAGGGGGCAGCTGATTTCAATACTGATCTCCTGGACTTTATTTGGCTGCATCTGTAGTGAGGTCACCAATGAACCCTCTACACGGTAGCTGATCTGCCAACCTTCGGGCAGCTGTGCATTGAAGCTGTAGTTGACTGTTTGTGCCGAGCCATTGGTCAGGGTCGTGCTGTAACGAAAGGGCTCATTGCTGGGGGCTTCGATATTGATCAGCCTGGCCTCAAAATTGGATTTGAGGGGAGCAGCGGTTTGTCCCGATAAATAGAGACTGTTTGCCAGCACGATAAGTGCGATTAAAAATGGCCTGAAAGAAAAACGTCGTTCTGTGTTTGTAATTAGTAATTCTGTTAACATGATCCAATAACTAAAATTTATATTTAAATAGAATATTAGCTTTAAAAAATGTCGGTCTGGGTATCGCTACCTTATTGCAAGCAAACCGCGCCCAAATTAAAAATCAATTTGATAAAAGTCAAGAGTGAATTATAAAATGTATTGTAAAAAAAATGTTTTTCAAATGTTATAAGGTGTTACAATGGTTGTCAGGTGTTTCAATGATGATAAGGTGACCACTTGCTCCACGGAGGAGCAGGTTGGTTCAGTCAAAATTAACCGCCCTGAAAGTTTTCTTAATAATGATCTTCATGTTTTCTGCCAGTTCATCCAGTGTGCAATGAATTGATCTCAACTGTGTGTTTGATACGTCTTGTTCACGAAGCAAAAGGTTGATGCGCAGTAAGCGGTTGTTAGCGGGCTGACTGTCGCCAAGTAATTCATCGAATAGTTCATGAACAATCTGTTCGCAGCTGCTCTGATCAAAATGAGCGATCGTCATGTAACGCTCCTGGCTGAACATCTGTATTTCAATATAATAATTTGACCGTTCCATAATACCAAGAATGAAAAATAGGTTAGCCTCCAATCGGAGGCTAACCCGGTTAAAGTTGCTATTTGGATCTTAAGATATCTCGATAAGCCGCGGTTCTTTTTGTTTGGCCTCTTCTTTTTTTGGTATGGTTAATCGCAGCATACCATTTTCATAACGCGCCTGAATGTTATCTTGATCGACGACATCTTTGTGAAGTTCAAAGCTACGTTGGAAAGATTGGTAGCTAAACTCGCGACGTGTATAGTTGTCTGTTTGCTCCTCATTCTTTTCTTCCTTAGCAGAAGAAATAGTCAACAGGTTGCCGTCAAGTGTTACCTTGAAATCGTCCTTTGCCATGCCAGGCGCTGCAACCTCAACTTCAAAGGTATCTCCATTCTCCTTGATGTTCACAGCAGGGACAGTGGTGCTTGTTGACGAGTAATTTTTGTTGTCCCAGTTTAAAAGCTCACGGTTAAAATTATCAAACATGGGCGAAAAAAATGAAAAGTTGTTCCAATTTCTTTTTGCAAGTTTCATAGTAACCTCCTTTTAATGAAGTAAAACAATTATTTAAATCCATCAGCCGGCCGACTGTATTTAATATTGAACAAAAAGAATACCGACCTCCAAAAACTGAAATTTTTGCACAAAAACTGCCATTTTTTACATGATAAATTGACAGTAAGCCATTGGTGTTCAGTGTGACATGATTATTTTTTCTTTTTTTAAACGATTTCCATCTCGGTTTTGTCTTTAAAATAATCCATATGATGGATAACTTAGTTATAAAAGGTCAGGGTGCTCAGATGTTCCTGACCTTTTCTTTTTTTGGAGGAAACTATCCGCTTTGATCTGTTGTTTATAAGATAGAAAAATGATCGCGATAGGTCTACATGCTCTCAGACCCGTCAGGGGATCTAAGCATGTAGATTGATTAGGTATTTAATTAAAAATTGATATATGAGAAGGGAACAGATCGAAGAATGGATAGCGCAGGGATATCATATCCTAGACCACAAAAAGCCGAAGGCCGTACAAGGAGATGTGTGGGAATATTTAAATAAATGTGACGGACATGGCAGCGATGTGTATGCCTTGTCGGAGCTGGCAAAATGGTCGGATCGTGAACTTGCAGAATTGGAACTGCGTAAATATGCCAAGGAGTACGGACAATTGGGAGAGAAGCAATTTCTCCGCAATGAGGCTATCCGTACCAAGGAATTTGATAAATACGAAGCATTTTTAAGAATGTTTTATCCAGATCTCGTCGAAAAGGAGCTTGAGGAAGCTAACTTTTTGGCTCAACGGGTACAACGGCTCACCAAGGAAGAGATGGAACAATGGGTGGTGTCAAACAACATCAATGTGCTGTTGTCTGATTTGAATTGCCTCGAGGAAGGTGCTATCGTAACTGGGATGGTCATACCTTCTGAAGAAGTAGTCAGTTATACCGATGGTGGATTGCAGGATACGATGGACTGCCACGTAACGCCCATGGAATTTTTCAGTCATACAGACCACGTTGCTTACTGGATAGATCCAAAAATAAAAGCCTAGCATCAATGCCGGGCTTTTTCCTGTAAGTGGTTCTCGAATTATCTTTTCAGCTTAGCCGATGAAATGAGTCAGCTGACTTTTACCTTTGTGGTTTGGAGCCTGGGAGCCAGCTATATTTTGCTGAACTCAGCGAATCGTAACCGTGCTGACACGAATATTAAAGCGGTCTTGCCTTGCGCAGAGTTATCCCTATCTTTAAGGCCAAAGAGAATATAAAAGCGAAAATGAATAGAAAAATACTAAGGTTGCTGAGTCTGCTGATGTTGATATGTGGTATGGTGAATAGCCTATTTGCGCAGAAATTCTTTCCAAGAAATTTCATTCTTCTATATACAGATGAAGGGGTTCCGGAAAATAAAATTGCTAAACTAAATGCGGCCTATCTGTTACCTACGGGATTCCAGCGGGTAGATGATAGCCTTTATATACATCCGCAGACGAAGGAAAGACTGTTGCTGTCCACCAGACAGCAGGACAATAAGAATGAACTGCTGCTGACTTACCTTACCGCTGCTGATCTTACCGTTTTTAGAGCGCGCTTGCTTGATTATGAGCCTAAGCTTGAGCAGATCGATGCGAATACCTATCAAGCTACATTTAACAATCCGGTGGTTAAGTATATGATCGCCGGAGATACCGTCATGGACAATAAGTGGCTTCATACCATAAAATTCCTGCTGATCTATGATAAAGGACAAAAATTTCCTTTTTCTTCGGATAATTATACGTTTCCTGCTACAGAAACTTATCCGCTTCAGCATACGACCTGGTATTTTACAGCCAAATACGAAAGATCGCCATCAAATTCGGAGTATAACGAGATGAGGCTGATATTTAGCAAAGAAAAGACGGTCTACAAGATTGAGTTTGTGGATGATATCAATTTTAAGATAACGTATACAGATCCGAAGAAAAAGGCACATGTGTATCAGGGCCAATATCAAAACTACAAATCTGACATCTCTTTTTTTAACCCTCAGGGTGGATGGTCGGACAAAGATAAAACGGGTAGGGCACTTGCAATCTCGGACGAACAGTATATGGGTACGGAATCTTTTTATGAAGATCCGAAAAAATTTGCGGAGGCCGCAGGAACGGCCAGATACTTTCGGTTTATCTTTTCAAATAACTACCAATCCATTTATCATCCTGATTTAGGTCTGATGGAGTTGAGTAAACGGGAAGCTAAGGAGCAGGAAGACATTTTAAGTATGCCTAGGCAGGAGAGGTAAAATTGTAAATGGATTTTCATTACAAATACGCTAGGTGATTCCAGATCATTATATTTTTAAAAAGAGAAAAGACAAAACCTGCTGTTTAATGGTTAACTGTATAAGTTTGGCATAATATCTGTTGCCGTAGCAGCGTATATTCATGTAATTGATCCTAATTTTAGATAAATACGCTTGATAATGATAAAGAATCTTTTTGTTGTTTTACTGTTTTTGGTTACAACGGTATTTGCAAATGCGCAGTCGATGAAATTGACTCCCAATGACTTTGTAGATGCTGCGGACGAATCGAAGAATTATATCGTCCTGAATTTTGCGGGAAAATCGCAAAGTGATTTGTACAAAGCAGTGCTGAAATTTGTTAACTCGTATTACAATAATCCGGAGAAAGTTGCGACCAAAATAGAAGGTGAGCAGATTGTTGTCGATGCGATGGAACAAAAAGTGACGAGTTGGGGTAGAGGTAATGATCTTGATTTTTTTTATAAGATTACCATGGATTTTAAGGATGGACGGCTGCGGTTTTCTCCAAATTATAAATACCTCGAAAACTACAATGGAATTGAGTATCCATTGGTCAAAAAAAGTAATCTTTGGGTAAAGACCGCCCTTTTCAATACCGATGGTAAAGTGAGGCGAGAAGCTGCAAAGCAGGAATTGGAAAAGTTTATCAATAGTTATATTATCGCGATTACAAATAGTATAAATACGAGCAAGACGAATGACAATTGGTAAAAAAATACCACATAATATGATAGAAGAGCCTCCGGATGGGGGCTTTTTTTGTTTTGTTACCGATTGTGCACTGTTTGATTACATATCTTTGAGTTATACGATATGTCGCTGTTCCATAACGATTGTGGCGGCCTGCTGCAAGTTGACGACCTCACCGATGACAATAATGGCCGGATGTCCGAGGTCATTCTCCCGACTCGCTCGCACAAGATCTTTCGCTTTACATACCACCTGCTTTTGTTGTGGTAGACTCGCGTGTTGTATAATGGCCGCGGGTGTATCTCCTTTGCCATAGAGCACATAGGTACGTGCAATCTCATCAAGCTTACGCATCCCCATATAAATCACCACAGTCGATTTGCTCTGGACAGCTAGTGGAAGATCTGCCGATAAACTACCATCTTTTTTCATACCTGTCAATGCCCAAACACCTTCGCTTACACCGCGATGTGTGAGCGGGATGCTATTGAGACCTGCACCTTGCATGCTGCTAATCCCCGGAATATAGGTAACATTTATATTTTGGTCTCTCACGGTGAGCCATTCTTCAAAACCGCGTCCAAAAAGGTAGGGGTCGCCGCCTTTCAAGCGTACCACATGGTCAAAATTTTGACAATAGTAAAGAATGAGGTCATTTATTTCTTCTTGTGGTACGTATTTGCCATATGGATGCTTGCCAACATAACGTTTTATACAGTTTTTATTCGCTATACTTAGGATTTCCTCGTTGATTAAGTTATCATATAGGATAACTTGCGCATTTTCTATCGTTTTATAGGCTTTAATGGTGAGCAATTCTGGGTCTCCCGGACCAGCTCCAACAATAAATAGTGATTTTTCGGTTGATTTTTTCATGTTTTACCTGTATTTACTGTGTTTATATATGTAAATGTATTAAAAATTATGATTAAAATCACAAAATATTTAATTGTTTGTAGTTTTTTAATGGAAAAATATGATAAAAATCATCTTTTTGTTGATTATTTGATTTTTTATTTCATAAATTAGTGTTATGAAATCGTATAAATGATTTTTTTAACAAAAAAAATAGATGTTATGGAAAGAAAAATGATTGTAATTATCGGAAATGGCATGGTTGGGAATAAGATTTGTGAAAAATTAAAACAAAAATCTCCCGATCTAGAAATAACGGTGTTTGCAGAAGAGCCAATTCGTGCCTATGATCGCGTACATCTGACAGATTACTTTAAAATTTCATCGATTGATGAGCTTTTTCTTTCAAAAAATGATTGGTACGCTGAGAATAATATTAAAATTCATTTAAATGATCCCGTTGTCGATGTAGATGTAAGTAAAAAAGAGGTTTGTTCATTAAAGGGGCAAGTTATTCATTATGACTACCTCATTTTTGCTACAGGCTCGGCTGCTTTCGTACCACCAATTCCGGGGGTGGAAAAGCAAGGTGTATTTCTCTACCGGACTATTGAAGATCTAGAATTGATCAAAGCTTACGCGACGAAAGCAAAAAAAGGGACGGTTATGGGGGGTGGGCTGCTGGGTTTGGAAGCGGCAAAAGCCCTCGTCGACTTAGGTATTGAAGAAACAGCAGTGATTGAATTTGCGCCGCGATTGATGCCCAGGCAGATCGATGCAAGCGCAAGCGCTCTTTTAGAAGCTAAGTTGGCTGAATTGGGGTTAAGCTGCCTATTACAAAAATCGACAAGCCAGCTACTCGGAGATGAACATCTAACCGGTATTGCTTTTAACGATGGTACGGTGCTCGAAACAGATATGTTGGTGATTTCCGCAGGTATCCGCCCGCGGGACGAGCTTGCAAAAAAAATTGGATTAGCAGTCGGAGAACGTGGCGGAATATTGGTCAATGCCCAGATGCAGACCTCCGACCCCACGGTGTATGCCATTGGGGAATGTGCGCTGGTCAATGATATGATCTATGGTCTGGTTGCTCCAGGCTACGAAATGGCGGAAATTGCAGCTGCACACATCATCGGGGAAGAAAAATCCTTCAAAGGATTTGATATGAGTACCAAACTAAAACTGATGGGCGTGGATGTGGCTAGCTTTGGTGACCCTTTTGTCAGCGAACCTTATGCACGGACGATCCTACTCGAAGATCGTAATAAGGGTATTTATAAGCGGCTGAATGTCAGTACGGACGGTACGCGCCTGCTTGGTGGAATTCTCGTGGGTGAGGCTGCCAGTTACAACATGCTCCTGCAAATGGTCAACAATAGCATGCCTTTGGCTGAGCATCCCGAACTATTGCTGTTTGGCGAGCAGCGTGAGAGCAAATCGGCTTCTTCGGGATTGGAAGCTCTACCGGATCAGGCATTGATCTGCAGTTGTGAAGGAATTACCAAAGCGCAGATCTGTGATGCTGTGATCACCCATAACTGCGAAAATGCGGAGGCTGTCAAGAAATGTACCAAAGCTGGTTCGGGATGTGGTGGTTGTGTACCTATGGTAAAAGATCTGGTCAACTATACCATGAAACAACAGGGGAAATATATCCGTAATACAATATGTGAGCATTTTGACCTGAGCCGTCAGGAATTATACGATTTAATCAAAATCCATGAATTAAAAAGTTACGACCATGTACTTGATGCATTGGGCAGGGGGCACGGTTGTGAAGTGTGCAAACCCTTGGTGTCTTCGTTAATCGCCAGTCTTTGGAATGAAATGATCTTGGGCAAGGGAAATGATGTGGCGCAGGATAGTAACGACCGCTACCTGGCCAATATTCAGAAAGGAGGGACGTATTCTGTCGTTCCGCGGATCCCAGGAGGTGAAATTACGCCTGACAAATTGATCGTCATCGGTGAAGTGGCCAAAAAATATAATTTATATACAAAAATTACGGGGGGACAACGCATTGATTTGTTTGGTGCACACCTCAATGACCTCCCGTTTATCTGGGAAGAGCTTATTGCTGCCGGATTTGAAAGTGGACATGCTTATGGAAAGGCACTGCGTACCGTAAAAAGTTGTGTGGGTAGTACTTGGTGTCGATTTGGCCTGCACGATAGTGTGTCCTTCGCGATACGGATAGAAGAGCGTTACCGCGGGTTACGTGCTCCGCATAAACTCAAGTCTGCCGTCAGTGGCTGTATCCGTGAGTGCGCCGAAGCACAGAGCAAGGACTTTGGTATCATCGCGACGGAAAAAGGCTGGAACCTCTATGTCTGTGGAAATGGTGGTAGCAAACCTCAGCATGCCCTGCTCCTGGCGGCCGATATTGATAGTGAAACCTGCATCCGGTATATTGACCGTTTTCTGATGTTCTATATCCGCACAGCGGACCCACTGACGCGTACTGCTCCTTGGCTCAATAAAATGGAAGGAGGGATTGATTACCTGAAAAATGTCGTTGTCAATGACAGTTTGGGTATGGGTGCTGTCTGGGAAAGTGATATGCAAAAACTGGTGGATAGCTACCGTTGTGAATGGAAGGCTGCAGTAGAGGATCCCAATATCCGTAAACGTTTTGTACATTTTGTAAACGCACCTGAGGAAAAGGACGATACGGTACAGTTTGACATGATGCGCGGACAGAAAAAAGCAGCCGACTGGAATCTAAAAACTATTTAAACATTATACAAAACCTTTTTAAAGAGAATCATATGGAAACGCAACTAGACACACAATGGCTTCAAGCCTGTAAAATAGAAGATGCTATCGAAAATGGCGGGGTTTGTCTCAAGCTAAACAATCAACAGGTCGCGCTATTTTATTTTGCACGCCGCAATGAATGGTATGCTACCCAGAATGAATGTCCGCATAAACGGCAGATGATTTTAAGCAGGGGAATGTTGGGTTCGCTGGGGGATACACCAAAGGTGGCTTGTCCTTTTCATAAGAAAACTTTCGCTCTGGATACGGGAGAATGCCTCTCCGGTGATGAATGTGCGATCAAGACCTACCCAGTTAAGGTAGAAAACGGAAACGTTTATATCGCAATGATGGCCTAAAGCGGTCAGAGATAATTAAATCGGAATGATCGCTTAGGGCCTTCGCAGCTATTTAAATGGAAAACTTTTAACGTAAATAAATTATGGATTACATTAGCCCCAAAGAAGTGGCGGGAACAATGATGAATACCGCTGTCTACAAATCTTCCCTGCCGGTCCGGGATCTCCTGATACGTGGTGCGCTTGCCGGTGCCTTATTGGCGATATCGGTGACGTTGGCTTTATTGGCGACTTCACAGACGGGTTTGAGCCTGGTGGGTGCATTTGTCTTTCCCGTGGGATTTGTCATTATCGTCATCCTTGGATTGGAACTTGTGACGGGAAGTTTCTCCCTAGTGCCCCTGGCCTGGTTTGAAGGAAAAATTAGTTTTAGGGTGATGGCGAACAACCTCTTCTGGGTATTCTTGGGTAATCTCTTGGGCAGTGTTCTTTTTGCCCTGCTATTCTGGGCTGCAAGCACTGAAACCGGGCAGGTCAGCCAATTGGGTAATATTGAGCAGAGTCTGATCCTGATCAGTGAAAAGAAAACAATCGGCTATGGCGATCATGGGGCCGCGGGTTTATTTGCTGCTTTTGTCAAAGCAATTCTGTGTAATTGGATGGTCTGTATGGGGGTGGTAATGTCGATGACTTCCAAATCTACCTTGGGAAAGATTTTGGCTGCGGGCATTCCGATCTTTATATTCTTCGCTCTTGGCTATGAACATGCAGTGGTCAATATGTTTGTGATTCCTGCAGGAATGATGTTTGGTGCAAAAGTAAGCATCTCCGACTGGTGGCTTTACAATCAGCTTATCGTGACAGCAGGTAATATTGTTGGCGGTTTGTTGTTTACTGGAATGGCAATCTATTACACGTATAACAGAAAGGGACAAGTATCGACATCGCAAAACTAAATAGTTATGGCTAAAATAAAACAAATCACCGCTGTGCTGATTCTGCATGTGCTCTCTCTGGCGGCCTACGGTCAGCAAAACCCCATAAAAGCCAGTTTATTTGAGGGTATTTTAGTGGCGGGATATGCCGATCATGGTGGGTATATCAACTGTACAGGACCTTCAGTCAAATATACTTTTGCCCCAAAGAGCAGCATTTTATTCGGTTTCATGCCGAGTTTAAAACTCAAGGAAGATAAGGTTGATGCCGGAAAACCAAAAAATTCATTGATCACACCGACATTGGGCTTGGGCCTAACCGCTGTGTTCAGGCATTTGGCTGTACAGCTGCCGGCTTTTTATACTGCAAAAACAAGCTCAGCCGATGGAAAATGGAGGCTGGGACTGGGCATAGGGTATAAATTCTAATATGACGTATTTTTAGGGAAATATTTACGTTGGGGAGTACAATAATCATTTTAAATGTTGGCTCCCCTCTTTTTATTATACCTCTTGTTCTGAGGCTAATCCGTTTAGCCGCTGGAAATCTTTGATGAAAATTTTCTTTCCGTCCACTGCGATGGCTCCAATCGCTACAAGCTCCCCGAGCATTCGATAAAAGGTCTCATAGGTAGTCCCTACATACGAAGCAAGGTCTTTTTTGCTTAGTGAAAGTCCTATATCTCCGTCCTCGGTCTCCCCGCCAAAGATGCGATGGAGTAGCAATAGGCTCCATGCCAGCCGATTTTTGACAGAAAGTTGAGCCAGGTTGGCCATCTTTTGTTCTGAAAGATGCAATTCGTCGGCAAAAAATAACATCAAACGATAGCTCAATTCCGGATTGATACGGAGCGTGGACAGGAAAAATGGTAATTCAACAAAACACACTTGGGTAACCTCAAGGGCAGTTGCGGAAACAGGATAAAAGGTCGGTTCTGAAGCAATGCCCCGATGCCCTACGATGTCGCCTTTTTTCGCAAAACGTACGATAGTTTCCTTATCTCCAAGATTGCGGTGCACTTTAACAAGCCCTGATTGTACAAAGTAGATACCCCGAACGGATTCTCCCTCAATAATAAACTGTTCCCCTTTTTTTAATTTAATATTTTTTCGTTGCAGGTCGATTTGCCCAAGCCAATCGCGTAAAACATAACGGCACATAAGGCAAGAGTGATCACAGGTATTTGCTTTCTTCAATTTCATCAAGGTCTGATTCGTATAGGGAACTGTCTGCTGTTGTCTGTTCAAAGGTATTATCTATTCCTTTAAATTCCTATTTGCTTGGGAGAAAAGCGTCTTAAATCGCAGTTTTTAGAAAAAAAATCCTGTCGCATTACTTTATATCACGACAAAATAGTATTATTTTGTCGCTTAAACTGATTAAAACGACATTTTTTTGTATTTTTGTCGTTTAAAAGTCGCGAAATGGCAAAAAACTCAGGTAAGAAATACGAAATAGACCAACAGGTTTATCGCATTTTAGAAGTCCTTCGTCAATCACATAAAGGAGCTAGTCTGAATGAAATTAAGGTAGCCGCTGGACTGGATTTGGAAACAAGGTCTTTGCAACGACGTTTGGAAAAACTCAAAGCGGAAGGAGTGGTCTACACATCCGGAAATGTGCGTTCAACGTTGTACCATATCTCTTCGCTATTGGATAAGGGCAATATTGCAAACGATTCTTCAGTATATAAGAAACAACCCAGTGAAATTCCGTTATCACTGGAAGGTAGGGAAATTGAGTCTCTTGTGTCCCGGCCGGTGACTAATCGGATCCCTGTAGGGTACCAACCTGATTTTCTACTAAATTATCGCCCTAACATCGATATGTATTTAAGTGACGATGAAAAGCGTATGCTCACTGAAATAGGTCAGACGAATACAAGTGATCAACCTGCAGGGACATATGCAAGATCGGTACTGGAAAGACTGCTGATAGATCTTTCTTGGAATTCAAGTCGGCTGGAAGGAAATACATATAGTCTACTGGATACCCAATACTTAATCTCCCAAGGAAAGAAGGCTGACTATAAGAATGAGGCTGACACGCAAATGATCCTGAATCATAAAGAAGCAATAGAGTTTATTGTACAGGGGGGTGATGAGATCAATTTCAACAGCTATACCATCACCAATTTACATGCGCTTTTAGCGGACAATCTACTGCCTGACCCTGCTGCTGCTGGACGCCTGCGGACATTTGGTGTCGGTATTACCAATTCTGTGTTCACCCCCTTAGCCATGCCGCAGCTCATCGAAGATATGTTCAGAAGAATGCTGGATAAGCTGCTGGCTATTGCGGATCCTTTCGAACAGGCTTTCTTTATAATGGTCCATTTGCCCTACTTGCAGCCCTTCGATGATGTGAACAAACGAGTTTCCCGCCTGGCAGCAAATATACCTTTGAATAGACATAATCTATCCCCGATGGCATTTGTCGATGTGCCGGAAGAGTTATATATCAAGGGGTTGCTAGGGGTGTATGAACTGAATCGCATTGACTTATTGAAAGAGGTTTTTCTCTGGTCTTATCGACGTTCAGCACTCCGTTATGCTGCCATCAGGCAATCGCTGGTAGAGCCGGATACCTGGCGAATGCGCTATCGCGACGAAATCCGTCATATCGTTCGTGAGATTGTCGTTCAGACTATGAACCATCAGGAAGCATTAGCCGCCATTGGACAGTATGCTGAGCGCATGGTTGGCAGCGACCGACAAAAATTTATTGATGTCGTAGATCTGGAACTACTGTCCCTGCATGAAGGGAACTTTGCGCGCTTCCGAATCAAACCATCCGAATTTAAAAGTTGGCATGAGCGCTGGAAAAATGCTTAAAGACTCCGCAATGGGACGTTCTGTGATATCATATTGTTGTTCCAGTGCCAGGAGCTCTTATGCCGATAGCTTATTTTTAATGCAACAATAAAGTTAACTATATCATCGCGGGTTTCCACCAATGAATTTTTACTTATATTTGATTTACGTTTGATCAATTATAATAACCTGGTGAAAGCGAGACAACTTATTCTTCTATGCATTTTTGCGATAGCTTACTATACACCACTGTATGCGAGCAAAGTAGATTCCTTATTGAATGTACTCGACAAAACAATACGTAATCGGACGGTCTATTTGGATGTCAAGATTCACCGGATTGATTCAATCAAAGCTCTATTGAAGAGTCATTTGGCAACTAAAGAGCGATACGAGATCCAAAACCAGCTAATTTTTGAATATCAAACCTTAAACTGTGACTCTTCGCTGGTTTATATAAATCGCAATATTGCGATAGCCAAAAAGCTGAATGATAAGATTCTTATGACGGAGAGCCAGGCCAAATTAGCGTTTGTCCTTTCCATCTCAGGATTGTTTACCCAGGCATGGGATGTGCTGAAGCAGATCGATTATGATGGACTGCCTCAGCACCTTAAGGTCCTCTACCACTGGAGCAATATCCGTTATTATGAAAATTTGATCAAATATACTGACCACGATAATTACAATAGGCAGTACGAAAGCGAAATTGCCAAATCTAGGAATAGTCTCATGGGACTGCTTGGCCCAAATTCGGATATGTACCTCAAGGAGAAATCATTTAAACTCAAAGCAGAGGGCATGTTCAAAGAGTCTAGGGATATTCAGTTGCATTTATTTAAAAAGGAAAAAAGTGATACACACGGTTATGGAATGTCTGCCATGGGCCTTGCAATGATCGCTAAAGATCTGGGTGAGACACAACTGACTGAACAATATCTGGCCATGGCGGCAATAACAGATGTCCGTCTGGCGATTAAGGAAAACGAGTCCTTATTAACCTTAGCGATTTACTTGAACAACAAAGGGGATGTAAACAGGGCTTTTACCTATATTCAGGCTGCCCTGGACGATGCCAATTACTACAATTCGCGCTTCCGCAATACCGTGATCGCCCGTACACAACCTGTTATCGAAGCGACCTATCTTGCCAAGATCGACCAACAACGGAAAAATCTACGTCTGTACGCAATCGTAATCAGCATATTTGCCATTATTTTAATCCTCACACTCTATTTCTTATTTAAGCAGATGAGGATCGTATCCCGTGCCCGAAAGAAACTCAATATGACCAATGAGCAGTTGACGCTCGTCAATCATAAACTGGATGAGGCCAATCTTGTGCGTGAACGCTATATTGGCTATTACCTCAATCAGTGTGCGGTGTATCTGGACAAATTGGATGATTTCAGGAAAAATGTGTACCGTAAAGTCAAAAGCCGCCAGCTTGAGGACCTGCAGCAACTTACCTCCTCCAATGCATCACTTGAAAAATATGCGCAGGATCTTTATACTGATTTTGACCGTACGTTTCTAGAAGTATATCCCAATTTTGTTGATGAATTTAACAGCCTGCTCAGACCGGATGAACAGTACCAGCTGAAAAAGGATAAACTCAATACCGAACTCCGCATTTTTGCACTGATTCGACTGGGGATATCTGATGTTAATCAGATCGCCATTTTTTTGCGTTATTCCATGCAGACCATCTATAATTATAAGAGCAAAGTAAAGAGTAAAGCCATAAACGATACCGATCATTTCGAAGAAAAAGTACGGAAATTGGGTGCTGTATCTACAAATCAATTCTAAATCATTTACCAAAACAGTTCTCAGTTTAATATGTAATGTATTGATTGACAGCTGTTAGTTGGTGTTAGGGACTTATAATCATTTACCAAGAGCCCTACTTGCACATGCAGGTAGGGCTCTTGCGTTATACATTTGTTTCTAGGGAATGCCGATAGCACCAATACCAATTTGATAAATCTATTTTTTACATTTTACCTATCGTCACCTCTGTACAATTTTAATCTTATGGGAAATTATTCTAGAAAAATTTTTTTGGCTGGATTTGCCGTTCTCCTCACTTTGGGAACAGCTATCCGCAGTGTTGCGCAACAAATTGCACCCTTTAAGGATGGCGACCGTGTCGTTTTTTTGGGTAATAGTATTACCGATGGTGGACATTACCACGCCTATATTTGGTTGTATTACCTGACGCGTTTTCCCGAAATGAAATTGAAGGTCTTCAACGCAGGGATCGGTGGCGATCGCGTGGTCGATATGCTCAGAAGGTTGGATGGAGACGTGTTCAGCAAGCAGCCAACAGTATTGATTACCACTTTCGGAATGAACGATTCAGGCTATTTTGAATATAATGGCGATCAACCTGAGGCTTTTGCTGATGCCAAGGTGAAAGAGTCATATGATGGATACAAGGAAATGGAAAAAAGGTACAAAGGACTGGCCGCTACGCGCCTGGTATTGCTTGGAAGCACCCCTTATGACGAAAATGTGGTTATCAAGGATAACAAGCCATTTAAAAATAAAAATAAGGCAATGAAACGCATCGTCGATTTTCAGCGTGAATCGGCCAAGAGTAATGGCTGGGAATTCTATGATTTCAATCAGTCCATCAGCGCAATCAATGTGAATTTTCAGCAAAAGGATCCGACCTTCACCCTATCGGGAAGCGACCGTGTACACCCAGATAATAATGGACATATGGTGATGGCTTATTTGTTTTTGAAAGCACAGGGATTTGCCGGCCGGGGGGTAGCAACAGCAGGTATTGACGCAGCAAAACAAGATGTGACAGAAGCAAAAAACTGCAGGATTGAAAATGTCAAAAAAGCGGGAAATAACCTCAATTTTGATTACCTCGCTGCGGCACTGCCTTATCCTATGGACACAACCGCTAGAGGGTGGGGGGCCAAACATAGCCAGCATGATGCGGTTAATATTGTACCCTTTATGGAGGAAATGAATCAGGAGATCTTGCGGGTAAAGGGACTTAAAGGAAACTATACCTTATGGATCGACGATCAGGAAATCGGTGTATGGTCAGCTGCTGATCTTGAAAAAGGAATCAATCTGGCGAATCAAACACGCACACCTCAATATCAGCAGGCATTGAAAGTAATGTTCCTCAATGAAGAACGCTGGGAGATCGAACGCCGCTTCCGGGATCTGGCTTGGGTGCAGTATAATTTTTTTCTACCCAAAGGATTGTTGAATGCAGACAATCGCAAGGCGATTGAAGTCATGGACCAACATGTGGCAACAGATGGTTGGTTGCGCGCAAAAAGAGATCTTTATGCCAAAGCGATGTATCCTGAAGTACGTGCGGCATGGCAAAGCCAGATTGATGATCTGCAGCAGCGCATGAACGAAGTAAACCAACCTGTTAAACGGTCCGTGCGTCTTGTACAGCTGAAAAAATAGTGGGATGGCGGGGTTGAAAAAAATAGCAGTCATTTTGGGGCTTGCGTTGGTATCGGCCGCTGGTCTGCAGGGGCAACAGCAGGCTTATTTTGTCGATGGTTACCACGGTGGGGTCTACGGCCATTATCCGCTTTGGGTTACGACATTTATGCTCGACCATCTGGAAGCACAGCCAAGCTGGCGAATCGGACTTGAGATCGAACCGGAGACTTGGGATACGGTCAGGGTAAAGGACCCTGCAGGTTATGCGCGGTTTAAGCAATGGTCGAATGATTCCCGTCTGGATTTTACAAATCCGACTTATGCCCAACCTTATCTGTATAATATCTCAGGTGAAAGTATCATTCGTCAATTTGCTTATGGTATGGCTAAATATCGTTCGCATTTTCCGGAAATCAACTTTACAACTTATGCTGTGGAAGAGCCTTGTTTTACAAGCAGCCTGCCTCAGATCCTCAAGCAATTCGGTTTTCAGTATGCGGTACTTAAATGTCCGAATACCTGTTGGGGAGGTTATACACGGGCACACGGTGGTGAATTTCTAAATTGGGAAGGACCGGATGGTACGGCTATTCTTACGGTGCCTCGCTATGCAAATGAAGCTTTTGAAAAAAACTCAACCTGGCAGACTATGGCCTGGGCGAATACTGCGGATTATTGGAAAAGCTGTTATGACGCTGGAATTGTTAACCCGGTCGGTATGTGCTATCAGGATGCAGGATGGAAAAATGGCCCATGGATAGGAACGGGCGAAGAGGTGAAAAATAATGTTCGTTACACCACCTGGACAGCATATTTTCAGTCGATCCCAGCAGGACGGGCTGTGCCTAGCTGGAAAATGGGCCAGGAGGACATTTTGGTCAACTTAATGTGGGGTAGCCAAGTGCTGCAACGCATCGCACAACAGGTGCGCAAGGCGGAAAACAGGATACTGCAAGCTGAAAAAATCGGTGCCATGGCTTTTATGGATCATGGTTTTGTACCAGATGGTAAACGCCTTGACGAAGCTTGGCGAACGTTGATGATGGCCCAGCACCACGATTCCTGGATTGTGCCTTACAATAAGTTGCATCAGGACCAGACCTGGGCGCAGGCGATCGAGAACTGGACCAACAATACCCTGAACATCGCTGATCAATTGATCCAGCAGGCCAATGCTTCCTATGACACTTCTACACCGAGCAGTAGTCATGAACTGGGTTATATCCGGGTGTATAATACACTTGCCCGACATCGCAGGGAATGGGTACAGGTTTTCTTGCCAAAGCATATGGATGATGCCACTGTGTGGACTGGAAAACAGCAGGTAATGCCCGCTCATTGCTACCAAACGGATCGCGGTAAGGTCGTGGAATTTGAAGCAGAGGTGAATGGCTTTGGCTATGCTACGTATCAGCTTAAGCCGGCTCAACCCATTAAGCCCGGGCAATCTAAATCGCGTGAACAGAGAAAAATCGTCCGCTTTGATACCGAAGGCAACTGTATTCTCGAAAATGAATTGTACAAGATTGTGCTGGACAAAAAGCATGGTGGAACAATCAGGAATCTGATTGCCAAATATGCAAATCAAAAGGAATTTGCTACACAAGAGGGGGGGTATCGAATGGGCGAGATCGCAGGGCATTTTTATGAGGCGGGGAAATTTTATTCTTCGAAAGACAGCCCTGCGGAGTTCGCTGTCGTACAGGATGATGGACTGAAAACAACAGTCCAAATAACAGGGAATATCAATGGACATCCTTTTGTACAGTTGCTATCGCTAGTGGCAGGACAGCAACGCATCGATATGGATCTTACGATTGACTGGAAAGGCAATGTCGGAATCGGTGAATATAAGCAACAAAAGAAATGGACAGACAATAGACGCGCTTTTACCGACGATCGGTATAAGTTAAAAGTCATGTTTCCATCGACTGTAAACAGGGGGAAAATAGCTAAAAATGCCCCATTTGATGTCACAGAAAGTGGTCTGGAGGATACCTTTTTTGGTCAATGGGACCAGATTAAGAACAACGTTGTGTTGAACTGGGTAGACCTCTTTGACGAAAATAGCCAATATGGTCTCGCAGTACTGACTGACCATACGGGGTCCTATGTCCATGGCAAGGATTTTCCATTGAGTCTGACTGCACAATACTCGGGTTTGGGATTGTGGGGTGTGGATTATAAGATCATTGGCCCTTTACACATGCGCTATGCATTGATACCTCATGAGAAGAACTGGAGTACTGCGCGCATCGCCGACCGGAGCAATGCATGGAACGAACCGCTGCTGGCATCCTATCATCCCAATGTGGAACTCAAAGATCGTCAGTTGATTGCACTCTCGGATGATGATCTGGAGATATCTGCCTTGCAGCTGGACCGTGGACAGCTTAGTTTACGTCTGTTTAATACGGGGAGCATACAGGCTTCACCAACTGTCGCAATAAACTTTCCAGCGACTTCGCTACAGGAAGTCCTGCTAAATGGCGAGCATAAAGAGGAGCTTTCACTTAAAAAAATGGCAGGAAACAGAAAAGCTTTTGTGGTGCAACTGCCTCAGTTTGGGATCAGGACCTTTCAAATCAATAAATAGAACAAAAAAAACGATAAATCAATATGAACAAATTTTATGGACTGCTATCTTGTTTTGTTATCACGCTAATCGTGTCTTCGACATCTTGTGCTAGTGGTCGATATCATCCTGTTTCTAGTCCAGCAGACTATGTCAATCCATTTATTGGTGCCAGTACAAGTGTTGGCGCTGCGGGTACTTACCACGGCTTAGGAAAGACTTTTCCGGGTGCAACGACGCCTTATGGCATGGTGCAGGTGAGTCCCAACACCATCACAGGAGGGGACAATAGTCCGGGGTATAGTTACGAGCATCGCAGCATTGAAGGTTTTGCCTTTACACAGATGAGTGGAGTAGGCTGGTATGGTGATCTCGGAAATTTCCTGGTGATGCCCACCATTGGTAAATTGCATACCATTGCGGGTAAGGAGGATGGTACCTTGACCGGTTATCGATCTCCCTACAACAAGTCCAGTGAGATCGCTCAAGCTGGATATTATGCGGTTGACCTTGACCGGTATAATATCCGGGTGGAGGCTACCGCTGCCCCACATAGCGGTATGCTCCGTTTTACCTTTCCGCAAAGCAAGGAATCACGTATCCAGATTGACCTGGCGCGTCGCGTTGGCGGTACAGCGATACAGCAATATGTCCGGAAAGTCGATGACTATAGTATTCAGGGATGGATGCGCTGTACGCCTGAAGGTGGTGGCTGGGGTGATGGCGACGGTAAGGCGGATTATACGGTTTACTTTTATGCACGCTTCGATAAACCTCTAAAAAAACACGGTATCTGGTCGGCAGAGATCCCAGACAACTGGAAGCGTAAACGTGACGATGTGCTGTCCATACCTTACCAAAATCGGGTGGCCGGAGCGAAAGTGTGGCCGGGGAAAGACGAAATGGAAGGCAAACACCTTGGGGTATTCTCCGAATTTGAAACTAATCAGGGTGAGCAGGTCAATCTACAGGTCGGAATTTCCTTCGTCGATATGCAGGGGGCTGAAAATAATTTCAAAACGGAAATAGCAGGTAAGAATTTCGATCGCGTCCGTAGGGAAGCGAAAGAATTGTGGAATACACAGCTGTCAAAAATCGCAGTCGACGGCGGTACCAACGATCAGAAAACGATCTTTTACACCTCGCTCTACCATACCATGATTGATCCGCGCATCTATACGGATGTGGATGGACGTTACCTGGGCGGAGACAATAGAATCCATCGTAATGAGGGATTTACCAAACGGACAATTTTTAGTGGCTGGGATGTCTTCCGGTCGCAATTTCCATTGCAGACATTGATCAACCCCACCTTGGTAAATGATGAACTCAATTCATTGATCAGTCTGGCTGAGGAATCTGGAAAGGGGTATTTTGAACGCTGGGAATTGTTAAATGCGTATTCGGGCTGCATGATCGGCAATCCTGCGCTATCGGTATTGGCAGATGCCTACGTGAAGGGGATCCGCAATTACGACGCATCCAAGGCATTAACCTATGCAATCAATACCTCCAAAAGGTTTGGGAATGATTCGTTAGGTTACACCCCTGGGTCATTGAGTATTTCGAATACGCTAGAATATGCCTATACGGACTGGTGTATTGCACAGCTGGCAAAAGGATTGGACAAGACTGAAACAACGCAAGTTTATTTGGCCAAAAGTCAAGCTTATCGGAAGATATTTGATCCTGAAAAAGGATGGTTTAGGCCTCGGAAAAGTGATGGATCATGGGAAGATTGGCCCGAAAATGCCCGCACCAAAGAATGGTATGGTACCATTGAAAGTAATCCATACCAGCAGGGCTGGTTTGTGCCACATGATATTCCGGGCATGATCCAAGTGATGGGTGGTAAAGATAAGACGCTGGCGGATCTGATGGATTTTTTCGAAAAAACGCCTGAAAATATGCTCTGGAACGACTATTACAATCATGCCAATGAGCCGGTGCATCTAATCCCGTTTTTGTTTAATCACCTGGATGCGGCTTACCTAACACAAAAATGGACCCGCTATATCTGCGACAAAGCGTATAGTAATGCGGTAGAAGGCATCGTGGGAAATGAGGACGTAGGGCAGATGTCTGCTTGGTATGTGCTGGCCGCGTCGGGAATACATCCTTCTTGTCCGGGATCAACACGCTTTGAAATAACAAGCCCAATATTTCAGCAATTGACTTTTCAGCTGGACCCTACGTATTTCTCGGGTGAAACTTTTCGCATTGTGGCTCACGATAATTCGGCGGATAATATATATATCCAGCGCGCAAGCTTAAATGGAAAGCCTTATGCTAAAAATTACATTGACTTTAAGGATATGGTGGCCGGAGCAACTTTGGAGCTTTATATGGGGCCGCAACCAAACAAAGAATGGGGGATCGAATGAAAATAAGACTAATCTATCTAACGTTATTGCTACAATGGGCGCTTGCCGGGTATGGTCAGGTATCTCAGCTGTCGCTCAATAGTGATAATCCAGCAATTCGCTGGGAAATAAAACCGCATTCGGATCTGCCTTACTCGGGACAGGAAATATCCCAACCCAACTTTCGGATCAAAGATCCTGTACGCGGTATTGTTCCCGGTGTCGTGTTCACAGCTTATGTGGATCAGGGGCTTGTACCGGATCCTAATTTTTCAGACAATATCTACCGGGTGGATGAACAGTTATTCAACCGTCCGTTCTGGTACCGTACCTCCTTTCGCCTGCCTGCGGACTATCGGGAGGGGCAGCGTGTATGGATTCATTTTGACAATACCAACCGTTATGCCGATTTTTTCTGCAATGGCGTGAAACTATCGGGCACAGCTGGCGGTACCAGAGATGTCAGTGGGCATATGTTGCGCAGCAAATTTGATATCACAGATCTCGTGCGTGTGGGGCAGGACAATGCAATCGCGGTGTTGATTACCGATGCCGACCAGAAAAAAACACGTACGGCGAAAGAACCTTTTGGCGTAGCAGCGAGCCCAACGTATCTGGCTGCAGCGGGCTGGGACTGGATGCCTTATGTGCCGGGTCGCCTGGCCGGGATTACTGGGAATGTATCGTTGCGTTTTGTTGGGGACATCAGTATGGAAGACCCTTGGATGCGATCCGATTTGGAAAGCAATGAGTTTGCTTACCTGGACTTTTCGACCGATCTGAGAAATGCGGGTGATCAGGCCAAAGAAATAACGTTGGAAGGAATTATCCAGCCGGGGGATATCCGATTCTCTAAAAAAGTAAGGGTCGCCGCTCATAGCATCCAGAAAGTATACATCACCCGCAACGAGGTCAAGGAATTTTTGATCAAACAGCCTTTGCTATGGTGGCCGAATGGTTACGGGGATCCGAATTTATATCGTTGTTCCCTTACCGCAAAAATTGGTGATGAGATCTCGGATCAGAAGCAGATTCAGTTTGGTATCCGAAAATATGAGTACCATTACGTGCGGAACAAAGCGGGATGGCCGGTGCTGAATTTCTATGTCAACGGAAAAAAGATTTATCTCAAAGGCGGGAATTGGGGAATGAGCGAATACTTGCTCCGCTGTCAAGGCGAAGAGTACGGTGTCAAAGTCAAGCTGCATAAGGATATGAACTATAATATGATCCGCTTGTGGACAGGCTCGATCACGGACGATGCTTTCTATGATTATTGCGATCGCTATGGGATTATGGTATGGGACGATTTTTGGCTTTATGTGGCTTATAACGATGTCGCCAAGGATGAAGACTTTAAAGCAAATGCGCTCGATAAAGTAAAACGTTTGCGAAATCATGCCAGCATTGCGATCTGGTGCGGAGCCAACGAAACGCGTCCGAAACCCGAATTGGACAACTACCTACGTGCTATTGTGGCATCGGAAGATCATAATGACCGGCTGTACAAATCCAGTTCCAATCAGGATGGTCTTTCGGGTAGCGGGTGGTGGGGCAACCAGCCACCGCGGCACCATTTTGAAACTTCGGGAAGCAACCTGGCCTGGAATGATCCTCCTTATCCTTATAGTAGCAATTATGGCTATGGTTTACGTACGGAAATCGGAACGGCTACCTTCCCCAATTATGAAAGTATCGTGAAGTTTATTCCACAGGACAAGCTGTGGCCATTGCCTACGGATGAACAGCTCAAATCGGCGGATGACAATGTGTGGAATAGGCATTTTTTCGGTAAGGAAGCGTCCAACGCCAGCCCCGTCCAGTATAAAGATGCGGTCAATAAACAGTATGGTGAATCGATAAACCTACCGGCATTTGCTGAAAAGGCCCAATACCTTAATTTGGAAACTATGAAGGGTATGTATGAAGCCTGGAACGACAAGCTCTGGGACGATGCAGCTGGCATGTTGATCTGGATGAGCCAGTCGGCTTATCCTTCATTTGTATGGCAGACCTATGATTATTATTATGATGCGACGGGTGCCTATTGGGGGGCGAAAAAGGCCTGTGAGCCTGTGCATGTACAATGGAATGCATCCAACAACAGCGTAAAGGTCATCAATACAAGCTTAAAGTGCCTTGATTCAGTATGGATTTCGGCGCAGATCTTTGATATGGGTGGTAAGGAGATCAAAAAATATGGCCTCCGGACCAGCGCTACCGTACAATCTAATGTGGCTATGGAGGTCTTCCGTCTAAATTTTGGGGGCGAACAACACGATGCAGCTTTATCGGATCTACATTTTATAAAACTTACGCTGAAAGATAGAAAGGGTGTTTTACTGTCTGAAAATTTCTACTGGCGTAATGGCCGCAAAGAGCTGGATTATACCGACCTAACGAGCCTGCCGAAAGCCAAACTTGAATTTGATTATAAAAAAGAAAACGCTATGGATGGTATTGTACTCCGAATCTTTAATCGTGGAACCACGGTGTCATTTGGTAATCGCTTGCGTCTGGTCGATGCAGTAACAAATGAACGCATTTTACCGCTCATGATTTCGGATAATTATTTTACCCTGATGCCGGGTGAGGAAAAGTTGGTTCGGCTTACGGAATCTCATGCACAACAATTGAAGCATGCTAAACTCCTATGGAAGCAATATGGCCATGTGGAAAAGGAAACACTGAAGTTAAAGAACATTTTTTAAGGAGGGACAAGTTTAAAGAGCTGTAATTATTTTAAAGAGCTGTAATTATGAAACGAAGATTATGTATTTACCTGACTGCGCTTTATACGATGTTGAGTCAGGTGCAGGCACAGCAGACAGATTTAGTAAAGTATGTGAATACCCTCCAGGGAACGGATTCTGAATGGAGCCTTTCCTATGGAAATACTTACCCAACGGTAGGACTGCCCTTCGCGGTGCATTTCTTTTCGGCACAAACGGGGAAAAATGGGGACGGTTGGAAATATCAATACAAAGCAAATAGCATACGGGGATTTCAGCAGGTTCACCAATGTAGCCCCTGGATGGGTGACTACATGGTTTTTTCGTTGATGCCGGGGCTTGGAAAGTTGGAGGTCAATGAAGAGCGCCGCGCACTATCCTTTAAGCATGAAAATGAGATCGCCAAGCCACATTACTATGCCGTGGATTTTGATAACGGCATCAAGGCTGAATTGAGTCCAGTGGAAAGAGGAGCGCACATGCGCTTTAGCTTCCCCAAAAAGGAAAAAGCGTTTTTGTTATTGGATGGCTTTTTGGGCGAGAGCGAGATTAAGATTATACCCGAAGAACGCAAGATTGTCGGTTATGTACATAATGGTCGTTTTGTGCCCGAGCATATGAAAAATTATTTTGTGCTTACCTTCAATCAGGATTTTAAAGCGTACGGCACCTGGGAAAATGTAAAGGGAACGATCCAGGCAGGACAGCAATACGATGCAGGGAAAGGTAAAGGGGGGTATTTGGAATTCCGTCCCGGGGCAAAAGTGGAAGTGAAGATTGCATCATCTTATATTAGTCCTGAACAGGCAAATCTCAATTTTAAACGTGAACTGGAAGGACATAATACCTTTGATGTAAGTAAAAAGAAAGCTTTTGATACCTGGAATGCATTGCTGAATCGAGTAAAGGTGGAGGGGGGGACGGAAGCAGAGATGGCAACATTCTATTCCTGTATGTTTAGGGCCAACTTATTCTCGCGTAAGTTCTATGAATTGGATACGGAGGGAAATCCCTATTATTTCAGCCCTTATGATGGTAAGATCCATAAGGGGTACATGTTTACGGATAATGGTTTTTGGGATACCTTTCGCGGGCAATTCCCCCTGAGTAATCTCCTGCATCCAACCATGCAGGGTCGTTATATGCAGTCCTTGCTGGATGCACAAAAGCAGGCCGGATTTTTCCCAACTTGGTCCAATCCGGGGATGTCGGGCGTGATGATCGGAAATCATGCCATTTCGCTGTTGACAGATGCCTGGATGAAGGGGATCCGAACGTTCGATGCGGATAGCGCATTGCTGGCCTACTACCATGAGGCAACGAATAAGGGCCCCTGGGGTGGATCAAATGGACGTGAGGGCTGGAAGGCGTATTTTACCAAAGGTTATATCCCTTATGGCGATATCCACGAAAGTACTGCAAAAACATTGGAATACGCCTACGATGACTTCTGTGCTTATCAGCTGGCAAAGGCTACGGGTAACAAATTCTATGAAAATATCTTCGCCAGGCAAATGTATAACTACAAGAATGTATTTGATCCCGAGGTAAACTTTATGCGTGGCCGCCTGGACAGTGGGCAATGGCGTGAACCCTTTGATCCCGTAGAATGGGGCGGACCCTTCACCGAAGCGAATGCCTGGCAATATACTTGGTCGGTGATGCACGACGTGAACGGCTTGATCAACCTGATCGGTGGAGTGGATAAGTTTAACGCAAAACTGGATACGTTCTTTACCATGGAGCAACGCGTCAACTATGGTAGTTATAAACAGGAAATCCATGAAATGCGCGAAATGTTGTTGTCAAAAATGGGGCAATATGCACATGGCAACCAGCCTACGCAGCACGTTCCGTATCTGTATAATTTCAGTGGCCAACCCTGGAAAGCGCAAAAATATGCCCGTATGGTGACATCGCGCCTATACAATGCCACTGAAAAGGGGTATCCGGGTGATGAGGATCAAGGACAGATGTCGTCTTGGTATGTTTTGAGCGCTATGGGGATCTATAGTGTCTGTCCCGGAACGGATGAATATGTATTTGGAAGTCCGGTGTTCAAAAAGGTGACTATCAGTCTCGATAATGGGAAAACATTTACCATCGAGGCGGACAATAATAGCCCGCAACACATCTATATCCAATCAGCAACGCTCAATGGAGCAGTCTACGACAAAAATTTTATTCGATATGAAGATCTGCTGAAAGGGGGCGAGCTTCATTTTGTCATGGGCGATAAACCCAATTATGAAAGAGGGATTTCGACGGCTTCACGGCCGTTTTCCCTGAGTGCGATCGATTAGATCTTTTGAAAAATTTGATGTCAGCGAACTAGGTTCGTTGACATAATGATATAATAACCAATTATTTTACTGTTTTACAAAAAATTATGAACAAAAGCCAATTGACATTTTGCGCACTGGCCTTCCTCGCCTGTATAGCCTGCAGTAAACAGGGATTTTTAGATCAGACGCAATCTTCAGATCTGAATGAAGAGGTCGTTTTTTCGGATAGTACATATACCATTAATTTCCTGTCGGGAATATATGGTGATATTGGATTTGCGACTTGGCCCAAGCGCTTTGGTGGGGGTGGACTGGATGCCAGTACGGATGAGGCGGAAGGCGCCGGATTGGGCAGCATCAATACCTTTATCCAGTTTGCAACGGGTACGGTCAATTCCAATATTATTACAAATGATGCCTGGACAAAACCTTATATCAATATTCGCAGGGCAAATATTATGCTTAAAAACCTCCATAGAGCGCGCTTTGGTAATAATATTAGGGTGCGGGTGAAGGCTGAAACACGGTTTTTAAGAGCCTATTATTACTTTATTTTACTGGAGCATTACGGTGGTGTGCCATTAATGGGCGACAGTGTTTACAGCGCCACTGATGTCATCCCTGCCAAGCGTAATACTTTCGAGGAGTGTGTCAGCTATATCGCTTCAGAATGTGATGCTGCCGCTAAGGACCTTCCTTGGGAGCATGGGGGCGAAGATTATGGCCGAATCAACAAGGCCGCTTGTTATGGCCTGAAATCCCGGTTGTTACTGTATGCCGCAAGCCCACTGTTCAATGATAGCCCCCTGACAACAGAAGGGGCATTGAAGGATGTGGTAGCTTACCCCACAGTAGATAAATCTCGCTGGCAGAAAGCTGAAGCGGCAGCAGCCCAGATCATTGAATCGGGACATTACAGTTTGTATGTCAACAATGATCCTGAACCAGGGTTTGGCTTCTATCAGCTGTTTCAATTGCGCAAAAACCCGGAATATATTCTCGCTAGAATGCAAGATTCCAACCGCGATCTTGAAGGTATCTGGAATCCACCAACGTTTGGCGTAAGCAATCCGGGCGCTTATCCTTATCTGGAAACGGTGGATGCTTTTGGGATGCGTAATGGTTTGCCTATTAGCGACCCCAATGCGGGATATGACCCGAAAAATCCCTATAAAAACCGAGATCCCCGCTTGGCGAATACCGTAACCCGCGATCAGTCGCTGGTCTTCCACCGGGATGGACTGGCCCGAAAACCCGTCAATATCTATATCGATAAGACCAATCCAAACAATGTTACTTCGGGACAGGATGCCATCTATCGGGGGACCCCCACGGGATATTATACCTATAAAATGGTCAATCGGGACGTGGCTGCAGATTGGTTCAATACTTATACTCCGCGCTGTCTGCCAATCATTCGATATGCCGAAATCTTGTTGAACTATGCTGAAGCCCGTAACGAATCGCTCGGAATTCCGGATCAGCAGGTTTATGCGGCGGTAGAAGCAATCCGGGAAAGGGCAGGACTGAACCCTTTTGTATTGCCTGCTGGCCTAAGCCAGGGAGCGATGCGCGAGATTATCCGCAATGAGCGACAAAAGGAACTAGCCTTTGAAGGACATCGCTTTTTTGACGTACGCCGTTGGAAATTGGCTGAATCGTTGGAAAACAGACAACTGCATGGGACTGAACCGGTCCGTATGGCGTCGGGAACAACCTACAATACTATCAATGTACGAAAACGTGTCTTTGACAAACGCATGTACCTCTGGCCCATCCCACAATCTGAAGTAGCGAAGTCCCTAGACTTAATTCAAAATCCGGGTTATTAAAAAAAGTAAAGATGAAAACACACAAGATACTTTCATGGCCCTTGATGTTGGGCCTCTGTTGGGCAATAAATTCCTGTAAGGATGAGCTGGGCAATATTCCCACCAAAGAGATCGAAAAAGATATTACTGGAAACTGGAAAGTAACGCAACTGACCCGAAATGGTGAAAACCTCAGCAAGCGTTTGAAACTGGATAATTTTAAGATCGATTTCAAGGCTGACGGGACTTATTCCATTGCTGATGATCTTCCTTTTGTGGTCAGCGGTTCGGGAAAATATCGGTTGGACGATCCTCAATATCCCTTTAGTGTGGTGCTCAGTCCTGCAGCAGGGAAGGATGAAGTCGTCCTCAAATTCCAATTTCCGGTGGTCAATGGCAAACGCCAGCTCAGTTTAGTTATGAGCCTTGGTTGCAGCAGCAACACTTACCAATATGATTGCGAACGTTTAAACGGTGGAATATGAAATATCCACGATTGCAAAACACAAGCACCAATGAAAATAATCTGGATATTCCATATGGCCTTTAAAGAACAAATTATTTACATATGAAAAAGTATACACATTATTCGACCTATATCTACTGGGCAATGGGGCTCTTTTTGGCCATATTCTTAGCCCAATGCGGTCTTAAAGCCATCTCAGTAGTCGTGCCAAAATCTGCAAAGGCAAATCAACGGGTGACTTTCACAATGCAATGCGGGGCTGAGCCCCGTATCCAGGGTGGAGGTAATTATAGCACACAGCTGGTGGCGGGTATCATGGTACCCAAGGGATGGAATGCACGCAAAAACCTGACGATGTCCTTTAGCAGTCCAAAAGGAAATGGAACCATGCGTATTATTCCAGATAGTGAACTGGAACCTGTATCAGGGCTGAGTTGGCATCAGGCCGCCAAGAAGATGTTCGGAATCGGCCCCAATTTGGTGGACGATATGGAATGGATTGTTTTCAGAAGCACGCAGGCTTATTCTTTTGTCAATAACGAAGATATTGATTTTACGGTCAAGGCGGAATGTAATGTCGGAGCCGAAAACATGTTGGTGTCTTTGGGATTCTATATCGGTTCTTCGATCGAAAATCTACGCCCAGAGGATACAGACTATAAAAAGTTTACGTTCTCAGACGCTTTTGAAGTAACCGATGGTGAGGGCGATCTTATCGATTTTATCAACCCACAGTTGGGTACGGTACAACCGGTTAAAAGTCTGGACAATGATATCATCACCTTGGCTTTTGACGGCGGGGTTACCAATACGGTTCTAGATCATGAGCCTGCCATCTACCTGCATGTCAAGGCAATGGATGAATCGGGAAAGCTGATTGCCGAAATCAAGAAGCAAACCGAGGATACCAAACTGAGGGACATCGGTGGTAAAAAATATCTTATTGACATCTGGCCACGTGGATTTTTTAAGGTCGGTAAAGATGTGCACATCGCCCGGCTGGAATATTTCTATACAGACATCACAGGAACCAAAAGTGTCGGCTATGGCAATACGGATGAGCCTTTTAAATATACCTTCCGTTGTGAGTGATTGCTAACCTAATAAATGAATGACAAATGTTTAACCATTATATAAAATTAAGTGTTGTCGGTGTATTGTTGGTGATTGCCGACAAGCAGACCGCACAGGCCAGCTGGTATACACGACTGCTCGAGGCAGGCCCGGCGTATGGACAGAAGGTGATGGGGAAATTTCCAAAAATTGTGGATGAATATGGCAAGCCAATTCGAGGAGCTAAGGTCTATGATGCCGGGCAGCAGCTTATCGGCGAGACCGATGAAAATGGAGATTTTTCCCTGACTGGCCATGGTACACATGAAATCCTATGGGTGGAATATCCGGGATATTACAGAAAGAGGATAAAGGGAGATACCGAAAAATCGGTGTCTATGGTGCCGACCGTACTCCAAAGTGCGGACTCCTTGCGTATAGGCTATGATAAAAAGAAAAGTTCGGAGCTACTGGGAGCAGTTTCAGTGGTCTACAACAGCCAGATCAAAGATACACCGACACCTTTGTATTTGAATGCGCTCACGGGGCGTGTGCCGGGACTGTTTACGCAGGAAGTCAGCGGATTTAGGTCGCCAAGCATGGTAGCAATCACGTCAAATGATCTGGCGGGTTCCCTTCCCTCGGATGCCGTGAAATACCGTTCCAGTATCGGTGATAATACTGAAATTGGCTTCAACTTAAGGGGACAAAGTCCGGTGACCTTAATCGACGGTGTACAGCGGGATATCTATTCCATAGATCCTGAAAATATCGAATCGGTGACTGTCGTCAAAGATGCACTGTCCAGCATTTTATTGGGGCAACGTAGCTCCCGAGGAATATTGCAGGTAACGACTAAAAAGGGACAGGTGGGGCCACCAAGGATCAGCTTTACAGCACAAACGGGAATCCAGCAATCGCTTAAAATGCCGCAGCCACTCAATGCCTACCAGTATGCCTATCTCTATAACGAGGCACTGCTCAATGCGGGGCGTCAACCCGTATATAGCTCGGATGATTTTAAGGCCTTTAGGGATGGAACCAATCCATTGTTCTTTCCTGATGTCAACTGGTATGATGCTGTCGTAAGGGACAATAACCCGATCACCAAATATAACCTTGGCGTGAAGGGTGGAATCAAAAATGCACGTTATGCGCTATCGCTAAGCTACCTGAACCAGTATGGTTTATTTAAATCAGATGATAAATTTGACTATGAGACCAACCTACAGAATAAACGCTATCTCATCAATAGTGCTATCGATGTGGATGTAACCGATGACTTAACGATTGGACTGCAGTTTTTTGGAAAAATACAGGATGGCAGACAGCCGGGTGCAAAAACGGGGACGATCTTATCGGGATTATATAATACGCCCAACAACGCGTATCCAATTTTTAATCCGGACCAATCTTATGGTGGCTCTTCGGTATACCGGAGCAACTTGTACCAACTTACGACGGGGTCAGGTTATCTTTTGGATAATACAAGGGACCTGTTGGCTAATCTGGATTTTAATTATAAGCTGGACAAATTTGTTCCCGGATTGTACGCAAAAGGTAAATTAAATGTTTCGTCGACTTCCTCGAGCCTCATTGACCGGAATCGCCAACAACCCGTATATGACCTGAGTTATAACGAGCAAAAAGAGCTGGTATATGTACGTTATGGAACCATAGCGGATCAACCGAATTCCTTTGCCACTACTTCTACAGCAAACTTTTTCTATTTCCAGGGAGCACTGGGGTATGATAGACAGCTGAATGCGGGACATCGTATAGGGGCCAAATTGTTTATGGACAGGCAAACGGCCAATTACCAGTTTGACCTTCCCGCAATCTACACCAATTTTGCGGCGACGGCAAACTATGCCTATCAGGACAAATATTTTGCCGAAGCGGCCGTAAATTATTCAGGCTTTAATCGCTTTATGCCGGGGAATCAATATGGACTGTTTTATGCGTTTGGATTGGGTTGGGATATGTTGCAGGAAGGTTTTCTGAAGGGAAAAACGGATTGGCTTTCTCAGCTGAAATGGCGGGCTACATTTGGTCGGACGGGAAATACCAACGAAGCCGCTCTAGGCTATTACAGCTGGCGTGCTTCTTATGGTCAGGATGGTGCGAACGGCTATGATTTCGGTTCGGAATATGCTTACACCAATAGCTTAATCGAAAAGGGGCTCGCTAATATTGAGGGAACCTGGGAAAAGGGAAATAAGTTTAATATCGGTTTGGATGCCACATTCTGGCATTCGAAATTGAAATTGACGGCCGATTATTTTAGAGATACCTATTTCGATCTGTTGCAACAGCGTGGATCGACCATTGACCTGATCGGTATTGGATATCCTAATGAAAATATCGGTAAAAACCGCTATGAAGGGCAGGAACTCAGTTTAACCTATCAAAATAATTGGGGTACGTTTAACTATTTCATTACCGCTAATGCCTCAAGGATGAAGACCCAAGTATTGTACATGAACGAGGTTTTTCAGAAATACGATTGGAACCGGCGCACAGGAATGCCGGTCGGCCAGACATTTGGTTACAAAGCTGATGGCCTGATCCAGACGCAGGATGAAGCTGATAATGCACCATTACTATCGGGAAATAAGGTGTATCCCGGTGATGTCAAACTGGTGGATTTGAACGGAGACGGTGTCATCAACCAGCACGACCAAACGGCCATTGGCAATACAAAGCCCATAACATATTTTGGCACTACGGTAGGATTCAATGTCGCGGGATTTGATTTTAGTGTGTTGCTGCAGGGGGTATTGAACCGTAGTTACCAACAGACGGATTATTCCTTTGGAAATAGCGGTGATGGACAGGGATTTGATTATATGCTGGGGCGTTGGACGCCCGAAACCGGTACTGCTGCAACGTATCCAAGGTTGACGCTGGGCCCCGATCCGACCAATACTCAAAATATTTCAAGCTATTGGACCCGCTCGGGGGAATATCTTCGGGTAAGAAATCTTGATGTGGGCTATACATTGCCCTTCAATTGGACAAAGCGGGCGAAGCTATCCTCGGTACGCATCTTTGCCAACGCACAAAACCTGTTTACATTTACCCCCTACGGTCGCCTGGATCCTGAAATCTCATCAGGTACAGCTTATCCAGCACAGCGGATTGTAAGTTTTGGGGTAAACGTAAAATTATAAACCTTAGAAATCGACAATTATGAAATACTCATGTTCAAAATACATAAACACTGATGATCACGAAGTATCATGTACATCGTCTGAAATTAAACTTGTGTCCAAAACGAGTCGGGGCTTTCAGATGGCTTTTAAATCACAAATCATTCGTATGAAATATGATCAGCTAAAATGGATGTTTCTAATCGGTGTTTCGATCGGGATCTTCTCCTGTAAAAGCGACCTCGAGGAAGAACCTATCGAGTTGCAGACGCTGGATCAGGTATTTGACAGACGGGATTCGGCCGGCGTAAATGCAAACCGTTTTCTGACCGATTGCTACCGTTATCTACCTAGTCTGGGAAATCGGGTCGGCGGAGATTTTCTGGACGCAGCTACGGATGATGCTGTTTCCTCTAATCCGACCAACACATCGGTACAACAGTTGGCAACAGGTTCATATACTTCGGATAACTATCAGGACAACCTTTGGGCATCTTGGTATCAGGGGATTCGGAAGACCAGCATTTTTATCCAGAATATTGATCGGGTACCGGTAAAGGGGCGACTCGAGAATGGTACGCCTATGCCGCGTGTCTGGAAAGCAGAAGCAAAATTTATGCGTGCCTTATTTTATTTTGAATTGGTCAAGCGGTATGGTGGAGTTCCACTGATGGGTGATAAGGTATATCAGCTGAACGATGATATTGAGTTGCCGCGCGCAAGTTTCGAAGAATGCGTCAAGTATATTGTGGGGGAATGTGATGCTATAAAGGATAGCTTACGTAACGATCCATTTAATCTGGCTTTTTATGGAAGACCGACCAAAGCGGCGGCCATGGCACTAAAATCCCGTGTGCTCCTGTATGCTGCCAGCCCATTGTTCAACGGTGGAAATATCGATGGAAAGCAGGTTCTTACGGGGTATACGGCATTTTCTGCTGCGCGATGGCAGTTGGCCGAAAATGCGGCCAAAGACCTGATGGACCTCAATCTCTTTAAACTTGAACCCCAGTTTAAAGATGTCTTTATCACGCGCAACAATGAACGGATCTTTGCGAAGCAAGGTGGAAATAATACCTCTTTTGAAAATAATAATGGGCCTGTGGGTTATGCCAATGGTGTGAACAATGGGCGTACTAGTCCGACACAGGAACTTGTAGACGCCTTTGGGATGAGTAACGGTTTGGAAATTACAGCCGAAAATTCCGGTTATGATCCAAACAATCCCTACACAGGTCGGGACAGTCGTTTTTATGCTACTGTATTTTATAATGGCTCACCTTGGTTAAATCGGGCTGTACAGACCTTTGAGGGTGGATCCGATAAACCGGGTGGATCTAAACAGCAGACAAAAACAGGATATTACCTCCGTAAGTTTATGGGGAATTTTGAAACCCTGGCAAACTATAGTAATGTAAACCACGACTTTATTCTATTCCGTTATGCTGAGATATTGTTGAATTATGCTGAGGCAAGAAATGAACGTCTGGACAGACCTGATGCCACTGTCTATCGTGCTGTTGAGCAAATACGACAACGGGCAGGACTGAGTCCCTATCAGCTTCCCGAGGCATTGACCAAAGCGGAAATGCGGAATTTGATCTACCTCGAACGGAGAAAAGAATTGGCCTTTGAAGAACATCGCTTTTATGATGTGCGACGATGGAAAATAGCGGAACGGGAATTTAATAAAGAGTTACATGCAACCCTTATTTATCAAACTGGAACTGGGGCGATCAGACAGTTACTTCCGGTACTGAAGATGACATTTGATAAAAAAATGTATTTGGCCCCCATTCCGTTTTCGGAGGTTATCAAAAACCCAAAAATGGTACAGAACCCTGGGTGGTAATGGCTTATTTAACGCATATCGCGGAAGGCGGGTGAATGCCTTTAATCATGAATAAATAAAATATAAACGGATGAAAAAGAGCATATATCTGTTAACAATGATGGTTCTAATACCATTTATCCTATTGGCGCAATCCATGGTGAATGGTATTGTCAAAAATAGTTCGGGTCCCTTGGTGGGGGTATCGGTGCAGGAAAAGGGCGGGAGCGCCACGCAAACAGATCAAAATGGACGATTTAAATTGACCTTACGTGGCACTAAGGTCTTAGTATTTACAAGTGTTGGATACAATACGCAGCAACGCGCAGTGAAGCTAGGAGATAATATCGAAGTGATTATGCAATCGAGCAGTCAGGATATCGATGAGGTGGTAGTCGTGGGATTTGGTACGACCAAAAAACTCACGAGCACGGGAGCTGTAAGTTCAATAAAGGGAGCGGATATACGCCAGGTTCCAACATCGAGCGTACAGAATGCATTGGCCGGAAGACTGCCGGGATTCGTTTCAGTACAACGCTCCGGACAACCGGGTAAGGATGCTTCGGATTTTTATATCCGTGGTGTCAGTTCGCTGAATCCGGAAGGAAACCAGCCCTTGATTATTGTCGATGATATCGAATATACGTATGAACAACTGTCGCAGATCAACGTTAATGAGATCGAAAGTATTTCGATCTTAAAGGATGCATCCACAACAGCAGTTTTTGGGATCAAGGGGGCTAATGGCGTTTTGGTTGTCAAAACGCGCCGCGGTGAATCGGGGCGGCCAAAGATCAATGCGCGGGTCGAATCAGGTATGCAGAGCCCGGTCACAAAATTGAAGTTTTTGAATGCCTATGAAAGTGCGCTCTTATGGAATGAAGCGATAACAAATACTATGGGAGACAATTCCAATCAGCCCTTTAGTGAAGCAGACTTGGCACATTTCCGCTCGGGCGACGATCCCTATGGGCATCCAGATATCAATTGGTATGATCGGATCTTTAAACCATCGAGCCAACAGTACAATACAAATATTGATATCACGGGCGGTGGCGAAAGTATTAAATATTTTGTGTCGGGAGGGGCTTTCTCCCAAAATGGGAACCTCTACAATTTTACGAATGAGGGCGACAAGGTTAACAATAACTATTATTACCGCCGTTTTAACTTGCGGTCGAATCTGGATGTACAGGCAACAAAGACGCTCAAGTTGCGGTTGGATTTCCGGGCGAACTTCAATCGTATCAATTCGCCAAGAGCAGGGAATATCGTTGGTGAAGTCTTCAATTTCAATAAGATAAGACCTTGGTCGGCACCTTTTGTCAATCCAGATGGCTCATTTACCTATGCAAGCGACACGCAAGAGTTGCTGCCAACTATTAATGCACGGCTGGCAGCATCTGGCTATAGCTTGGATCGACGCAATGATATCAATATTTTATTTGGCGGGACTCAGGAACTCAATACTTGGTTAAAGGGACTTTCTTTTTCGACCCGTGTAGCCTATGCAAGTGTCGAATCGAATGGTCGTGAACAGGCCCGCGACGAAATTCCTGTCTATCGTTATGACCCAAGTTCCAACGGTTACCAGCTGAAGGGTGGAGCACCCTACGTGCTGGGTAATTATACATTAAGGGCCTATCAGGGAGATTACAACAGTCGGGTGAATGTTCAGGCAAACTTCAACTATGCTAGATCTTTTGGGGATCATGCGGTAACGGCACTCTTGCTGTATAACCGGGAATCCTATAAAACAAAGGGCGATAAGAAAACCAATTGGATTCCACAGAATTTTGAAGGGTATACCCTTCGGGCAGGATACAATTATAGAGAGAAGTTTTTGTTGGATGCGACCGCGGCATACAATGGGTCGGATCGCTTCCAGGCTGCACAGCGTTATGGTCTTTTCCCCGCTGTCTCTGCCGGCTACAATCTAGCAAAGGAATCATTTTTCAAAGATGCATTTAACTTTGTAGAGCTTTTTAAAATACGGGCTTCTTACGGAATCGTGGGTTCCGACAAAGTTACAGGTGACCGTTACCTGTATCAGCAGGTATATAATGAGGGCGGAAATTATTCGTTTGGTGAAACGCATCAGCCTTCACTGATTATCACAGAAGGAAATCTGGGGAATAACAATGTCACTTGGGAAAAGCAGAAGTCATTTGATGTAGGGCTCGATGTCAATCTGTGGAAAAACAAGTTTTCCATGACATTTGATTATTTTAATAACCTGCGGTATGATCAACTCGTTACTTCACAGTCGCTTTTCCAGCATATCGGTGTTGGTGTCTCTCCATCAAATATTGCTAAAGTGCGCAATAGGGGAGTGGAATTGGAGCTGAATGTAAACAACAATATCGGCGCATTTAACTATAATATCAAAGGGGTATTGACGTACTTCAAAAATAAGATTTTGTTTCAGGATGAACCAGCTCCAGCTTATCCTTGGTTGCGGTTGACAGGGCAGCAGATCAATCAACCATTGGGCTATCTGTACGATGGTTTTTATACCGAAGAAAATATCGCTACAAGCCCAAAACCATCAGGAGGATATGAGGTACAACCTGGTGATCTGCGGTACAAGGACCTGAATAACGATGCTGTAATTGACGACTTTGATCGGACGGTGATCGGTAAGCCCAATATTCCGAATACTAGCTTTGGACTTACCTTGGGCGGAAGTTATAAAGGCTTTAGTTTCAATGTGCTGCTGCAGGGGACAACAGGGTACAGTTTTAGCGTTCAAGGGAGTGGTATTGAACCTTTCCAAAGCCAGTTTCAACCGATTCACCAATCGCGCTGGACTACAGAAACAGCTTCCACAGCCAAATTTCCACGCTTAACGACCAATCCGACAACGATTAATAGTCCGTCAACGTATATGTCTGATTTCTGGCTTATTGATGCGACCTATTTACGTCTGAAGACGGTTGAACTGGGGTACCAGTTGCCCAACAAATGGTTGCCATTTAAGATTAACAATGCACGCTTATATCTGAGCGGTTATAATCTGCTGACTTGGACGAATTATTCCTTATATCAGCAGGATCCTGAAGTGACGTCCAATAGTGCGGGAGATGCTTATCAGAATCAACGGGTCGTCAATCTGGGTTTACAGATCGGCCTTTAACAGCAAGTGATCAGGTTTAAAGATTTAAAAAATACATTTTAAAAGGTTTATTGGCGCTGGACTTTAAAATTAATAATAAACGGGGTCAAAATTTTTTGGCCCCGTTTATTATTTTGATGGCGATTTGGTCGATCCTTATCGCTGTTTATTATTTTCAATAGTTGGATGATCGGTGGTAATTGATCGTAACATCCTTCATCTCGAATCGCTCTGGCGCTTTTACAGTAGCAGTACTCCCAACAGGAAGTGTGATATCGAGCTTTAATTTATTATTTTTGATTGACCAATCTACTTTAACTTCACCATAGGGTGTCTCAATTGCCGTTTTGGCCCAAGTAAGGCCTTTGGGAATCTGTGGACTGATTAGGATATGTTTATAGCCCGGCTGCTTTTCATCAACGCGAATTCCACCGATAGCTTGGTAAAACCAAGTTCCGATACCATTGTAGCAATTATGGATACGGCTGCGTTCTCCACTCCAATATTCCCAGGTGGTGGAAGCTCCCTGGTCAAGCATAAAAAGGTAACCGGGATAATCTCGCTGCTTGAGCATAGTATACATAAAGTCAACCGTATTGTTGTCCGTGGCCCATTGCGTGAGAATTGGTACACCAACGAGACCAACGGCAATATGGTTGTTGTATTTTTCGGCGCTTTCTCTTAAGAGTTGTTGTTTTACTTTTGCATAGGAAGCTTTAGGCGTGATACCGAGCAGCATGGGATAGCTCATGTCTAGCTGGGAGCCTGTGGCATATTGGTTTGTTTCACCATTAAAAAATACCTGATGGATCAAAGTATCCAATTTTTCTTTTCGTTTGGCAAAGTCCTGCGCCTCTTGCGGGAGCTGGAGGACAGTGGCGATTTTTTCCATGGTAGCCAAGCATTCGCTCACCACACAATTGCTGACTAGGTCGACGGATCGGGTAGCTCCCGCGTCTACGCCAGCTGGGGCAAGCCAGTCTCCTAAAAACCAATCGCGGTATTTGGTGTCTGGCCAGCGCGTAAGGAGCCCATTTTTACTATAACGCTCCACATAGGAGAGCCATTCTTTCATGGCAGGATAGTGGCGTTGGATAAGCCGCGGATCTTGGGCGTTGACATAAGTACGCCAGGACGCCATAATGAAAAAACTACACCAATAAGGACCTCCACCACCAGCACCGGGATTCGGTGCTACATGTGGAAGGCTGCCACCTTCGCGCATACTATCCGACCAAGCCTGTAGCCAGTTGACAAAAAGCGGCGAACTTGCAAACATGGTTTGTAAGGTATTGGTGGATGAATTTCCATCGCCGCCATATCCTGCCCGTTCCAAATGGGGGCAATCGACCATATAACCACTGAAAGAAAGGCAGCGCATAGTGTATTGGATCATCGCATGAATGGCATTTAGGTCTGGATCCGAACAGGCAAAAGAAGAGGTCTGGCGAAAGTCAGTATGGATTAAATGGGCCTTAACGTCTTTTTTCTTGGGGCGATGTCCGAGGTTGGAAATTTTGACGTATTGAAAAGCATGGTGATTGAACCTATTTCGAAAAGTTTCGTTCTGTTGTCCCAATGCAATGTAGCTATCCTGTTGTCCCTGTGGCATAAAATTACCAGCAGTGTCCAAGGCATCGCTATAATCGAAAACAATCATTTGGTCTTTCTTTAAATCTTTCATCTCCAATTGGAACCATCCATTCAGTGTTTTTCCCATATCAATTAGCCAGGTGCTATCGCTGAGCTGTTCGATCGAGGCGGGCCGGTAGGAGGCCTGAATGCTATTGGGTTCAGTCATCTGGGGGCTGGCCTGTAGATCGGGTAGCGCTATCGTGGATACGGGCGACCAGGAACGGCGGTCTAAGGCTGTAGCATCCATCTTGGTCGGATTGAGACTCGCCTGGACACGCTCGCCTCCAAATTGTAGGGCTTGCCAGCGGCCTGTATCGGCGTATCCTGTTACTGAACCTTGCCAGGAAGAGTCGGTGACGAGCAGTGTTTGCCAGTGACCAGTCTTGCGCAGGTCGAGCTGAGCTCGGACTAAAGCGCCATCGAATGTAACGTTGAAGCCTGTGGTTTTCTTGTACCAACCTGTACCTAGCCAGAGTACGATACTGTTATCACCTTTGCGAAGATAGCTGGTAATATCGTAGGTATTGATCAATGAACGGCTGTTCAAATGGGATACAGCTGGAGAGAGTACGTCTGAGCCTACCTTTTTTCCATTGACATAGACTTCATAATACCCGAGGGAATTGATATGTAAAAAAGAGAGCGCTACGGCATCCAGATGAAAGTTTTTTCGGAGCAAAGGACTCTGTACCCCTTGTAATCCAATATACTCGCCTTGCATAGGCTGGTCCTGCAGAAGTCCGATACCGAAACGTTGAATATCACTCCAGTCAGATTGTTCGCCTTGGTCATTCCATATCCTCACCCGCCAATAACAAAGGGATCGGGCGGCAAGGGGCTTACCTGAATAGGGTACCATCACCGAGGCGTCAGAGGCTATCTTATTCGATTGCCAGAAATCTGCTTGATGATTTTCAAGTAAGGCTATGCTATCGGATGCAACTTGAATTTCGTAAAACTGCTGTCTCATTTCTCTACCGGGAGACTTTATTTTCCAACTGAAGTGGGGGCTGGTATTATCCAATGCATTTGGATTGATCAGGTTTTCGCATCGCAGATCGTAAAGCTTGATATTTTTGGATTTGCCGTAACCAGAAGAGGTCAGTAAACTCAGTAGGCACAACGACAACAGGGCAAACGGATTGGTCATTTGAGGTCTAGGATTTGGTTTCCATAAAGGTAGGCAGCAAAGTGTATGTTTGTCGATACAGTAAACGGCTTGGTAAACTTTTTAAAACTTGTCGTTGATATATATTGTTGTTAGTTAGTGTTTTATAGATGTTTTTGGTTTTTAATTTGGTAGATGTATTTATTCTTTTTTATATAGAAAGTATAAATAACACGATGGATCAGCAAAAATTATCCTGTGAATAATTTTGTTATAAATTGCTGTCCATCAATTTTTAGCTATCTTTAATCAAGCTAAGTTGTTGGTTCTGATTGATTAATAAACGATATCTTTTGGGCACTCAAATATATAAACAATGAAAAAGATCGAATTTATTCCCCTTGTGGGGATTGACATTGAAAATATAGGACCGCTGGACTTAGGTGCGAGTCAAGCGGAAGTACAAGCTATATTAGGGGAACCTTCGGATGCGTTAGATGACCAGTATTATTATGATGAGCTCGAATTACGGTTGGATTTCAATGATCAGGGGCAACTCGAATTCATCGAAAGCATCAATGGGCCTTATCCCCAAAAGACCGAAGTTAGCATCTACGGGGTCAACCCCTTTCAGGTGGAAGCCGACGAACTGCTCCAAATATTGAGTGAAAAAAACAGTGGACCTGTCGATGATGCTGAGGCGGCTTATTGTTATGCCTTTTTGAATAGCTCAGTCGGTGTTTGGCGGCAAATGACCGTAGAGGATATCCAGGAAGATATCGAAGCGATAAAGGCCGAAGGGGAATACGAAGAGAATGTGGATATGCTGCTCGAAGATCTCGAGAAAGCGAAGTTTTTCTGGACGATCGGAATTGGTGTTGAAGGATATTATTCGGGTCAATAGGACAGTGGTTTGTATCGTTTTTTAGTGTAGGAATTTAAGTTTACGCAAGGGTGAGAAAAAAAGTAAAGCAAACCAGGTGGACACGGATGAATTCGCAGGCCTGGAAAACACAAATTAAAGAAAGACCGTAATGGAACAGTTGAAACGGGGGATGTATTATGGGGAAATCAATCGTAAATTCGTCGTAAATGAATTGCTGGTTTCCGATGCGGTTTATACATTGGAACGGGTGGATTGGCATTATCATGAAAATCCTTACTTTACGTTCATCCTGGAGGGCAACCTGCTCGAAGGCAATAAACAGGGACTTTATGATTGCACCACCGGTGATCTTTTGTTTCATAATTGGCAGGACCCACATTATAACATCAAACCCGAAGGCTGCACCCGAGGGTTCCATATCGAACTTAGTCCAGACTGGATCTTGAAGGATAGCCTAAATCTAAATGGGCTGGAGGGTAATATAGCTATTAAACATCCCGAAGCAAGACTGCTCTTTCATCAGCTTTTTTCGGCGTCATTCATTCAGGATAATGCAAGTCAAATGGTTATGGAAAGTCTGTTGCTGAACGTATTCGCAGTCCTAAATGCAGATTGCAGGGGTGTTGAATCTAAAATTCCCAAATGGGTCTGGACACTTCGGGATTACCTACGTGAGAATTATAACGCCGTATTGGATCTTTCAACAATAGCTAACATGCTGGACTTACATCCTGTTTATCTATCAAGGGAATTTTCCCGTTATTTTGGTACTACGATGGGTGTGTATATCCGTAAATTGAAGGTAGAAAAGGCGCTACTGTTATTGGATCAGAGATCGCTGTCTCTGACGGAGATTGCCTATCGTTCGGGATTTGCCGATCAGAGCCATTTTATTCGCTGCTTTAAAGCTTGTATGCATGTAACACCGAAAGAATACCGTAAAATGCGGCTGTCTTAAAGGTTAATTTCATTCTATTTTGCCGTTGGCTGTCTGTCTATTTTTGGTTCACAAAGATTCTATGCATACAATCATGAAATATCTCATTTTAGCTTTTTATAGCTGCTGGACTTTTTTTCTACAGGCACAGACGAAAAAGGAATCACCATTTTCTTTGAATGGTTCGGAAAAGGAAATTATAGGTAGGATTCAATTTGCATCCACCCGTGATTCATTGGAGCAGAACCATTTTGTGAATGATTATATGCTTACCCCAAAAAGTGATCTGTTTTTCGGGGTAAGTCTGCAAAAGACATTGACCGCATATCAAAAAGACATAGCGCCTGATTTATCTTTAGAAGCACTTTTTAGGCAGGGTAATTTTCAGTTTACCTTATTTGTAGACGGTAAGGAAATTTATCGGAGCAACCTCGCGCCGGGTGCTCCTATGCAGGATTTTCAAAATAGCAAACTTGTTTTGAAACGTCCTTTGATAGATAATAGGCAAGGACAAGGATCATGGTCTGAATCGTTTTGGAATAGATTCGTCACCAACGGCGGAGCAGAGGCTTTGACGGATGGTAAACATAAGATCCGATTGGAAATCCGGCCTTATGTTCAGCGGGACAGTATCATTGTCGGAGAGGTCATCGCTTCCGGGGACCTGCCGATCGATGTTTCCTTAAACCCCGTTGTAATTGCGGATCAATATATGCTACGGAAGCCTACGCAATACCACGATGTGAAACCTGCTAACGGGAAATTTGACAGACAGCTGTTAAAGCAACTCAAGGGAATGATTGAGCTGGGGGTTTTCAAAAAAATAAACGGACTTGTTGTTCTGAAACATGGCGACTTGCTGATTGAAGAATATTTTAATGGGGAGAGCCGCGACAGTTTGCATGATCCAAGATCGGTGGGAAAAACTTTTGCGTCGACTTTATTGGGCATGGCCATTGCTGACGGATATATTCGCGATGAATATCAAACCTTGGATAAATATTATGATTTAACAAAATATAATAACCCGGATCCTGGGAAAAATGGAACAACACTCTATGATTTATTGACCATGAGCGCTGGCTTTGATGGGGATGATAGTGATCCCAACAGTCCGGGCAACGAAGAGAATATGTATCCCATGTCAAACTGGGTGGACTTCGCGTTAAACCTGCCGTTTAAAAAGAACTTGAAAGGTTCCTGGCATTATTTTACAGCCGGTGTGGTGGTGTTGGGGGACGTTCTTAATCAAAAAGTGAATGGCGGTTTGGAAAGCTATGCACAAAAGAATTTGTTTGCCCCTCTTGGAATTGTTAACTATCGTTGGCAATATACTCCGCAAGGTGTGCCTAATACCGCAGGTGGTATCCGGATGAATGCGCTGGATTTTGCCAAGTTTGGACAGCTTTATAAAAACGAAGGTGTCTGGCAGGGGAAACAGATCCTTTCGAAGCAATGGGTACAGAAAAGCTTATCAAAAAAAATGACGATACCTGGGCGTGCCAACGAATACTACGGTTACTTATTTTGGAATAAATCGTTCCAGCTTGGAGGGAACGATTATGAAGCGTATTATTGCGCGGGCAATGGAGGTAACTATATCATTATACTCAAGGACCATCCTTATGTAATCGTTATTACTTCGAGTGCCTATGGTCAATTTTACGCACATCAACAGGTTGATCGGATCATGAAGGAATATGTTCTGCCGGCTTTGCTTAATTATTAATCCCTGATATTGGTAATACAGCTTACTGAAAAAACTGCCTAAATTCGACTGGACTTTGTTGGGTATTTTTCTTGAATACCTTACTAAAGGATTGCGGATGCTCGAATCCAAGTTCGTATGCAATTTCACTAATTGATAAAGAGCTCGTGCTCAATCGTAACTTGGCATATTCAATCATTTTATGTTGTATGTGCTGTTGGGTGTTTTGCTGGGTGTAGATACGCAAAAGGTTACTCAGGTAGTTGGGGGAAAGATTGAGCTGCTGAGCCAAAAAGCTAACTGTTGGGATACCCTGAACAAGGAGCTTATCTTGGTTAAATTGTGCTGTGAGCAGCTGCTCAAATCGTGTAACCAGTTCCTGAGTTGACTTTTTTCGCGTAATAAATTGACGTTCGTAATATCGCTCAGCATAAATGAGTAAGCGTTCGATTTGTTTGAGAATCAGTTCGCGGCTAAACTTGTCTATGTTAGATTGATATTCTTTTTCGATATTTTGAAGGATGTCGACAATAACTGCCTCCTCCTTGTCCGAAAGGAAAAGTGCTTCATGGACTTCATACTGGAAAAAATCGTAATTATGGATATGCTTGGCAAGCTCGCTGTTCCACAAAAAATCAGGATGAATCAAGAGGATCCAACCGCTAGGTTGCGCTTGGACCTCTTGATTGATTTCTACTTTTAAAAATTGTAACGGCGATATAAAAGTCAAGACGCCCGAGTCGAAGTCATACTGTTGCTGGCCATAGTTGAACCGCGCATTTACATTTCGCTTTAAACCGATCGAATAAAAATGCTGTATCCAATTTAATTTACTGTCATTAATAGGGTAGTGCACTTGACTATAGTCAATCAAACTGATTAGCGGATGCTCTGGTTTGGGCAGCCCGCAAAACGTATGGAACTCCGAAAGGGAATGAAAGCGAAATGTATTCTCCATAATTGTAAATTTAGTTATTTTCTTTTTTAATGTTACTGATTTTCCTTGCTGTCAACTATAACTTTAGGCTACTTTGCAGTCTGTTCAAAACCTGTGGATACGGTATAGCTCTTCCATTTTTCGATCTCGGCAGTCAACATGTTAATCTTGTTTTTGGCTAGTTCAAAGGCATCTTCACCCATTAGGAAATGGACTGGCGGGTGTGCCAAAGTGCTGAGCTCGATCAATAAAGTAGCTGCTTTTTGCGGATCGTTTGTCTGATTGCCATGGATTTGGTGTAAGTGTGCGGCTTCATTTTCCCTTGCGGTGACATAAGCTTCGATGGGATTGGCCGCGGTTTGGATTGATCCATCGGATAAAAAATCCGTCCTGAAATAACCAGGGTAAACCAAGGTTGTGTGTACACCGAAGGGTTGCATTTCGACAGCGAGCGCTTCTGTAAATCCGGATACAGCAAATTTTGTGGAACAATAGATTCCAAAACCCGGGTAATTTCCTGCAAGGCCACCAATGGATGCAATGTTAAAAATATGCCCCGATTGCTGACGTCGCATATGCGGTGCGATATGCCGGATAGCATTGAGCGAGCCAAAGACATTCACGTCAAAATTGCGTCGGGCTTCTGAATCGCTGAGTTCTTCGACACTGCCTGTCTGCCCGTACCCTGCATTGTTGACCAGGACGTCGATCCGCCCGAAATAATCAATTGCCGACAATGCTGCCCGCGCAACGTCCGCATCATTGGTGATGTCGACTTCAAGGGGAAGGAAATTTTCATTTTCACCGATTTCTTGTTCCAGGGCTCGTTTAGTACGCGAGGTCGCTACAACAAGATAATCTTGTGCTAAAAGTTCCTTTACCAAACTTAAACCCAGTCCTTTGGAGGCACCGGTAACAAACCATACTTTTTGTGATTTCATTGTGTTTTTAATTTAAAATAAATTGATGTTACAAAGGTGATGATTTGGTCTTTCTATGTTGTAGGCAGATCCACGGATTTCGTAGCCAAATCGTGGTTTTGATGTTTTTAACGATAATTGTATTTTCGAAGTGCAATCCTTAATTCGCGCTAAACGAATGGAGAAAGAAGAAAAAGCTAGGAAGTGGATCTCCACTTGATACTAATGTGCAATTTAAATAAAAAATAATTATGGAAAACCAGGGCGCATCTGTCGTAATAACACATCACATTTTGGACAACAAGCAACTCGAATACGACCAGTGGCTCGCGGAAATTGTTCCGCTCACGAAACATGCGAAAGGGTTTATTGACCTCCAGATCATTCGACCTATCCCCAAATTAACATTTGTCTATACGGTAATCATCAGGTTTGATACGGTGGACAACCTAAAAATCTGGATGGAGTCCGATACGCGCAAACGAATGATTGAACGGGCCAGCCCCTTATTCCGCAAGGACGACCGTTATCAGATCAGGTCTGGCCTAGAGTTTCTTTTTGAAACGCCAGAGCAGGCCAGTAAGATACCGCGACGCTGGAAGCAATATCTTGTTACTTGGTCTGCAATTTACCCCTTATCATTGGTCATGCCCATGATCCTGCTACCCGTTCTCCGGTATTTTCATATTCCTCAAAATCGTCTTTCCGATGGATTGCTGATCTCAGGTTGTATCGTTTTTCTAATGGTTTATCTGGTAATGCCTAATTATACCAAGCTCATTCGTAAATGGTTAAATAAATGATCAACTGTTCGGTTGACAACATGTGGAGACAGAGTTGACCAGCTGCTAAAGAGGGCAATTTTAATCGTTCGTGAAGTAAATAAAACAATTTTTCCTTTACAACACTTTGTTTATAGGAAGAGTCTTTAGTGAGAATCGCTTAAACCAAATTGAGACTCTGGATAATGGTTAAATTTTAAATACGTTTGTATGTTACAGAAAAACGATGTTGCACCGGATTTTACCTTGTATGCGACTCCCGATCAGAAAATCAAATTGTCCGAGTTTAAAGGGCATAATGTGATCCTTGCTTTTTACCCCGCTGACTGGAGTCCAGTATGCAGTGATCAGATGGCCCTTTATAATGAAATGCTAAAATATTTTAAGAAATATGATGCGGAGATTATGGGTATATCGGTGGATAGCAAATGGTGCCATATGGCCTTTGCGCAGTCCAGAAAACTACATTTTCCGCTGCTAGCGGATTTTGAAGCTAAGGGTGAGGTCGCCAAAAAATACGGGGTGTATGATGACGATGAAGGAGAATGTAAGCGCGCACTTTTCGTGATTGATAAGGAGGGCGTTATCCAATGGAGCTACTTATCGCCAACAGCAGTAAATCCGGGCGCCGACGGTATCATAGAAGCATTAGAAAATCTTAAATAGCGTAATTATGTCATTAAAACCAAAAGTCAGCGATAGGGATCATATCCAAGGAAATAGCAGTGCGGATTTAACAATCGTCGAGTATGGGGATTATCAATGTCCACATTGTGGGGCCGCACATCCGATATTGAAAGAGATGATGGCTGAATTGGGGGATCAGATCAGATTTGTGTTCCGCAATTTTCCGCTTTCAGAAATGCATGAATATGCACGTCCGGCGGCGCTCGCCGCAGAAGCTGCAGCACTACAAGGAAAATTTTGGGAGATGCACGATGCGATCTACGACAACCAGCAGAACCTAAGCACACGTTTCTATATGGATCTTGCCGAGCAGCTAAATTTGGATGTCGACCAATTTAAGAGTGACATGCAAAAAGAAAGTCTAGAGGAAAAAGTGGAAGGAGATTTTGAAAGCGGCATGATGAGCGGTGTCAATGGAACGCCTACATTTTTTGTCAATGGTCAAAAATTTGATGGCGGCGCGGAAGATCTTGTCCAGATGCTGCATGAAAATTGATTGGTGTGATCGCTCCAAACTGGTACGCAACTAACGAAATGTCGTTGTTTTTAACTAGCGGGTTTTTATTTTAAATTCCTTAAAAACAACGTGTTGTATTTCGTGGTTGAGTTATTGTAATACCATAACCAATAAATTAAACAATTAAAAAATATAAACTATTTATCATGGCAACATTTAAAGTTCAAGACGGAACTGAAATTTACTACAAAGATTGGGGTACAGGGCAGCCAATTGTTTTCCATCACGGTTGGCCCTTATCAAGTGACGACTGGGATGCACAGCTGATGTATTTCCTAGAAAAAGGATACCGCGTGATCGCTCACGATCGCCGTGGGCATGGACGTTCTACACAGACTGATCAGGGAAATGAAATGGATACTTATGCTTCGGATATCGCTCAATTGGCTGAAGCACTGGATTTAAAAGATGCAATCCATATCGGGCACTCTACGGGTGGCGGTGAAGTGATTCGTTATATTACAAATCATGGTACTTCACGCGTTGCTAAGGCAGTACTAATCAGCGCAGTGACGCCAACAATGGCCAAGAGCGAAACCAATCCTGACGGGGTACCGATGGAAGTATTTGATGAAATCAGATTGAACACTGCAACCCGAAGACAGCAGTATTTTCAAGACTTTACCCTCGCTTTTTATGGCTATAACCGGGAAGGCGCTAATGTACAACAAGGGGTGATGGACAACTGGTGGCGCCAGGGAATGATGGGCGGAATCAAAGCACATTATGATTGTATTAAGGCTTTTTCCGAAACAGATTTTACAGAAGAACTTAAACAGGTAGAAATCCCTGTGTTGGTGTTGCATGGTGAAGATGATCAGATCGTGCCTATTGATATTACTGGTAGAAGAGCAGCTCAATTGGTGAAAAATGGTACCTTGATTACTTATCCAGGGTTTCCGCATGGAATGCCTACAACCGAAGCAGAAACGATCAATAAAGATATTCTGGCTTTTATCACAAAATAGGCAGCCTCTTTCAGCTAAAAATAGTTTTTAAATAGTAGTAAGGCCATTCTTTTTAAGGGATGGTCTTTTTGTTTAATCTTTTTGGGATATGAATTTTTTACTGATACCAAGCTTTTTCATTTTTGATTGGAGGGTGGTAGCAGGAACGCCAAGGATGGTCGCTGCGCCATTTGTGCCGGAAATACGGCCATTGCAGCTCCGCAATACCCACAGTATATATTTTTTTTCAAAGGCTGCCAGCGTCTGTAAACTAAAATCCGGTGCTTTACTTGCGCCAATAAAACTTGTATCGTCTGATAGTGTTATGTTTTTAATGGTCGGGCCTTCTGACAAAAGTATAGCGCGTGCCACGACATGTTCCAGTTCACGAATGTTGCCTGGCCACGGATGTAGTCTTAGACGTTCGAGTATCTTTTTCCCTATTTGTTTTTGCGGAGCTTTTCCGGCATGTTTTTCAAGAAAATGATGAACCAATAATGGAATATCTTCTTGGCGTTCACGCAAAGCAGGTAATGTAATTGGGAATGCGCTGATACGGTAATAAAGATCGGACCTAAAGTAACCAGCCCGCACTTCTGCTTGTAGATCCTTGTGTGTTGCGCAAATGATGCGTACATCGACGGGAATGACTTTATTGCCCCCGACACGTTCGAACTCTTTTTCTTGAAGTACACGAAGTAACTTTGCCTGTAAAGTTAACGGGAGGTCTCCGATTTCGTCCAGGAAAAGTGTCCCATGATTAGCTTGCTCGAATTTACCAATCTTGCGTTTTATGGCACCACTGAAGCTTCCTTTTTCATGACCAAAAAGCTCGCTTTCGATTAGTGTAGGTGCAATGGCAGCACAGTTAATTTTAATCAGGGGGTGCTGTGACCGTGCCGAAAGGTGATGGACGTTTTGAGCAACAATTTCTTTGCCTGTTCCGCTTTCTCCTTGTATCAGCAGGGTCATTTCCGAATCGGCGACTGTCGCGAGCTGTGACTTTAAGGTGTTGATATGCAAACTGTTTCCGATAATCTGAGGTCTTAAAGTGTTATATGTATTTCCAGAGACGGTTGAAAGGGAATGGGAGGCAGGTTGCAAAATGTGATTGTTGACCTTGGTAAAATGCATAGATTGCTCATTGATCAGGATATTTCCTAGTGTAATGTTGAGCTGCGGGATAATGCTTTTGATGCGGTAGGCTAGTTGAGAATCGATATGAGCTAACTTTTTATATCCCAGGCTTAATATCGCCCAGTATTGACCATGGATTCGAAATGCCATGGATACAATTGTTTTATTACCGTTTCGTATGGATTCAACAAGAGGGATGGGGTAGCTGCTTCCAGCTTTTGATAGTTCTTCGGGACTATGTTGGACGGGCTCCGCTGAATTAATACAATCCTGAAAAAAACGCTCCTTGCAACTCCACAGGTTACTGTAGCTTATTTGCGTACCTTTTTTAAACTGTAAAAGCAGACTATAGCATGACTCTTTCTTGTCAGCAACAAATATAGATAAACTATCCTGGCCAAAAAATTTTTGTAGATCTGGTTGGAGCGCGTCAAAACCCGCTATTGCGCATATTGGGGCCATTTTTTGGCTGAGTGCTAATTGCAAAAGTTGTTCGCTTTCCCGTTTTCGTAGACGATCGTATATTACTTGTGCATCTGTTGCTGAAGTCATATTTAGCAGTTGGAGAAGAGGTAAATGAATTATTCGTTATCAATAAAAGTCCGATTTAATACCGTATTTTTTCATTTTGGTATACAAGGTAGAACTACTGATCTGTAAGATCTCCGTTGCTCCGCCAGGCCCTGAAATCTTGCCATTGCAGGATTCGAGCACACGTAAGATATGCTCCCGTTCCATTTCCTCCAGTGATCCTAATTTATGGGAATGATGACCTGGAATTTTGATTTGTCCATCCATGTGGTCGGTAAAAGCCAGCGCACTGATTAGTGGGTCTTTTGCGAGTAAAGCAGTTCTTTCGATAAGATGCTGCATCTCCCGGATATTGCCCGGCCATGAATAGGCTTGCATCTGTGTTATGGCATCGCGCGTAAAGCCGGCTATATTTTTTTTGAGTTTGGCGGCATATAATGCCAAGAAGTGGTTGGCCAGGATTTCGATATCTTCGATCCGTTCACGGAGCGGTGGGATAGCAATGGGGAAAATATTGAGCCTATAGTAGAGGTCCAATCTAAAGTTTCCCATTGCGACTTCCTGTTCGAGATTGCGGTTGGTCGCAGCGATGATCCGAACGTTGATTTTAATCGGCAGATCACCGCCGACGCGGTCGATTTCCTGTTCCTGAAGGACGCGGAGCAATTTGGTCTGGGCTTCTAATGGTAGCTCACCGATTTCGTCTAGAAAAATTGTCCCGCCACTTGCTTGTTCAAATTTGCCGATGCGTCGGTTTTGTGCTCCCGTAAAAGCACCCTTCTCATGTCCAAAAAGTTCAGATTCGATCAATGATAAGGGAATCGCTGCGCAATTGACGACAACTAAAGGTTGTTGTCGGCGCAATGATAGCAGATGAATGGATTGTGCAATCCTTTCTTTGCCTGTGCCACTCTCTCCTAAGAGCAGGACGGATGTGTCAGTCGGAGCGACAAGCCTCACCTGGGATAAAACCTCTTTTAAGGCTGGACTCGATCCTATGATCGCTTCTTCACCGGACTTACTTTCGATCGCTTTTACAAGTGTTTTCTGGTCCTTTTTTTCTGTATTAAATCTTTCTTTGGCAATATCGAGCATAATTAAAAGATCCTTTTCCCGGAATGGTTTGGTCAAGAAACCATAAGGCTTTGTTTCCTTTACCGCTTCTAGGATGCCTTGGTTAGTATTTGCCGATATAAATAGAAATGGCGTATGTCGCTCGTTGAGTTGTACAGCGAGGTCGATCCCTGTATCAGTTCCTTTTAGTATAATATCCAATAATACCCAGTCGGGTTTTTGAGTTTCGATAATTGTCGTGGCCTGCATGACAGAAGATGCGATACCAATCACCTGATAGCCATTTTTTTTGAGAATCATCCTAAGGTCATTGGCGACGATAAATTCGTCTTCTACAATTAAGATCTTGTTACCTTTTTGCATAAAGTTTGTCTTAAATTTCACCCTCTTTTTGTGAAAATTGAATGGTAATAAACACCCCCTGGTCTGATACCAGTTTAAATTCGCCATCGAGCTGGGAGGTCAGTCCATGCATGAGGTTCATGCCAAAAGAGTCACTTTCACCATTGGAAAGGTCTCTTTGAAGCCCGATGCCGTTGTCAGCTATACTGAGAATCAGGTCGAAAGGTACTGCTTTAAACCGCTTGAAACTAATGAAAACTATACCTTCACGTTGATCAAAAGCATGTTTGATCGCATTGTTGATTGCTTCATTGAGAATCAGTCCAACAGGTACAGCTTGGGATACATCAAGAGTAATTTCATCGACCTGAATTTCAAATTTAATTGATTTCTCGGATTGAAAACTATCTTGGAGATAATCTGTAAGCTCTTGGATATACCATTTCATGTCAATGCGTGAGAGGTTGTCGGTTTGATACAGTTTCTGATGGATCAGGGACATGGCGTGCATACGGTTTTGGCTATTCTGTATGGCACTAATGGCATCTTGATTTTCGAGATAGGCCGATTGTGTATTTAGCAGGCTGATGATGATCTGCATATTGTTTTTGACACGGTGATGGATCTCTTTAAGAAGCCATTCTTTTTCGGCAATCAATTGCCTTAACTTGTCGTTCTGTCTGTTGATTTCCTCCTGTTTAAGCGTCAGCTTTTCATTACTTCTTTTTTTGATGGTATTTTGGACATATAAAAATCCTACAAAGATGATCAGGATAATTAGACTTCCTATAAAAACATTTCGAATAATTGCCTCGCGCTCAAGTAGGGATTTTTGCAATTGTCCTTTTTGTTTAAGCAGTACAATGTCGTGATCTTTTTTTTCTGTATCATAGTCCAGTTGCAAGGCAGTAAGTTCTTTGGCACGGTCTACGCTGTTGATGGAATCGCTGATGGATTTGAACGCTGCAAAGTTATTAAAAGCGGATTTAAAATCTCCGCGGGCGGAGTCGGCTAGATAACGGAGTTTGCGTAATTCGGATACACGCAGCAAACTTGTCTCTTTGGTCAGAGAACGCTCAATCTCTGCTAAATATGGGTACATTTCGTTGATCTGGCCATCAGCAAAAAGGTAGCTTGTTATCCCGATCATCATAATATGTTTTTCCTGCCCGGTGATATTTCCTGTATGGTAATATTTTAAGAGTTGCTGATAATATGGGCGTGCCTTTTTTGTATCCTTGGTCTTGCAGTAAAGCATGGTGTACAGATAAGCATAACGTATAGCATAGGTATCCGAAATATAATCTTTAGTGACATTATTGAGTAGGCTGAGCGCATCTGCCGTACGGTTTAAACGGGATAATATGGTCGCTAGATTAAGGGTTATGGTATGGATGGCATAGCGATCATCTTTTTCCTTAGCGATTTCAAATGCTTTTTGATAATGAGCAAGTGCCTCTTTATTGGATTTAAGATCATAGTAGATGAGTCCAACAATATTATAAACGGCAGCCATATCATCCCGTGTTGTCGTTGTATTTTCGTTCTCGACAATACGGCGCGCCTGAAGAGCATATTTAAGCGCTTCTTTGAGCCGTAGGAGTAATCGAAGATTGCCGGCTACGGATACAAGTTCTTGGCTGACATTTTGATCCCCTGCTTGTTTTTTTAATGTGGCAGCGCGATGGGCCGTATTTACAGCCCCTGTGTAATCACCATAGCTGGAAAGATAACTGGAATGCTCCATCAGGATTTTGGATTCAAGCAGCTTATCCTTTGTTTTTGCTGCCTGCAGCAAAGCTTGTTTAAAAATGTTCTCTTTTTGGTCAAAAGCTACATCTTTAATGTCGTTTGCCATGGATAAGTAGATTATAGCGGCGGCCTTATTTAGATGGTGACTTTGGGCAAAACGTAAGCTGGCTTCCTTTTGGTCCTTTGCGAGCGATGGTTTGCCCCTTTCTTCCTGTATACGGGCATCCAGCAGCATGTTCATGGCTGCTTCGGTTTTGCGGTTGGCCGCTAAATGAAGTTTTTGAGATCGCTTATTGAGCCACTGCGCGCTGTCGAGGTCTTTTTGATATTCACCGGGCTTTTCCAGATAATACTTTGCGGCCTCATATAAAAAATGGGCTTTGCGTCCGGTATCCTGCTCATGGGATAAACTGTCCATGTATCGATAAAGCAGGCTGTCGTCCTGACAAAAAGCACTGTTGATCCAAAAGAGAAATATGCTCAGTATAAATTTGATTTTCATCCAGGTGGAAATTAAATTGGCGCAAACGACGGATTATCCGACGCTTGCGCCTTTATTGTTTTAAAGCTTGTTGATGGCTAACGTTCGCTATCTCTGGAAAGAAAATAACAGATCAGCATCGCTATGCCTGCAAATATAATAGAACTTAGTCCAAGTTGTTTACCGAAATAAGCACCAGCTAAACATCCGATGAAAAATCCTGACAGGGTAATTAGTTGTTTGCCGAAACTGACGTTGATATCAGGGTTTTTGAATTTATTGGCAATCAGCACACATAGGTCCAGCGACGCCTGTGTCACATTGCCGGTCATCATGGTTGTAGGTCCATGTGTAGCTTTGGCAAATAACTTCCCGAACGCATTTTGCATGCCTAAAGCAAATACAATGAGCATCACGAGTCCGTACATCACTGTTTTGGATTCTTCGACGGGAAGTAGGATCGCCAATAGGCCAGCTATTGCCAGCAGTAGGGCTTCCACAAAAAGAACGGTGTTTTTCTTTTGTGAACGTGAGGTCAACCATCCACCGGCCATGACGGCTGCGACAAATACAGGGAAGGTGGCTAACTTGATCCAAGCCGAGGTGTCACCTCCATTGATAAGTTGATAAGCAAAAACAATGAAGTTGCCCGTGACATGGGCAGAAAAGATTTTGTCGGCAGCCACGAAAGTTACGGTATCGCAATAACCACCTACAAGTGTAAGAACTAAAGTGGTGATATGCGCGTTGTTTTGATTTTCCATAATTTTACTTTAAATGTGCACGTAACATCCAGGCCATTTTCTCATGGTTTTCCATTAGTCCGGTGAGGTAATCGCTTGTCCCAATGTCTTTTAATTGTAGGGCAAGATGATCGATGTTTTCGCGTATTGAAATAATAATGCTTTCATGATCAACAAGTAAATCGCTGATGTATCCCTTGCTATCGTTGACCTGTCTGCTCTCCTCTGAGAATTGCGTCAGTTGCAAGAATTGTTTTAAACTTCCTGGTGCGTAATGGCCTAAGGTGCGGATTCGCTCAGCCAGCGTATCTATAATTTCATCCAGTTCATTGTACTGTTGCTCAAAAAATAAATGTTTATTATAAAAATCCGGGCCTTCGATGTTCCAATGTGCGTTTCGGGTTTTGGTATACAGCACGTATTCATCTGCTAACAATTTAGCGAGAATATGTGCTGATTCGGTTAAATGGGTTTCTTTTATTCCGATGTGTGGTTCCATGTATTTAAGGGGTTTTTAAAAGTTGATAAATATAATGATCAATGGAGTAGGTGCCTGGGCCGGTCAAAAGAAGCAATAACAGACATAGGGTATACATAAAGGGAATATCCCTGACCGTGCGCGAATCGTGCCGATGGACAACGAAATAGCCCACTGCAGTAACGCCAATGGTCGGTAATATAGCCAGTCTTCCGAGTAGCCCAAGTGCGATAAAGAAAGGTACTATGGTATCTGCAAACTGCGCGACAGCTGCATTGAGCTTTTCAGGCAGCTTTAAGGGGTTGGGAATATGCTCAGCTTCAGCCTGTGGCCCTTTCTGTATCTTCTTGAGGCCATGCACTGTAAGCAATTCCCAGGCAAACAGTATTCGGAAGATGAGCATTGCCGCATTGTTTAGGTTGCTGCCCAAATCGGTATAAAATAGTTTTTGGAGTATTTCTATCATTTCTAAGAGATTAGAATGCAAAACATGAACAGCCCAAAGCTCCCCAGAATGCAGTATAATTGTTAATAGCAATATTGCTCATGCGGGCGTGATTGTGGTTGTGTGCGTGTACCTGACAGCTACCACTACAAAGATGTACGGTATTCATGACGCTGCTTTGGGCGGCCGCAGTATTGATATTGTCCTGCTGAGCCGCATTGGAAATACGATAGTAGCCAGCATAGCTTTTTGTTGGCGACCAATCGGGGAGGATGGGAATCGGAGGTGGGGAGAACGGACTGAAATCACCATCAGCATATACGATTTTTCCTGCCACGATGGTCAACTCTGATTCGATCTCTTTAATAGCCTCATCAGCTACCGTGAAATAGTCGCTATTAAGCACTGTTAGATCGGCTAACATCCCTACAGCGATATCCCCTTTTTGCTGCTGTTCCTGCGAAAACCAAGCACTGCCTTGTGTATAAAGCTGTAAGGCTGTCATACGATCCAATCTGCTGTCGTGGTAGATTTGAAGACCACCTACTGTTTTTCCTACTGTTAGCCAATACATAGAGACCCAGGGATTGTAACTGCTGACACGTGTTGCATCGGAACCACCTCCGACGGGTACAGACATTTCGAGCATTTTTTTGACCGGAGGTGTTTGTTCGGTCGCCGTAGAGCCATAACGATCGGCAAAATATTCACCCTGGTAGGCCATACGGCTTTGAATGGCAATACCCCCGCCCAGTGCTTTTGTGCGTTCGATATTACGCTCATCAATGGTTTCGGCATGATCAAAGATCCAGGCAAGCCCATCGAATGGAATATCGCGATTGACTTTTTCAAATACGTCTAGGAAGCGGCTGATGCTTTCATTGTAAGTTGCATGTAGGCGAAAGGGCCATCTGTTGCTGACTAATAATCGGACGACTTTTTCAAGTTCGGCTTCCATATTTTCGTTGAGATCAGGTCTTGGTTGTATAAAATCCTCAAAATCGGCTGCCGAAAAGACCAGCATTTCACCAGCACCATTGTGACGGTACATGTCGTCCCCTTGACGTAGTGGCACAGTATCGATCCATTGCTGAAAATCCTCGTACTCATGTTTTGGCTTTTGTGTAAATAGGTTGTAGGCAATCCGGACGGTAAGCTGATCCGCCTGATGGAGGTCACTGATGACTTTATAGTCATCGGGATAATTCTGAAACCCACCGCCAGCGTCAATGACACTGGTGATGCCAAAACGGTTTAATTCCTTCATAAAGTGACGTGTCGAGTTGACTTGTTCTTCATAAGGAAGTGTAGGTCCTTTTGCCAGGGTTGAATAGAGTATCATGGCATTTGGGGAAGCGATGAGTAAACCTGTTGGATTGCCTTGGCTATCACGTTCAATAGTGCCGCCTGGGGGTGCTGGTGTATCTTTGGTATAGCCAACGGCACGGAGTGCAGCAGCATTTAAAAGTGCCCGGTCGTAGAGATGCAGGATAAAAACTGGTGTTTCGGGAGCAATGGCATTGATCTCGGCTAAGGTAGGCATCCGTCGTTCGGCAAATTGAAACTCGGACCATCCACCAACTACGCGCACCCATTGCGGGTGTGGGGTGCGGTCGACCTGCTCCCTGAGCATGCGTAAAGCATCAGCTAGGGAAGGGACTCCATCCCAACGTAATTCCAAATTATAGTTGAGACCACCGCGGATTAAGTGGATATGTGAGTCGTTGATCCCTGGGACTACACGTTTGCCTTTAAGATCTATAAGTTTAGTGCGGGTATTGGCAAATTGTAGTACCTCTTTGTCAATTCCTACCGCAATAAATTTACCATCTTGAATTGCTACGGCGCTCATTTCCTGTTGCGCGCTGTCGAAATGTGTGATTTTTCCGTTATATAAGATAAGGTCTGCTTTCATGGCTGTTCGGTTTAATTGTGTAAGGAGAATATTGCTTTTTTGATTCCTTCGCCTGCGGTTTCAAAAAAAGCGGGTCCTGCCAATAGCGTGATTTTTTTTAATACTGGAGCTTTGTCCATTTTCTTTTCGACCAACCACTTTTGGGTACGAAAGGCATCGATACTACCAAGCACAACGTTCTCAGCGACAAGGGCGGTAGGTGAATCTACTCCAGCGTCCTTGAGGTCGCTGGCAAAACTAAAATTAGTTACTCCTAATCTTAGTGCTTCCCGCATGGCTACATGTGCGACATCTTTCATCAGCTCAGCATTAAAATCTTCACGTTTGCCCAGTCCAATCAAAAGCAATTTTTTGCTGGAAAGTTCGCCGGATTGTATCGGTGCGAGTAATATGGTTTCAAGTGCATGTCCGCGGAATTTTCCGGATTTCCGGATTTCGGTAAGGTTACCATGCAATGCCTCATCCAGATGGACAAGACCGTTTAAAGCTGCGGGTAAAGCGGGAGGAGAAATAAAAATATCCCCCTCGGTATACTCAAAAACGCATGCAACCTGTAGGTCGCTGATAGCTGCGGACGGACCTTGTACGAGTCCTTCAATTGCTAACCCATCGACATTACCCCAAATTTTACTTGTCCCTATTGCTGTATTTTTTTTTATAACGGGTTCCGTTTGGGCATTAACCTGACTGGGCAGAATGGTAATGGATCCAAGAAAGGCGATCAGTGCCCATTGAAATTTTTTCTGTTGAAATATTTTCTTCGTTATTTTCATTTTTTTAAAATTTAAAGGCTACTCTACCATTAAAGAAAATCCCGTTTTTTGGGGTGTTAATAATTTCCTCAATGAATGCGCCTGTTTTGAAATATTGTATACCGGTTACCAATGAGAGTTGTTTACTGGCAGCATAGGTGAAGTTTGCCAGATAGGCTGTGCCGATATAACGTTTTCTGGAAGCTGCTCCTGCGAGATTAAAAGATCCACTAGGCCTGTACACACCGTCCTGAAGAGAATGACGCCAATTATAGACAAGGTCGGCTTGAAACTTCAGATTCGAAAGCAGATCGAGTGTAACGTAGGGATGGATATCAATCAGGTTGACCGGGCCTATTTGGGGACTGAAACCAAAATATCCGCCTTTGGGATAAATGGGGTTGAAAGTTTGAAGGTTGCCGTCGCCAGCTTTTTTGTCGCCTGAGATGTAATCATTGCGCAGATTGATCGAAGGTCTGAGATCGCTCTCTTCAAAGAGGTAACCGATATCGAGTGACGCGGTCCATGCGGAAATCTTACCTTTGCCAAAAGATCCAAACTGGTAGGCGCCTTCGAGGTTGTATATAAATCCGCCGCCATATTTCCAAATTCGGCCGCCTATAGTATGACGGGTTTCCGCTGATGTTCCTTCCTCAAAAATTGAGCGGTCGCGATAGATACCGATGTAATATAAGTCGAAATTTGCCTGCTTCGGAACGGTAATTTTACCATAGGCACCCCAAAGGTTGATCTGTTTGGATGGGCTATTGTCAAAAATTCCAGGCCTAATGGTGTCGGCCATCATCGCAAAGGCTTCGAGATTGACCTTACCTACATTATAAGCAATTTTAGCCCCTGTAAAATATCGCCTGGCATTTGGCCCCTCACCGACGGAGATCAGCCGGCCTGAACCGTAGTCAAGTTCCTGTCTGCCAATACGGAGCAACAACGAACGGTTATCTTGCTGTAGTATGGTTCCGTCGATAAATAGATTCTGTATATTTAATTGATCTTCATCGATCTGACGGGAACCATTTTTGCGGCCATGTTGCAATGCCGATCGAACCTGTGTGAATAACCGAAGACGTTTGCCAAAATGAATATCTGCATGCAGGCTATAGCGTTGCAATAAAAAATTGTTATGTCCAAGTTGCAAGCGCCCCCAGTCTTCATTGCTGAAATCTACGTATTCAGCCCGTGCTTCACCACCTATAGATAACCAAATCTTGCCGTCTGCTGTCAGCGGACTAAATTTGATCCGCGCATAACCATGGCGGGTAGAATCGGCGAGTATACTGTAATCCTCCTCAAAACGCATTAATTTGTAGCTCTGCGCGAAGAGATTTGGTAATACGCCAAAGAGCAACAACGCAAGGGCGATTTGGCGAAAATGGTGGACTATAAACTGTTGTCGATGCACGGTTCTGATTTGAGTAGAAATTGTTTGGATGATGTTAGGAATGCTTGACCATATTGTGGGCATAATGAATGCCTAGACCGTAACTGCCGCCATGCTTTTTCATCAGGTCTGTCACAGCAACATAGGTTTCTTGGCGGGCCCAGTCTCGTTGCAGTTCCAATAGATACTGAACCGAGGTCACTGGTTTTACTCCCATATGGATCATGCGCTGCATGGCACGTTCATGTGCTTCATGACTCACATCGCCACAGGCGTCAGCGATGACATAGACTTCGTAATTTTCAGCTAGAGCCGAAAGCGCTGGACCGACAATACAGACACCTGTCCATAGTCCCGCAAGGACTAATTTTTGCTTTCCAGTGCCTGTTATCGCGCGGTAGGCAGCTTCATCTTCCCATGTGTTCATACTCGTCCTGTCGATGTACCCGCTACTAGCTTGTGGATAATAGGCCTCAACCTCTGGAAATACCGGGCCTGAAAAGCTCTCTTCGGCTACGGTGGTGACGATGGTAGGAACATTAAAGATTTTGGAAGCACCACATATAACCGCTACATTATTTCTCAATTCCTCCATGGTAATGCTTTTGGTGGCAAAGGCCATTTGACCTTCGAAGTCGATTAATACAAGTGCATGATTGCTTGGAGATAATAGTTCTGCTGATGGTTTCATAAATTATGTGTTTTAAATGTTGTTTTTGATAAAGTTTAAAATTCAATTTAGAGGCCTTTTATGGTATACTGCTGATTTTTAGTTTATTGTAAATTTTTATTACTATTTAAAATTGACGATATATCGTTGATTTATCTTCCGCCTCTTTTACTTCATTTATTATTTTAATGATTTATCCAAAATTAGGTGGCAAAATTTTGCTGGGCATTGAACTAGTTCAAGAAAAATAGGGTACGCGAAAATTTTGAGCTAGGATTTTAAAGGAGGAAAAGGTAATATCCTGGGGTCTTTTAGTTATTTGTGTGGTTAATGTTATTTATAAGTTAAATATTTATGAAGTATATTCAAGATAAATCTGTTTAGGTAAAGCATGTATGGCTATTAATTAAATATTTCTTAATATTAAGGTAAATTATAAACCAAGTGAAAGCATCAACTTTGGTGCTGAATCCAAACCCAGACTAAAAATGCAGAAAACATTACTAATCAGTATGGCATTGGGGCTCTCATATCCTACGTGGGCAAATGTAGAGCGTAATTATGCCAAATTGACGAAAGAGACGCAAGCTATTGCACTCCAGTCTACCGTAAAAGGTGTGGTAAAAGACAAAAACGGCGCTGTCATGTCCGGTGTCACCATCACCAATCTATCTAACCAGAAAACGACATCTAGCAATGTCTCCGGCGTGTTCAACATCGATGCTGTTATCGGCCAAAAACTTAAGCTGACCCTCGTTGGGTATGGCGAGCAGATCGTAATCGTGAATTCGAATCAACTAGAAATCGTAATGGAATCCAAGGACACCGAGCTGGAGGAAGTTATCGTCGTTGGGTATGGAACACAAAAGAAAGCGAACCTGACCGGAGCTGTAGATCAGGTCGGCTCAGAAGTTTTTGAAGGTCGTGTCCTTGCGAACGCTAGCCAAATGCTACAAGGCGTTGTTCCCAACCTGAACATCATTCCTGCGGATGGTAAACCAAACCGCAGCCCGAGTTTCAATATCCGTGGTACCACGTCTATAGGGCAGGGCGGTAGCGCCTTGATCCTAATCGATGGTGTTGAAGGCGATCCTGGTTCAATCAACCCCAACGATATTGAAAGTGTGTCCGTTCTTAAAGATGCTTCATCAGCAGCTATCTATGGTTCAAGAGGTACCTTTGGCGTGGTACTAATTACGACAAAACGGGCAAAATCAGGTAAAACATCGGTCAATTATTCGGGAAGTGGATCCTTTCAAAAGCCTGTGACAATACCCAAATTTGTAACAGACGGCTATGTGTATGCTTCTCATTTCTTTGAGGCTTACAATGCGTGGAACAACTATACCTTAACACCGAGTAAACTGAATAAAACCCAGATCTTCACCAAAGAATGGCTCGAAGAATTCAAACGCAGGAAAGAACAGGGCATTACCGAAGAAACAACGGTTGACAAAGATGGTAATTATGTATATTATGGAAATGAAGATTATTATGGTACTTTAATCAAGGATAATACCTTTGTGCAAGATCACAATCTTTCAATCAGCGGGAACACGGAAAAATTAGATTATTATATCTCTGGACGCGCCTACGATTACAAAGGTATGTATCGTTACAATACCGATAAGTATCAAAATTACAATACACGGGCTAAAGCCGGGTTGCAGGTGACCGACTGGTTGCGTATTGCCAATAATATTGATTTTAGTTATGCCAAGTATTGGGATCCTTCTACCGCTGGTGAAGGCGGAAATATATGGCGCAATATTGCGGATGAAGGACATCCTTCATCGCCTATATTTAATCCCGATGGCTCATTAAGTTTCTCTGCCGCTTATACCGTGGGCGATTTTATCTATGGTAAGAATGGAACAAAAAGTGGTAATCAGGATTTGCGTAATACGACTTCTTTTGAATCCAAGTTTTTTAATAATACATTTCGTGTAAAGGGAGATCTCACCTTTAGGAGCCGTGATCTTAATTCACTGCGGGTTAGGGTACCGGTACCTTACAGTACAAAGGAAGGGGAAATCGTTAAACTTACAACGAATATGAACGACAACCTGTATCAGGTCAACGAAAACTGGCGCTATTTATTCGGAAATATTTATGGTGAATATGAAAGGACACTCGGCGATCATTATGTCAAAGGTTTACTTGGGTACAACTATGAACAACGAGCTTACAATGCAAGCTATATCACCAAAAATGGTCTGCTCAATGATAATGTGGAAAATATTAACCTCGCAGTAGGTCAGAGTACGACAGCGACAGCTAAATACAACAAGTATCGAAATGTGGGGGTATTTATGCGGGCCAACTATATTTTCAAGGACCGTTATCTTTTTGAATTTAACGGTCGTTATGACGGCTCCTCGAAATTCCCGATCAATCAACAGTGGGGATTTTTCCCTTCGGCTTCGGTAGGTTGGCGTGTATCTGAGGAACCATTTTTCCAGGTGGACAAGAAGTTCTTGTCTGACTTGAAACTACGTGCTTCCTATGGTTCTTTGGGTAATGGTAACGTGGATCCATATTCGTACCTGGATCTTTACGAGCTCAAGATTATGGACCGACTGCTGAATGGGGAAAAATCGACCTACACATCAGTACCTAAGGTTATTCCTGATAACCTGACCTGGGAAACAGCACGAACAGCAAATATTGGACTTGACTTTTCGTCAGCCAACGGAAAGTTGACTTTTACGGGGGATATGTATCAGCGCAAGACCTTGAATATGTACACTTTGGGAATGGCGCTGCCGGAGATATTTGGCGCTGAATCACCGAAGGGAAATTATGCCGATATGACCACTAAGGGCTTTGAAGTCAGCTTAGCGTATAGAGATCAGTTTGAACTGAGTGGAAGCCCATTTAATTGGTCTATTAAAGCGACTTTGGCAGATTATAAATCGAAAATAGACCGTTATGATAATAAGGAAGGGGTGATTAAGGATGGATACTATTATCAAGGTCAACAAATTGGCGAAATTTGGGGTTATGTGACACAGGGACTTTTCCAGAATCAAGCTGAAATTGATGCTGCTCCTTCGCAAAACCTCATTAAATCTTCCAATAATAGAACTATCTATCCAGGAGATGTCCGGTTTGCGGATCTCAATGGCGATAAGGTGATTGACTATGGAAACAACACCATCTACAGCCATGGCGACCGCAAAGTTATTGGAAATTCCGAACCGCGCTATATCTACAGTTTTAATATTAATCTAGATTGGAAAAATGTATATTTTTCCACATTCTTCCAAGGGGTAGGCAAACAAAACTGGTATCCAAATAACGAGTCTCTTTTCTGGGGGCAATACAATAGGCCGTATAACAATCTACCGGAATGGCATCTGAATAATTATTGGACCGAGGAGAATCCGGATGCGTATTTCCCGCGTTATGCAGGTTATAATGAATCTCTCAAAACCACACCTCAAACGCGATTTCTACAAAATATCGGTTATCTCCGAATGAAGAATATTCAGATCGGATACAATTTCCCGAAAACCGTGACCTCCAAGTTGAAAATTCAGAGTCTACGTGCTGGACTTTCAGGCGAAAATCTGCTGACCTGGTCGCCACTCTATAAGCACACCAGAGATCTGGATGTCGGCAACATAGGTAAATCGGATCCTATAGTAGAACAGGGGACGCGTGATGGATTTAATTATCCAATCATGAAAAGTGTGAGTTTCAACTTATCCATTGGTTTTTAATATTTAATAGAATGAAAAAGATAGTTTATTTATCAATTTTAGCTTTATTGTTCACATCCTGTGAATTGAATGAATTGCCAAAATCAGAAGCAACAGAAGAGGATATTTTCGGAACTGAAAAAGGGCTGAAGAATTACAGTAACTCTTTTTACCGTAATATTACGTCAGGCAACGATGCCTATAAAGGTGATGCAATGGCGGATTATGCTGCTGTTAACAGCTTAAATAATTTTATTACCGAAGGAGCATATAACAGGGAAGTGGAGGAGTTAAAAAGCCTTTGGACATGGACAACATTGCGTAATATTAATCAGATGATCGCAAAATGTACCAGTCCCAATCTAAGCGACCCGGTCAAAAACAATTACATCGGCTTAGCTCGTTTTTTCAGGGCTTGGTTTTATTATGAGAAGGTCGTTCGTTTTGGTGATGTGCCTTGGGTGGACCATCCTCTTGCCGTCGATGAAGAAGCTATTTTAAAAGCACCTCGCGATTCCAGGGAAGTGGTTATGAAACGTATTATGGAAGATCTTGATTTTGCGTATGAAAATATAACAGATGCACCCGGAGATGGTACTACGGTGAACAAATGGACTGCACTAGGACTAAAAACACGAATTGCTTTGTTTGAAGGTACTTTTCGCAAGTACCATCATTTGACGCTGGCAACAAAGCCCGAAACTTTCTTTCAATATGTCGTGGATGCTGGTAAGATCCTAATGGAAACGGGGCCTTATCGTCTTCATGTCGCATCTGACCCTAAAATATCACAACGCGAACTTTTCATCAGCGAACAACCGATGAAAGACGAGGTGATGCTGGCAGTGGCATTTAGTAAAAATCAGGCTTTGATGAATGATGCAAATTGGTGGTGGACTTCGGCCACTTACGGCCCGCGGCTGAGCCTCGTCCGTCCATTTATCAATACAATTTTAAATGCAGATGGATCGTCTTATACCGACCGTCCAAATTATGAGAGGGAAGAGTTTTACGAGGAATGTCAAAATAGAGACCTGCGTCTGGCTCAATTGATCCGGACCCCGGGCTATAAGCGTGCAGGTAAGGCTGCGCCACCTAATTTCGCAAGTTATACCTATACGGGATATCAACCCATCAAATATGCACTGGATGATCCGTACTACGACAATGGTGGATTCAATACGAATGCCTTACCTTTGATGCGGTACGCAGAGGTGTTACTGAATTATGCGGAAGCGAAAAAAGAGTTGGGGACTTTCAACGATACGGATTGGTCAAAGACCATTGGCGCGCTACGGACACGAGCTGGAATTTCGGGCGGAGCCAATGTGTTACCAACTAAAGTGGATACATATTTGAAAAATACATTCTTTCCGGACATCTCTGATCCTGTACTGCTAGAGATCCGTCGCGAAAGACAGGTCGAGTTGGCATTGGAAGGATTTCGATTTAATGATCTGAAACGATGGAAGCGTGGCGAACTTATGGCCAATTTACAATGGACAGGTATCTATATCCCTGCATTGGAAAAACCAATGGACCTCGATCGTGACGGTACTCCTGATGTATTGTTTTATGATGCAAGTAGGCCTGAACCGGCTGTGCAGGGAGTCACCAAAGTCAAATTGGGAGGAGAAAAGAATTCACAGACAATGACGACTGATAACCATCTGCAATGGGGAAAGGCAATGAGTAGAAAGTGGGACGACAATGGTAAACAATATCTCTATCCGATTCCATCTTCGGCGCTTGTCTTAAATGATAAGCTAGGACAAAATCCGGGCTGGGAATAGTATGAAACCTTAATCTATATACCGAAAAAGGGGACTGGAGTTTAGCTCAAGTCCCCTTTTTTTTTACCTCCGCTCCTGATAAACACCGACTTCATTCACTACTGCGCGTTCTTTTTCTGGTCGGATACTGAAACGCAATTTTTGTCCCAAAACCTCATCAAAACGGAAGATCTTGATACGTCCCTGTGTCACTGGGGTTACTGCAAGCGGATACCATTTACCGTCCTTTAAATAGCGTAAGCTATAAGTGGAAGGATTGTCTTTGCCTTCGGTAAGGACAATGGTATTGAAGGTTTTGCCGCGCTCAAAATCCAGTTCATACCAGACTTCGCCTTTGGTTGCGGAATTGGATACCCAGGCGCTTCCAAAATTGTCGTCATTGGCAAAATCCATAATGCTCATGTCTTCACTCCAACTGCTATTGGAGGGAATCTGTCTGGCAATGTTATGATCTATAATTGGCGCCTGGTAATTAGGTAATGCCGTGTAATTTGGTGCTTTCTTATAGAGTGTTCCGATGGTTTTTAATGCCTCCAAGGCATTTTGGTCTATCAGGCCGTCGCTGTTTGGTGCGACATTGAGCATAAAATTGCAATAGGCTTCGTTGTAAGGAATAACGAATTTCTCTACAAGTTCCTTCACATCTTTTACTGCTGTTGTCGGAAAGCTTGTCTTCCAAAACCAATTTTGCTGTAAGGGCAAACAGGCCATGGCTGGCAATTTATTATGCTCTTTGGAGATAAACTGTCCTGCCCCCTGCTCATAGGATTTGATATCAGTGTAGAATAAGGCGTCGCCCGGATATTTAGCCGAATTGAGATCCATCAACAGGCATTTGGGCTGTAGGGACTTGACCAGGTAATAAATATCATCAAATGGTACATCATCATAGGAGATCCGTGACCAAGGGGCATCCCAACCGTCAATCACTAGTGCATCAATCTCCCCATATTGTGTCAGCAATTCAGTGAGCTGATCTTTGATCAATTGGATATGGGCCTTGGTAATGGTATGTGGACGGATCCCTTGGTGCATGTCAAGGATAGAATAATAGAGCATTACGCGTAAACCATTTTTACGGAAGGCTTCAGTAAATTCCTTAACTACATCGCGGTGTAATGGGGTGTTCATGACGTTGTAATCCGTGGTTTTGGTGTTCCAGATTGGGAAACCGCTGTGATGTTTTGTCGTAAGACAGCCATAGGTCATATTGGCTGACTTGGCTGCCTTGGCCCATTGATCTGCATTGAGTTTCGGTGATTTGAACAGTTCCAAAGGGGCATTGGGATCGGACCAATCTTGCTCCATAAAGGTCGGCATCCCATAATGGATAAACATCCCAAATCCTAGATTGACAAAATCAAGCTGGCTTTGCTGAAGTACTTTATTGGAAAAGTTAGTCTGCGCAAATAGGGTATTGCTCAATAAAAGGTAACAGATACAGTAAAATAGGCGTTGTGAAATTCTAGACATAATTTGCTAATTTGTTATCCGGTAAAGGTACGATGCAATAGATCGCAATATGCTTAATGGAAACCTAATGAATGCCTAATAAAAGCTTAATAGCTGCCCTGAATAGCTAAATAGATGTTATTTTTAAACCATGAACAGCGCTGATAGAAATATACATCCTTGGGTATTTGGAACAAGTTTTTTGATTTTGATGGCCGTGATCGGCTTCCTAATATTCAAGACTTACCAATTGGAAGACAAAAATTATCAGATCGGACAGCTCAATTTGATCCAGAATGCTTATGGTGCAGCAATCATGGACGACAAGATTTTTCCGGGAGGGGATGCGGTATTCCAGACGGCATTGGTGCCTTATTTACCGTCATGGTTTACTAAGGTGATGAAGCAGTCGCCCGATGTACAACAGTATGGTGAGCAACGGATGGAGCTGTTTCTCACTGATATGCGCAAACAGCAGACGCTAGACAGCGTCTTTCAGCGGATCGTACTCCAACAGCAGCTCGATTCTGCATTGGTCTATTTGTTCCATTTTGATAAGCTAGAACTCTACAATCAAACGGATAGCACCTGGAAAGTCGTTTATGAAAACGCTAGTGACAACAAGAAGGGCAGCATCAGTGGCTCACTCAGGAGAGCTTCACCCAATAATAGGGTATTTCAGTTGGCCGTCAGCGACAGGGCTCCGATCCCTTACCGTTTTACCTATAGCCTATATGTGGATTATGAAAATCGGAACTGGCGGATCATCCAGCATATGGCTCCCGTATTTTTGCTTTCCTTGGCTTGTATTGGCGTTATTGTACTGTTGAGTTACCGAACTTATGAAAATTGGATAAACCAACGTAAACTAGCTGACTTGAAAACAAGTTTCTTGAATCACATGCGGCATGAATTTAATACACCATTGACAACAATTTTGATCAGCGCACACAGCCTGATCGATCGAGAAGCTAATCCAGAAAATAAAGAGGTAGCTCAATTGGGACGCGTGGTCGAAAGGCAAGCAAAACGGCTCAAGGACTATTTTGAACAGGTAATGGGATCTGTCGCTCTACAGGAACAGCAGGCAAAAATTGTACAGGTTCCCCTTGATTTATTTACAATGGAGATTCTGGATGAATTGCGTCTGCGCTACCAAGGAGAAATCGAAATCGACTATGAACCCCTCGGACAGGATCTGATGTTGCAGTTGGACGAAGGGTATTATTTCTCAGTACTGGACAATTTGATCTCGAATGCCGTCAAATTTAACGACCATTCCACCAAAACCATTCAATTCAGCTGGGCACAGAATGCTGAACAATATTGCCTCAAAATTGAGGATAATGGGCGAGGAATTGCCCCGACGGATAGGAATGCATTATTTACGGCTTTCTATCGTGGGCAGTCTTCGGGTGGTAAGCCCGGACTTGGGTTGGGGTTATACTACGTAAAAACTTGCTTGGAGCGATTAGGTTGGACAATCAGCGTGGAAAACAAGCCAAGTGGCGGTACTATTTTTTATATTTACATTGATAATGGATCTTTCAATAGCAAAAAACAGGATTGATATCCTCCTGATCGAAGATGAACCCGATCTGGGTGAGGTTTTTTCGCGCTATCTCCGCTACAAGGGATTTAGCGTGGTATGGACCTGTACGGCGAAAGCTGGACTGCAAGCTTTTCGGGAGGATATAATTAAATTGCTGATTATAGATGTGCAACTGCCGGACGGAAATGGTTTTGATCTCGCTCAGGAGATTTTGCAGCTCAAAGTAGGACAGCCAATTTTCTTTTTGACAGCACTGCACGAACGAACTTCTCGTCTCAAAGGATTGTCTTTAGGTGCCGTGGATTACATTGCCAAACCCTTTGACATGGACGAAATACTGCTCAAGATCCGCAACTTATTGACTGTAGCCACTGCTCCAGTAACGGAAACAGTGCGTGAGATTGGGCTGCAGATCGGTCAGCTATCGCTCGATATGGAACGTTACAGTTTGACTGACCGTCAGGGAAAAACACAAAAGTTGACCATCCGTGAAGCGGAACTGCTGCGCCATCTGATTTTAAATAAAAACCTGTTAGTTTATAAAAAAGATCTCTTGTTGCTATTCTGGGGCAACACAGATTTTTTTAATGGCAAAAGTCTGGAGGTTTTTATCTCGCGTATTCGTAAATTGCTCCAAGTCGATAAGATGCTCCATATCGAAAGTATTTATGGGGCAGGCTATATTTTACATGAAAATAAATAGGTTTAGAACAGTATGATGTACGAAAATATCCTTAACAATGTATCCAAGTGTATAACGTTGACAGACGAAGAAACAACACAGTTTACCGACTTGCTGACCGTACGCAAAGTTCCTAAGAAAACCATGTTGTTACAGGAGGGTGAGATCTGTCAGTTTGAAGGGTATCTTCAAAAAGGTTGTGTACGAGTTTATTATCTTGATGAAAATGGCTTTGAAGTAACGTTGGCCTTTGCGGTCGAAGACTGGTGGATCAGTGATATTGCCTCCTTCCATTACCATACAGCTTCGAGCCTGTACATGGAAACATTGGAAGAATGTGAATTCCTTATGCTAACACCTGAGACCAAGGAAAAACTGCTGGAAATTGTTCCAAAGTTTGAACGGGTTTTTCGCATGCTGGTACAGCGTAGGCTCGCCGTGCTGCAAAATAGGCTAATTCACACCATGGCTAAACCTGCCGCTGATCGTTATCTTGAATTTATTGGTTTATACCCGACGATATCGCAACGAGTACCGCAATATTATATTGCATCTTATCTGGGTGTTTCACCCGAATTTGTAAGTATCATACGCAAGCGGCTCGCTGCAAAAAAGTAGTTGTCTAAGCAGTCAAAGAAAAATGATTATGAGTATTGAAGAAAAAGATTTTGGAAAGGCCTTTTTGTATTCCTGTTATGTGGATAAAGTATTTGGTCATGAACAGTTTATTCCTGAACATGTGGTGCTGTTCCAGATGTCGGGTGAAACACATTTTGACCACGAAAAGGGAAAACTGGTGACCAGGGAAGGGCAAATATTGGTCGCTCGGAGAAATCAATTCGCCAAGGCCTTCAAACATCCTACGAACAACTCGGCTTATCAGTCTATTTCAATTATGCTCCATGCGGACAGACTTAAGAAATATGCCTTAGACCACCAGTTTTCTTCCAATAAAAAGCAACAGACGGATACAAATATCATCCTGGAGGGAGATGTCTTTCTCAAAAGTTATTTTGAGTCACTAGCGCCTTATGCGGAGGCTTCGGATCTAGTAAGCCCTCAGATGGAGACCATCAAAATCTATGAATTGATCACATTACTCTTGGAGAGATACCCATCCTTAAAAGACTTGTTGTTTGATTTTTCGGAGCCGTTTAAAATTGATCTGGAGGAATTTATGCTAAAGAATTATAAGTACAATGTCCCTTTAGAGAATTTTGCCAAATTATCCGGTCGGAGCCTGGCGAGTTTTAAACGCGATTTTGAAAAGATATTCCGCACATCACCCCGCAAATGGCTGAAGGAGAAACGTCTTTCGGAGGCCTATTATCTTATTGAAAATAAACGGAAAAGACCTGCGGATATCTATTTGGATCTTGGCTTCGAAAACTTATCTCATTTCTATGCTTCTTTTAAAGAAAAGTTTGGGATAACGCCGGCAACAATCCATTCAATTGTCTGATAAGCTTCTTTGCTTTCACAGGTGCCAATGGGAGTCATAGCTGCGAAAGAATCGCATGACCTAGCCTAGTTTCTCGTTTCCTAACCTTTTTTGGTAGGAAGTTGCCGCGCAATACCCGCATATAGCCCTCATCGGTTCCACCAATAACTGGTTTCGTTATGCTCATGGTCGAGGTCAACGACTTCGCCGATGCGTGGGGTAATCAATGTTTGCTGTTGCTTTAATGCTTCTTTCGAAATACGCTCCAGAGGTTCATACCAGGCGTGGTTAGCAAGGACAAATTTGGAGGAATGAACGGGCAGTAGCTTCGCCGCCTGTAGATCCTTTGCCGCCTGAACCACTTCTTCGGGCATCATATGGATGTATTTCCAGCTCAGATCATATTGCCCATTTTCAAGGATAGCCAAATCAAATGGGCCTAACTTATCACCGATTTCTTTAAAATGAGTATCATAACCACTGTCACCACCCAAATATAGTTTTCGGCTTGGCGTCTCGAGGACATAGGAAGCCCAGAGGGTATTAGCCGACCAAATGCTACGGCCTGAAAAATGCCGTGCAGGTGTGACCGTTACTTGAAAACCATCGCCTAGGTCCACTTGGTCCCACCAATCTTTTTCGATAATTTGATCGTTTCGGTAGCCCCAATATTCCAAGTGTTCACCAACTCCCAATCCAACGATAATTTTTCCGACACGGGGTTGCAGTGCTTTAAGCGTTTTGTAATCCATGTGATCGTAATGGTCGTGTGAGATAAAAAGATAATCAATGGATGGCAGGGCATCAGCTAGTGCATCCACTGTTGTTACATCAGTTCCTAGAAAAGCTCTACCAGTACCAGGTATGGGCGATATACTACCACTTAATACCGGATCAACAAGGATGATTTTACCATCTATACGCAGCAGATAGGAGGAGTGTCCCAGCCAGACCAAACTATGGGATTGAGCGGATATAAGCTCCCAATTGATAGGAACAGAAGGGACTTTCTGTTTGGGGCTGGTCTCCTTGGATTTTTTAAAGAAATAATCAGTTAAGGCTATCTTCCAGCTTTGTGTCAGCTGGGGTGTGGGGCTGCTATTACGAAATTTACCATCTTTGAATTGCTTGGATAGTTCAATACGCTTAAGTCTTTCGCCTGAAGGCCTTTTGCCAAATTGAGGATGCATCATATAAAGGGTGATTAATCCGACGAGAACAACAAGCGCTAGGGCTGACCATTTTAAAATTCGGAAGAAGCCTGTTAGCTTGTAATTTGTTTTCATCTTAACGTGTTTTACAATACAAAGTTAGGCGGACGAGCTATCGATTGTTTTCGTGTGAAGCTCAATTTTTATATTGCGTACGGCTCATTATGTTGTCTACGGTTTATCAGTATATGCAACTTTGTTGGAGATAGGGGGAATCGTAGCTTTTTGTAACTTTTAAAAAGTTAAACTGTATGCTGCAATATAGCCTGTCCAAAAAGTTTAAGAAGGATATTGGATGTTCTCTTTACCTTCTTAAAATTTCATCAAAAAAAACTAACTTTAGCGGCGAAGCCTTGGTTTCCATAAATCCAATAATCACTTAATTCATTATGATGCTAAATAAGAATGCCAAATTGACTAATGCATTTCTGCGTATATTCTGCTGTTGTGCTTTTTTTTCTATCTTTTTGCTAAAAGGTTTTTCCCAAAGCAAAAACAGAAAAGACTTTGTCGACTATGTCAATCCATATATGGGTAATATCAGTCATCTGTTAGTACCAACTTATCCGACGGTTCATCTCCCAAACAGTATATTACGTGTATATCCTGAAAGAGGGGATTTTACTTCGGATCGCTTACATGGTCTTCCACTTATTGTCACCAGCCACCGTGGATCGTCGGCTTTTAACCTGAGCCCCATGACGCAATTGCCCGCCAGTCTCAAGCCTGTGCAGTTGTACAGCTATGATCAGGAGGAAATCAAGCCTTATAGCTATTCCGTTGTATTAGATCAGGAAGATATTCAAGTCGATTATGCATTATCGCATCAGTCGGGCATTTATACATTTACCTTTACCAATGCAACTACAAAATACCTACAATTTAATTCGAGAGATGGAGAACTAAATTGGGACGGTGAGGCGCTTTCGGGAATACAGGAAATCGGCAATGGCACGCGTGTATATATTTATGCAATTCCAGAGAAGAATCCTAATGCTGTCAGTAAACTGGAAGAACAACAGCTAAAAAAAGCAACGGAAGCAAAAGGCAAAAATGCCTGTCTTGTCCTGCAATTTGATCAGCCGGGGGCTACATTAAAGATGAAATATGGCGTTTCTTTTATTGATGCTGCACAGGCCAAAGCAAATCTGAACCGTGAGATAGCTGATTTTGATCAAAAGAAATTAGCGGAAAATGGCCGTAAAATATGGAACCAGGTGCTTGGAAAGATTGCTGTTGAAGGTGAAAGTGAATCGGATAAAAAGGTTTTCTATACATCTTTGTATCGCACGTATGAGCGTCCGGTCAATATATCCGAAGATGGACGTTATTTTAGTGCATTTGATGGGAAAGTCCATTCTGATAATGGAAAGCCATTTTTTACAGATGACTGGATATGGGATTCGTACCGCGCTCACCACCCACTACGGGTTTTATTGGATCCAGTTGCTGAAACGAATATCCTCAATTCCTTTGTGCGAATGTCCGAGCAAATGGACAAACCTTGGCTGCCGACTTTTCCGGAGATCACAGGGGATAGCCGAAGGATGAATTCCAATCACGGTGTAGCAACCTTGCTGGATGCGTACAGGAAGGGGATTCGTGGGTTTGATATACAGAAAGCGTATCTGGCTGCGAGAGGGGCGATTACCGAAAAAACCTTGGCCCCTTGGTCGGATAAGCCCGCCGGAAAAATGGATGAGTTTTTCAAACAAAAGGGATATATCCCAGCTTTGCAACCTGGCGAACAGGAGATTTATCCTGAAGTACATGGATTTGAGCGACGTCAGCCAGTAGCAGTTACACTCGGTACTTCCTATGACCTGTGGTGCCTGGCTCAACTAGCTGGTGAATTGGGAATAAAAGCGGATTATGAGCTGTTTATGAAGCAGTCTTTTAATTACAGAAACCTATTCAATGAGCAAACTAAATTTTTTCATCCCAAAGATGAAAAAGGCAATTTTATTGAACCTTTTGACTATGTCTTTGCCGGAGGACAGGGAGCAAGAGCGTATTATGGTGAGAATAATGCTTGGATATACCGTTGGGATGTCCAGCACAATATTCCAGATTTGATCAAATTGATGGGGGGCAACCAACAGTTTGTACAGTATCTGGATGAGATGTTCCAGCAGCCGCTGGGACGTTCTAAATTTGATTTTTATGCGCAGCTGCCAGATCATACGGGCAATGTCGGACAGTTTTCGATGGCCAATGAGCCTGCCCTCCATATCCCATACCTGTATAACTATGCGGGACAGCCCTGGATGACACAAAAGCGTATTCATAAGCTGATCGGGGAGTGGTTTAGAAATGATCTAATGGGCGTACCAGGAGATGAAGACGGAGGCGGTATGTCGGCTTTTGTTGTTTTTTCACAGATGGGCTTTTATCCGGTTACACCTGGATTAGCTTCATATAGTATTGGATCACCATTTTTCAGGAAAGTGACAATAAGCCTACCAAACGGAAAATCTTTCGTTATTATCGGAAAGGATGCCTCGGCAAAAAATAAATATATCCAATCGGCTATGCTAAACGGAAAACCGTTTAATGGCACGCAGCTAAACCATGCGGATATCCTCAATGGAGGGACGCTTGAATTTGCGCTGGGTGAAAAAGCCAATAAAAATTGGGGTAATTAACACAAAGCAAGTTTTGCTTAATTGCAGGATAGTACACCGCTGATTTTTATAATGATCGTCTACTTTAACCCTTTCTGCTTTAAAAAAAGGTCCGTTGGTATAAGTCAACGGACCTTTTTATCATAGTGCCTTGTTTTGGCCACATAGCTACTACTGTAAACCTTCTGGGTACCCCTTACCCATTAGCAAAGCTATAGATGGTTAATCGAAAACGATAAATTCGCTGTTGATAGTATGCAGTCGAGCGAGTGACATAGGCTCATTTTTTATGCCCTAAACAATCGATTGCGCTATTCACGCAATCGATTTCGTTTGTTCAATACTTTTTTCTCAGGTAATATCCCTCTAATTTAAAGGACTGAACTAGTCAATCTTAAACTGAAAAAACTGACTGACGCAATAATAACTAACTATTTAATTATGATTTCAAAATTTACAAGTAACCAAAGGGTAAGTATGCTTGCTGTTGCTCTTCTTGTGGCATCTTCGCAACGTACATTTGCAGTAGATCGACCTGCTGTATTTACGGATATGGCCAATGTTGTTGAACAAAATCCGATTGCAGGTAAGGTCACGGCAGCGGATGGGCCATTGGTAGGAGCGACGGTTTCGGTGAAGAGTACCTCGGTATCAACATCAACTGATGCGAAAGGTGCATTTTCGATCAAGGCAAAGGCAGGTGATATTTTGGTTGTGAGTAGTGTGGGCTATAAGTCCAAAGAAGTGACAGTTGCTGGTAATTCGATTTCCATTCAATTGGAAAGTGACAATTCGGCACTGGAGGAAGTCGTCGTGGTCGGTTTCGCCAAGCAAAAGAAAGTAAACCTCACCGGTGCTGTACAGGCGATTACTTCAAAAGATCTTCAGGACCGTCCCGTAACAAATGTTTCATCAGCCATTCAAGGTAAATTTTCGGGGGTAACCATTACCCAAAATTCTGGTCAGCCCGGTAAAGATAATGGTACCATACGTATTCGTGGTCTAGGGACCATCAACAATGCCAATCCCCTTGTGATTGTGGATGGAATCGAAAGTTCGATGAATAATATCAATCCAAATGATATTGAAAGTGTATCCGTATTGAAAGACGGGCCAAGTGCTGCAATCTATGGCTCGAAGGCTGCCAATGGGGTGATTTTAATTACAACAAAAAAAGGTGGTAGTGGCAAACCACAATTAAATTATACAGGATACGCTGGTATTCAGGATCCAACGCGCCTGCCGGAATATATGAATTCCTATGATCATGCTGTAATCTTAAATGAAGCGCTAAAGAACGAAGGAAAATCAATTCGCTTTTCGGATAAGGACCTCGAGCTCTTCAAAAATGGCTCGGATCCCGATGGACATCCCAATACAGATTGGCTGGGTTTATTGTATAAAGGTTCTGGATTTCAACAAGCCCATAATTTACAAGTAACTGGTGGAACTGAAGATGTACAATATATGGCGTCCGGTGGTTATCTGGGACAGAAAGGCGTCATTAAAGTAGCGAGCTCTGATCGGTATAACTTACGGACAAATGTAGGTGCTAAAGTATCAGAAAGATTGCGTTTTGATCTGGGATTGGCCTATAATTACCAACGGATCACCGAACCGGTAAATCCATATACAGGTGATATGGCGCAGATCTTTAGACAGGTCAACCGGATTCCTGGGTTTATTCCATACAAATATAGCAATGGTGTGTACGGTCGTGGCAGTGATGGGAACCCAATCGCCTGGATGGACATGGAATCGAAAGACAATATGATCTATAAACATACGCAGGTCAATTTCTCGGGTGAATTTAAAATCTTGGAAGGTTTGAAAATTAAACAAGTCATTGGATTTCAACCCATCGATAATATGTCTTCCAAATTTGTTAAAGAGATTCAATACCAGGATCAAAATGGTGGTTTAGGGCCTAAACAAGGGATGAATAACCTAACGGTCTATAATTTCCAATCGGAACGGTTGACTTTTCAGACTTTGCTGACTTATGACAAAAAAATTGGTGACCATCAATTTAATGTCTTAGGTGGTTTTATGGATGAGACGTTTAAGGCTGACTATTCCAGTGCCTATGCGCAAGGGTTTTTGAATCAAGATTTTCCGGAACTTAACTTAGGAAGCCGAGACGGGATGAAGGTGGATGGCGGTGCAAAGAAGTTAATTTTGCGTTCTTTCTTTGGGCGGATCAATTATGCTTTTGCGGACAAATATCTTTTGGAAGCTAATGTAAGACGTGACGGAACCTCGCGTTTCCTAGGAAATAATCGCTGGAGTACCTTCCCTTCGTTCTCGGCAGGATGGCGTATCTCGCAGGAAGATTTTTTCAAAGAATCTGCGTTAGCTGATGGAATATCAGAATTGAAATTAAGAGGTGGCTGGGGTAAATTGGGGAATCAGCAGCTGTCTGCGACCTCGGACAATTTATACCCGACGGGCGATGCTTTTTATCCAGGCATATTTACAATTACACCGGGGTTTAATTATCCATTTGGAACCAAACCTAGTTCCGGTGGGGCTACCGTGCAATCTGCCAATCCATTACTGCGATGGGAAGCGACCACAAGTACCAATATTGGTTTGGATCTGAACTTAAAGAATAATTTAGGTTTTGTATTTGAATATTTTGACCGTCGTACAGATGGTGTGTTGCTAAAACTGCCTGTATCAGAACTATATGGCCTTCCATCTCCATACCAAAATGCAGGTAAAGTACAAAATAATGGGGTCGAATTGCAGATCAATTATCAAAATAGCATTGGTGACTTTAAATACAGCGTTGCTGCCAATGGTTCATACATCAACAACCAGATTAAAAAATGGGCAAGCGATGAACCGCAAGTGAATGGAACGTTTTATGTCTATGAACAAGGTAGACCCATTCGCTCTTTTTACGGCTATGAGTCTGCTGGAATTTATAGATCAGATGCGGAATATAAAAATAGTCAGATTCAAGGGGTGAATGGTACAGTTGGTGCTGGGGATATTATTTATAAGGATCAAAATGGTGATAAGAAAATTGATGGTAATGACCGGGTGTATTTAGGTTCGCCGGATCCAAAATTCATCTTTGGCTTGACTTCAACTATGAGCTATAAAAATTTTGATCTGAGTTTATTTTTCCAAGGCGCAGCCAAAGTGAGTGGTTACCTATGGGGCGAAGCTATTGGCGGTATCTCTGGGTCAGATAAACCAACAACCATCTATGCGGATCGTTTTAATACTGAAACCAATCCAAACGGATCTATGCCACGTGCACTGACCAGCTGGTCACAAAATAGTCCTTCGGGTACCCCTTCAGACTTCTGGATTCAAAATGCGAGTTACGTACGTTTAAAAAATATCACTTTTGGCTATACGCTGCCAAAAACATTCACGGATAGAATTGGAATCAAGGGAGCTAAATTATATTATAGCGGCCAGAACCTGTTGACATTTACTGGCTTTGCGAAGGGATTCGATCCGGAGGCTCCGGCAGATTCGCGTGGTAATTACTATCCACAGGTAAAAACAAATGTCTTTGGTCTTAACGTAAACTTTTAATTGTAAATCATGAAACTTAAAAATATAACAATCGCATTGGGTGTAGTTGCATTAATGGCTTCCTGTCAAAAACTTGATCAGGAGCCTCTTGATGCTTTTAATGCCGATAATTTTTGGAAAACAGAAGCCGAAGCAGATTTTGCTGTAACTGGTCTGTATAGCGGTACAAGCAATTCGGACGGAAAAATTAACGAGGGATCCGCCTGGGAAGATGGAACGCAAATCTTTTATATGGATTGTACCTCAGATAATTCCAACAGCGATTTTCCATGGGAGGGTTTCCAGGCGTTGGGAAATGGAACAGCAACGCCAACAAATTCCGGAAATGCTGATTCAAGGTATACCTATGAACATATTCGTCGGGCGAACTATATTCTAGAGAATATTGACAAAGCTCCTATGGCGGCGGAGAAAAGAAAGAAATTGATTGCTGAGGTACGTGTGATCCGCGCTTATAGATACTTTGATATGGCAACATTATTTGGCGGAGTGCCAATTATCACCAAAACATTGGTCAAAGAAGATGCTTATGTTCCGGCAAATACTCAAAAAGAGGTGTTGGATTTTGTTGAAAAAGAACTAAAGGAAGCTGCTGTTGATTTAACCTTTGTAACTGGGGGAACTAGAATGTCCAAGGGTGCTGCTTTGGGTTTATTGGCGCGTTGTTATGCCTTCCAAAAAAGACATCAGGATGTTATTAATACGACACAGGAAATTATTTCTTCAGGAACTTATAAGCTTTTTGATGACTATGCGTCTTTATTTGAAGAGGCAAATGAAAATAATAGTGAAGTGATGATGAACATCGAATATCTTGCGAATGATCAGCCGTATACGATGTTAGGCATCATGATACCAAATTCTATGGGAGGTTGGGGATCAATTGTGCCTACCCAAAGTTTGGTTGATGCTTACGAAACAGCTGAGGGAAAAACAATCGGAGAGTCGACAAGTTATAATCCGGCAAATCCTTATGAAAATAGGGACCCGCGTCTGGCAGCAACGATCGTTTATCCGGGAGCTTCTTACATGGGTAAGTATTTTGATCCACTAAATCCTGATTCAAAAGATTACCCTTCTGCCGCTGATAATGCTTCGAGTACAGCATACAATTATAAGAAGTACATCCAAAACCCGAGCAGTTACGCGAATATATGGAATGTAGGAACCAATATTATTGTGATGCGTTATGCTGAGATCTTGTTATTAAATGCTGAGGCAAAAATTGAGCTTGGCAAGATTGATAATAGCGTATATGAAAATATAGATCTGGTACGCGAGCGTGCTAAAATGCCAAAAGTGGATAAAGCTGTCTATGCTGCACAGGGTAAATTACGTGAAGTGGTACGCCGAGAGCTGCGCGTTGAATTGGCGGGTGAAGGACGTCGTCGTTTTGATATTATCCGTTGGGGGATTGCCAAAGATGTGATGAACAGTCCGGTAAATGGTGCTTTGTCAAAAGGAACGGTCGATCCCAAAACAGGAAAAGTAACCTACACTTCCTTGACTGACCGCTTTTTCTCTGAGAACAGAACATTCAAAGCCGGCAAAAATGAATTATGGCCAATTCCGCAACCTGTTATCGACAACAGCAAAGGAACGCTGAAACAAAATCCCGGTTACTAATCATCGTGCCATAAAAGCAATAGCTTTTAAGTTCAGCCATGAGCTTATAGAAAACGGTCAAGCAGCTATTGCTTGGCCGTTTTTTTTACAACAATAAAATATTCCTAATTTTTTTTATGGAAAAAGAAAAATTGATCATCGTATATTAAAATATATCCTTCGTCTAGGGTATATTTTGTAAAATGATCAATTCAAATCATATAAACTTACATGCATGAGAAGTGTTCTATGTGCACTTGTGGCGATTATCGCCCTAATATTGTCTTTTAATAAGTTGGTCTATACAGATGAACCTGACGCAAATTATTCTAGATTGTTAACCGAAGTCAATCGTCATAAGGGAGAAATCCACCATATTTCTATGACTGATAGCAATTTCTCCGATTTAAATCAATTTGATTCCATACTCAAAAATAACAGGATCCTCATGCTTGGAGAGATGTTGCACAACGATGGTCAGACCTTTAAGGCTAAGGCGAGGCTGATCCGTTATCTCCATGAACATTTGGATTATGATGTTTTGTTGTATGAGGCAGGGCAGTATGATATGTGGATGATGAATAAGCAGATGGATACCACGACGAATGCGGCGCAGTCCAAAACGATTGGTGGTATTGGTCTGTTTGACTTTTGGTGGCGGAACCAGGAAAATCAGACCCTCTTGACTTATTGTCAACAGACGAAATCGACCAAGGATCCTATTGTGTTGGGGGGATTTGATATTCAGTTTTCAGGTCGGGGATTGGGGGATAGCCGTTCAAAATTATTGGAAGATTTCTTGCTCAAAAATGGTATCGATTCAACCCACTACCCGGTATTGAACAAACATGTCGAGAAACTCGCTTATCTCACTTATGAACAATTTGCCAAAAAACGACTTGACGGGCAGGCAAAGAAGCAATTTTTGGCTGAATTGGATGGATTGAGCCGCCTGATACGGAGTCGTGGTGATAATGCAGAGCACCGTATTTACAGTCGCTATCTCTCGGATATGAGAAACAATTTTGAAAAATCTTGGCGCTTTAAAACAGGGTCGATGCAGAGTATGCATTTTAGGGATTCATTAATGGCTAAAAATTTGATGTATCAAATTGACTCCGTACACCCGAGTAGGAAAATTATTGTTTGGTGTGCCAATATCCATACCTTTTCTGCACCCTACAACAAAGAATATCTACCCCTTGGAGCTTATATCAAAAAGAAGTTCGGTGATCAAGTTTATTGCCTGGATTTTACCTCCTATGGTCGATATAACGAAGTTAATCGCATTGTCGATAAAGCGAGCAAACTCGCCTTAGAAAATGTATTTCACGCGACTAGGTCCCCTTACTTCTTTTTAGATCTTCGCTCTTTGCCCAAAAATAGTTTATTGGGGCAGCATTTTAATTCGATCATAAATCAGGGCATTGATGAAAACAGAAAATGGCGGGACTACATCGACGGCATTTTTTATATCGATATCAATAAAAACCCAATTTACCGCTAATAACAATGGAAAGTATCCTTACAAAACAACTTAGCTTCAAAATCGGTTCAAAAATAATATTGGACGACATTAATTTACAAGTACCAGAAAAAGGCATTTACGGCTATCTCGGCCGAAATGGTGCTGGAAAATCAACGACGATTAAACTACTTTTGGGACTTTTACAAGATGATACCGATGCGATTTTTATTCAAGGCGAGAGTCTAAGGGATCATCGTACAGGTATTCACGCCAAGGTTGGAAATCTGATCGAAGCCCCATGTTATTATACCAAGCTGACAGTTTTTGAAAATTTAAAATATCTGGATATTATTCACAAAAAAGGTGGCAATCGTATTGAGGAGGTGCTTGAAATGGTAGACCTGCATCGGGAAAAAAAGAAAAAAGCCAGTGCGCTATCTATGGGAATGAAACAACGGTTGGGAATAGCAATGGCCATTTTCCATGATCCGCAATTGCTTATCCTGGATGAACCACTAAATGGCCTAGATCCGCAAGGTATTGTAGAAATGAGAAACTTGTTTCGCCAACTCAATGAACAGGGTAAGACAATCTTTCTTTCGAGTCATATTTTGAGTGAACTTGAAAAAATTGCCACCCATATTGGTATTATAGAAGGTGGGAAAATGATCTTCCAGGGGACAAAAAATGAGCTTTTGGGACAGGTCGATCAGGAAGTTGTTATACGGACATCGGATGCAGGAGCGGCTGCTTTACTGTTGCAACATGCGGGATTTCCTATTCTTAAAACTGATGGAGATACTGTTGTTGTCAATGTTGGAGATGACCAGCAATTTGCTGCCCTGATCAAATCGCTGGTCGAACAGCAGATTGCTATCTATGGGATAGAATCGCACAGTAAAGATCTTGAACAAATTTTTATAAATCTAATCGATAGTGCAAATGGCTAATACATTATATACTGCTTTCTTGTCAGAAAAATATAAACTCCTGCGTAACCGGGGGATTTTTGGAGTCTTGATCGTACCAACGTTGCTCGTTTTTGCGATAGCTGGCTATATTAGTTATGATATTGTGAATTCTGGTGGTCCTACAGCAATTCCAAACCCATGGAAGGTTTTGCTTGGTCGGTATGTTTTTCAGTTTTTTTATTTACTTTATCCCATTCTAGTCGCTTTATTTGTATTTGCCTGTTGTGATGTGGAATACAAGAACAACAATTATAAAATACTTTTTACGATACCCATCAGTAAGACCCATATTTTCTTTTCGAAAACAATCTTTATACTTCTTACGTTGCTATTTTCTCTGCTTTTTGCCTACACCGCCTTTTTAATGAGCGGGTATTTATTGAGCCAGTTGTATCCTGTACTCGGTTTTCAGAATTACGACTTTAGGGAAGTTATTTTTTATACTTTTTTGAAACTGTTTGTTACCCTATCGGCTATCGCCATGATTCAGTTGGCATTGAGTCTATTGTTCCGGAGCTTTATCTATCCGATTGGTATATCGATGTTCATGCTAGCATTTTCAGTGCTCGTAGCCCAAAAAAGTTTTTCAGATTTTATTCCTTACACTGGGGCATATAATGCCCTGATGAATATCCTATCGGAGAATGATTCATTTACCCGACTCGATAACAGCAATATACTTATGATTGTTCTATTTATGCTGATCAGTTTCTATTTGTTTGGCCGTAAAGGGCAGTTTTGATTCTATCTGCTGTTAGATTACTTATTTTCGGTCTAGCTCTTTCTTATAAGCGCTCGGTGACTGTCCATATCTCTTTTTAAATGCTGAAGCAAAATAGGAAGCCGATGAAAAACCGACACTGCTGAAGATCTCATTGATATGGAGGCCATCTGCCATCAGGCTTTTGGCTTTTTTGAGTCTCCTTTCGACAATATATTCGCTGATGCTACAGTCGAGCAACTGTTTAACCTTTCGATAGAGCTGCACGCGCGATAAGTGGAGTTCGCTCGCAATATCGTCGACGCTCAGCCTTGAATCGGAAAGCTTTGATTCGACAATCGTCGAAAAACTATTGAGAAAGCGTCTGTCGTTGTCGTTAATGCTATCAGACTGCGAAGTATCAAATTGCTCCACAGTGCTGCTATATTTTTCTTTCAGCTGATGCCTCGATTGTAGGATATTGGCAATCCGCACCTTAAGGAGGGCAGCATTGAATGGTTTGGTGATATAGTCATCTGCTTTTAAAAGGCTTCCCTCAAGGATAGTTTCTTCGTTGGCAAGTGCACTCAACAGAATGACTGGAATATGAGCGGTCTGATAGAAGGTTTTGACATCTTTGAGGATATCTAGGCCACTGCCGTCAGGCAGCATAATATCGGTGAGTACCAAATCGGGGAAGTGCGTTTTCATAAAACTATTGGCTTGACGCGAATCTCTGGCCAACAATAAATTGTAGTCGCTTTCTAAGATAGATCTGAGGTAGTCTCTGATTTCATCATTATCTTCGACAATCAGAATGCTTTTTGATTTATCAGAATGAAAGGAAAGATTCTTTTCGGGGGACTTTACCTCAGGCTCCAGATATTCTTGCTGCTTGAATACGGGCTTTATGCTAGATTCATCTTTCAGGAGCTCTTCCTGCTCGTAATGAGCATTGCCGATGGGCATCCGTAGTGTAAAGATCGAACCATGGCCTAATTTGCTGCTGGCCGTGATCTGGCCATGATGTAGCTCGACAATCTGTTTGGCATAAGCAAGACCAATCCCAGAACCATTCCTGCTACCTGTTCCTTGATAGAAAGGGTCAAAAATATGCTCTATATCGATAGGTGCAATTCCTAAACCATTGTCCAATACGCGTAAGTAGAAGTAATCTTTGAAGCTATTTTCTTCCAATGAAATTTCAATTCTTCCACTGGCTGCGGTATGTTTTATGGCATTGGAAAGGAGATTGGATAGCACCTGTTCCATCAGGTATTCGTCAATCCATACTTCTTTTAAGATACTTTTGTTAACGTAGCTGACGGATATTCTGTTTTTTTTGAGCAGCGGCCTGAAGCTGTTGATTACCTGTTGTATAAAAGGGTCAATCTGTACTGCCGAAACCTGAAGCTTGATCTTTGCTTTGCTGATGCGATGGATATCGATGAGATCGCTTACCAGGCGTTGCAATTTTTTCGCACTTCGTTTGACACGTGACAATTGATCTTTGATATCTTCGGCAAGATCCTTCCGTGTTTCGAGATCCTCTATCGGCGCCAGGATAAGAGTGAGGGGAGTTTTGAACTCGTGGGAGATGTTGGTAAAAAAATTGTTTTTAATTTCCGCTGCCTGCTGAATCTGACTGTTCATCTCAACGATTTGCTTCTGCTGGGACAAGATTTCGCTATTTTTGATTTCGAGATGTTTGTTCTTCTCCCAATTGCTTTTGATGACAATGACGGAAACACCGCCAAAAACGACAGCGAGCACCAGACTGACAACAAGGACATTGAGTATAGACTTTTGATTCTGATAAATACGGTTCTGCTCGGTAATAAATTCCTGTCTTTTGTCGATATCTATTTGTTGCTGTTGGATCTTATGGGACTGCAGTGCGAGTAGTTCTGCATTTGTTTTGTCAATAACGGAGGTAGCAAGGATGTTCTCGCGTTTATAAGGCTGATTGTTGATAATCGCTAGCGCTATTCGGATTGCTTCAGTGCCGCCAGTGGGGTACAGCATGGAAGCATACATATGGCCTTGCATAATCTGTTCCAAACCATTGCCTGGACCGGGAAGCGCATCTACACCGATGATTTTAATATCCTTTTTGGACTGCGCTTCGTCTAGGGCTTTTTTTACGCCCATGGCCATTTGGTCATTGAAAGTAAAAATGACATCGCTCTGCGCCATCTGACTGATGTGCTTTCGCGTTTGGTCATAGGCTGTATTTTTTTCCCATCCCCCGTGGATAATACCGTTTATTTGCATGTCAGATGCTGCCAAAATACTTTGTTTAAAACCCTTTTCGCGCTCGATGGAAGCCGATGTCCCCGATAGTCCGGTCACTAATCCGACCTTGCCTTTGCCTTGAAGAACAGTTTGGCTATATTGACCTGCAAGTTTACCAATGGCCAGGTTGTCTGCCCCTACGTATGCATTATATTGACCCGAAGAGGTTTTGCGGTCGGTTACGATCACAGGGATATGAAGCTGGTATATGGAATCAACGATGGGAGTAAGCGGCTCGGCCTCATTGGGCGAAACGATCAACAAGTCTATATCTGCTTTGGCAAGTTCGCGTATCTGGTCAATTTGCAGCGCATTGTTGCCATGGGCATCCCGGTATAAGAATTCAATGTCGGGATTAAAAGAGAGTTCGCGTTTCATTTCCTCGAGCATAGTCTGCCTCCAGGCATCATTCCCAATGCATTGCGAAAAAGCGATGACCCGCTTCTTTTTTTGGCTTACTGATTGACAACCCAAAAAAAGGAATAGGATCAATAGGCTATAAACGGTGTGTCTTCCCATGATTTTTTTTCCCTTTACAATCCGAATATACATCATTTCACTTTTTTTAGATAATCAGTATATGGTTAGTGTATTCATTACACTAAAACAGATTGAGATAAATATGTATCATTTTCTATAGGATATGTCTAAAAACTAAAAGTTTGAAAACATGAATTTAATATAAAACATTGATATGTAAGTGTTTAATGTATTTTTAAAAATGTTACATAAATACATGTTTTTGCTGTATCCAAATTTAAGTTAGTATGAATCCTGAGTTAAATTTGAGTTAATCAATTATAGGGAAAACATGAACAAAAACACCGTATTAGCCTGGTCATTTGTAGTGGCGTTGGGCGGATTCTTATTTGGCTTTGATACAGCAGTGATTTCTGGAGCTGAAAAGGCAGTACAGGAGCATTGGCATCTGAGCGAGTTTCAGCATGGGCTTACAATGGCTATTGCGTTAATAGGTACTGTCGTCGGTGCTGCATTGGGGGCGTTGCCTTCGGATAAGCTTGGTCGGAAGAATACATTATTTGCTGTGGCGGCACTTTATTTTATTTCCGCCATTGGGAGCGCATTGGCGAATGACTGGACTATATTTATTTTATTCCGTTTTTTGGGAGGAATCGGGGTCGGTGTGTCTTCGGTAACGGCGCCAATTTATATTTCCGAAATTTCCCCTGCGGCTTCAAGAGGCAAGTTGGTGGGTCTCTTTCAGTTTAATGTGGTATTGGGAATTCTGATTGCCTACTTATCCAACTATTTTATCGGACAATTGGGGGAAGAATCCTGGCGTTGGATGCTGGGTGTGCAATGCTTTCCGTCGCTCTTGTTCTTTATATTGATCTTCTTTATTCCCGAAAGTCCGAGGTGGCTGTTATTGCATAAAAATAATTTGTCCGAAGCAACGAAAATCATGAAAAGAATCAATTCTGAAGGTTACGAGCTTGAAATCGAGAAAATCCAGGAATCCAACGATAGGATGGCGGGCGAAGGTAAATTATTTATACGTGAAAATGCCAAACCGATTTTGTTAGCCCTCTGTTTTGCGCTATTCAACCAGCTTTCGGGTATCAATGCGATTATTTATTATGCGCCGCGTGTCTTTGAGATGGCTGGCCTCGGCTCGCAGAGTTCGCTGCTATCCACAGTCGGTATCGGGGTAATCAATTTTATTTTCACCTTGGTGGCGATCAATTTTATTGATAAGGTAGGCCGCAAAAAACTGATGCTTGTGGGCTCCCTGGGTTTGATCGTATCGCTAGCACTGGTTTCGCAAGCTTTCTACACCGGACAGACAACAGGATTTGCTATTACCATCTACCTGATGAGTTTTATCGCTTTTTTCGCCTTCTCGCAGGGAGCGGTGATCTGGGTGTTTATTTCCGAAATTTTTCCAAATGATGTACGGGCCAAAGGGCAGACATTTGGTAGCCTGACGCATTGGGTGATGGCGGCAATTATCACTTTTTGCTTTCCAGCACTGACGGAGATTCTTGGCGGTGGTGGCACCTTTCTGATGTTTGCCCTGTTTATGGTATTGCAGCTTATTTATGTAGTGAAATTTATGCCCGAGACAAAAGGACGGTCTTTGGAAGATATGGGGCATACTATGAATCTGCATTAAGTAGGCATTTGTAAGGATAATTAGCTTAACAGCTGACAGCTGCTGTTTTTGAATGAATCAGGTTGTGATTGCAAGTAACATAAGCCTGTTGTCACCATTAGAATATAAGGGAAATTAAAATAATCAATTCGGTACACTGTTCTGGCACTCAGCCAAAACGCTGTATAAAAAAGAGTAAATATGAGAAACGGAGATAAATCAATACAAGGTATTTGTTTTGGAGAGGTTCTTTGGGACAATCTACCTACAGGCAAAAAATTGGGTGGCGCTCCTTTGAATGTAGCGTATCACCTGAATAAACTAGGCGTTGTGACGCGTATGCTGACACGCATAGGGCGTGATGAAAATGGAGATGAACTGCTTTCTGCGTGTGAGCAACTGGGAGTTCCGACAACATTTTTTCAGTTTGACGACAGTTTACCCACCTCAACGGTCGAGGTTACGATTGATGCGGAACGCAATGTACAATACGAAATCGTTTATCCTGTTGCTTGGGATAGAATAGCGGTGGATACTGTTGTGCTGGAAGCGGTTGCGGCCGTAGACTTTTTGGTATACGGCAGTTTAGCCTGTCGGGATGAGGTAAGTTTTCAAAGCTTGTTGTTGTTACTGGAAAAAGCACGTTTCCGCGTGATGGATGTCAATTTGCGCGCTCCATATTTCGGTCCCGAAAAAATACATAACCTTTTAAAATACGCTGATTTTGTGAAAATGAATGCGGAGGAACTGCACATTATTTCGGACTGGAATGGTGCTACAGCTACCTCTACTGATCAGCAGCGTGTAGATCTAATCATGGACCGTTTTGCAATTCAGGAAGCTATAGTAACGTATGGTGCAGAGGGTGCAGTGTATCATTTTAAAAAGGACAATATAAGTTATCATTTTCCAGCATTGAAAGTTCAGGTAGAGGATACGATTGGAAGCGGGGATTCCTTTTTGGCAGCTTTTCTGGCCAAGAGGTTTCAGATGCAGGATGGTGTTCAACTTGAGGAAGTACTGGAATTTGCAGCTACGCTCAGTGGTTTTGTGACGCAGAGCAGCGGTGCATGCCCCGCTTACAGTCCTGAAGATATCAATCGCTTCCATTGGCTGAATCCCATCTTTCGCGATAGCGACCTAAAGGTGAAACAATAGCTGTTTATGACAAAATAAAATAACCAACAGCAAGACAAATAATCTAATTAATAATCTACTTATAATAACCAATTATGTTTACAAGACAGCAAGTTATGTTGCTCCCGTCTTTGGCGCTTTTTTCGGTAGCTGCTTTCGCGCAGCAGACAGAAATTCGGGGGCGGATTTCGGACAGCGGAACAGCAGCTCCTATCGCTGGAGCGTCATTAGTGGTCAAGGGAACCACTCAGGCAACCAAATCGAATGAAAAAGGGGAATTTGTGTTGCAGGTACCGGCTAACAAAGGTACTTTGGAAATAACCTATGTAGGCTATGAACCTCAGACTATGCAATTGGGTGATCGGAAATTTCTGGATATCCGATTGATCAGCACCGAAAAGGGACTTGATGAAGTGGTTGTTACAGGCTACCAGACCGAGCGCAAAAAGGACCTGACCGGGGCGGTGAGCGTCGTCAATGTGACAGAATTGATGAAAGCGCCTGAAAATAATCCAATGAAAGCACTTCAGGGCCGCGTAGCAGGTATGACCGTAACCTCTGACGGTAGTCCCAGCGGAGCTGCCACGGTACGGATGCGCGGTATCAGTTCGATCAACAGTAGCCAAGATCCACTCTATGTCATTGATGGCGTGCCTACACAGGGTGGAATGCATGAGCTGAATGCTAATGACATCGAGAGCATTCAAGTCCTGAAAGATGCTTCCTCAGCAAGTATCTATGGATCACGCGCAGCAAATGGCGTTATTGTGATTACAACCAAAAGAGGAAAACCCGGCGCACCAAAACTTATGGTTGATGCCTATGCAACCAGCACACATTTTAACAACCGCATGAAGGTGCTTAATGCCCAGCAGTATGGACAGGCGCTATGGCAGGCTACGATTAATAGCGGTGGTAATCCGAACAGCAATAATATTGGCTATCAGTTTGAATGGAACAATGACGCCAATGGTCTACCACAGCTAAATAAGGTCGTTATACCACAATATATCGACCGCGAGCATACGATGTATGCTGCAGATACGGATTGGTTCGATGAAGTTTCCAAACCTGGTCTGCTCCAATCCTATAATGCCACTTTGAGTTCGGCGACGGATAAGTCGAGCTCATACTTCTCCTTGGGTTATCTGCGTAATAATGGGACTCTTCGTTATACGGATTTCCAGCGCATATCAGCTCGGATGAATGCCGATTACAAACTTTTTGATGGTAAGCTGGTTGTTGGTGAGAATTTTACGGTGAACAATACGGGCGAGGTACAGGTGCCCGGAGATGTTCTGGATCTGTCCCTGAAAGCATTGCCTATCATACCCGTACATACTGTTGACGGCATTGGTTGGGGCGGTCCAGCGCTGGGAATGAACGATCGCCATAATCCGGTACGACTGCTGCATGACAACAGAAATAATAAATACAACTATTGGCGTTTATTTGGGAATGTCTATGCCGATTTGCAGCTTATTAAAGACTTGCGTCTCCGGACAAGCTATGGGATAGATTACGGTAATTATTATAAACGCAACCTGCAAGTTTCCTACCGTTCGGGTTTTATGAATAGCGATAGAAGTGCTGTCAATATGGAACAGTCACATGGAATGAAATGGACTTGGTCGAATACGGCAACCTACCGAAAAGAGATTGCTAATCATACGATAGACCTATTGGCTGGTGTTGAAATGAATCGTCAGAATGATATTAGTTTTAACGCATATACCGGTGGCGATGGGGCTTTTTCTATCGAAACGCCTGAGTATATGTGGCCTGGCGTGAGCACTGGAATTGCTGCCGTCGGTGGTACCTCGACAGGCTTTTCGCTCCTCTCTTATTTCGGAAAGGCAAACTATTCTTTTGATGACCGTTATTTGGCTTCCTTTACAGTGAGACATGATGGCTCTTCCCGTTTTGGTAAAAATAACCGCTTTGCAACCTTCCCGGCTGTAACAGCGGGCTGGCGGATTTCATCCGAACGTTTTATGGCGAATACCAAAGATTACATTTCTGATCTTAAATTACGTGTGGGCTGGGGGCAGACTGGTAATCAGGGAATTGGCAATCTAGCGACTTATGCACTTTTTGTGCCTGAGTATGGGATCGGTGACCCAACATGGAATATCGTCGATGGTACTGCTTATGATCTTTCGGGTTCGGGAACCGGAATTTTACCTTCGGGATACCGGAAAATTCAGACAGAAAACAACGACCTAAAGTGGGAAACTACGACCCAGACCAATATCGGTTTGGACTTCACGCTGTTTGGCCAAAGTCTTTACGGGTCGGTTGATTGGTATGTCAAAGCAACAAAAGATATGCTGATTAATCCCGCCTATATTGGTGTTGTAGGTGAGGGTGGTTATCGCTGGGCCAATGGGGCCTCGATGGAAAACAAAGGCCTGGATTTTACTGTGGGATACCGCAATAAGACCGCTTTTGGTTTGGATTATGATGTGACCGCTGTCTTATCGTCGTATAAAAACAAGGTAACTCACTTGCCTGTAGCTGTGGAAAACTCCTACGGTGGACGCCAGGGGGATAATATTATTGGTAGACCGTTGGGTTCGTTTTATGGTTATGTAACCGATGGGATCTTTCAAAATCAGATGGATGTTGACAATCATGTCAATCAAACGGGGAAAGGGATCGGGCGATTGCGCTACGTAAATTTGTACGATGCAGATCAGCAAATTACAGACATGGACCGCACCTGGATCGGAAACCCACATCCTGATTTTTCCTATAGTTTGAATATCGCACTGAAATATAAGGGCTTCGATCTTTCAGTCTATTTTCAGGGGGTACAGGGGATAGATGTTGAAAATTGGCTGAAAAAACAGACTGATTTTTGGAGTGTAGATGATGTAAACTCCAATAAGGGCGTGCGCCTGCTCAATGCTTGGACACCGCAGAATTCATCTTCGACAATTCCAGCATTGCAGACGACAAACAATAATGATGAAGGCCGACTGTCCAATTACTTTATTGAAAACGGATCCTATATGAAACTTCGAAACCTGTCTATTGGATACACGTTACCCACAGCAACTGCTTCTCGTTTGCGGATGAGCCGGTTACGCGTCTACCTTACGGGACAGAACCTGTTTACTGTCAAATCGAAAAATTTTACAGGTGTAGATCCGGAGAATGTAGGCTGGGGCTATCCTATCCCTACGACATGGACTGCGGGAGTAAATATTGGCTTTTAGCAAAAAGAAACTGAGAATCCACAAATAATGGACAAAGGAACCAAAAGAATCATCCATCAATATGGAACATGTTAATAAATAGAATTCCAATGAAAAAAATAACCAATAAACTAGCGATAATAATGATGGTGTCAACCGGTCTACTTTCCGGATGTACCAAGTTTCTGGAGCAGACCCCCAATGCTGTACTCAGCTCCGACCAAGTAAAGGCACCTGAAAGATTACTGACGGCTACGTATGCTGCTTTGGGCAATGACCATTATGATGTACCTTTTAGCCTCTGGCCTTATGGTACAGTAAGGTCTGATGACGCGTACAAAGGTGGTTCGGGGCCGCAGGATATTCAAACGTTCCATTTTTTGGAGGTATCCAGCAATATTACGACCAATTTTGCGGAAGTGGATAAACTATGGTTTCAGTTGTATGTAGCCATTTCACGTGCCAATACGACGATCAAAACGATTCAGGAAATGAATGGTTTTGAAGGCAAGGAGGAGAAATTGGCCGAAGCAAGATTCCTGCGTGGGCACTTCTATTTTATGCTAAAAACGCTCTTTAAGTATGTGCCCTATATCGATGAAAATGTGCCGATAGATAATTATGAAACGGTATCAAATCGAGCGTTGAGCAACGATGCACTTTGGCAAAAAATTGTCGACGACTTTCAGTACGCGGTAGATCATTTGCCGACCGCGCAAACGGAAATTGGTCGTGCCAACCGAATTGCTGCTGCTGCGTATCTTGCGAAAACATACCTGTATAAAGCTTATCGCCAGGACAATGCCGAGCGACATGCAGTAACAGGAATTAACTCGGACGATCTGAATAAAGTGTTGGAAAATACAGACATTGTACTTGCCTCAAATCATGCACTTGAAGCGGACTTCGCTTTCAACTTTTTGCCCGGGAAATACGAGAACGGTACAGAAGCAATTTTTTCAGTTCAATTTTCAAAAGATGACGGAACCAAGTTTGGCCGCGTGAATTTCTCGGATGTGCTCTCCGTGCCAATGGGTGTGGGCTGCTGCGATTTTAATAAACCTAGTCAGAGCTTGGTAAATGCATTTCGCACGACAGGAAAGGGTGTACCCCTTGATAACTACAATACTTTAAATACGTTCAACGCTTCGGAAAAATATGACCCAAGGTTATTTCACACCGTAGCGATTCCGGGACTGCCTTATAAATACAATATCAAACGCACCTATCAAGAGAGCTGGAATCGTAATCCGGCGGACTATTCGGTCTATGCTTCGCTGAAAGAGAACGTTGATCCTGATTGTGATTGTTTTGTACCAATTGCTCCTTTTTTTGCGAATACCAAGAACCGTATTGTGCTGCGTGTGGCCGATGTCTTGCTGATGCGTGCCGAAGCACTTATAGAATCGCATCGTTCGGCCGAAGCCCTATCCCTGATCAACCAAGTACGTCTGCGTGCAAAAAATAGTGCCACAATGACGGGGTATGCCACAGATAAAATGTTGATAGAAACGTATAAAAATGGTGACAATATCATATGGAATGAGGAAAATGCACGGAAGGCCTTACGTTGGGAACGTCGTTTGGAATTGGCGATGGAAAATGGCCGATTCTTCGATCTGGTACGCTGGGGAATTGCGGATCAAACTATGAATGCGTATTATGAAACGGAGAAATCACGGCGTTCCTATTATGCTGTAGCTCATTTTACAGCAGATAAGAATGAGTATTTGCCTATTCCCGAAGCACAGATCAGGTTGAGCAAGTACCTCTATAAACAAAACCCAGGATATTAAAGCATTAGCCAATCCCTCCTGTAGAAATATTAAAACGAACGATGAGATAGCGTCTTGTCGTTCCGTGAATATTGGTCTGTTTTCAATTTTTAAGTCAATAAGCTTAGAAAAATAGTTCCGATATACTTTAAGCACGAAAAGGGTGAAGCGCCTAGGTAATGACAATTCATCATAATGAGATCGTTGTTTCGAAGATTAGGCGTAAGTGAAGCGGAACGGATTAGAATGAGTTAATGACACTGTATGGGAATGGGCAGAACAATATGTAAATAATGGTTTTATTGAGATCCTAAATGAGAACAAAATTATATTTAATTCCAGTGCTATGCTTGATGGCATTGCTGACAAATTGTAAAAATGGTGATCAAAGCTTGCCTCTCGATAAGCCGAGTGATCCAGTAGCAATAGATTGGTCTACTTCCTGTACTTCGGTACAGGAAGCCGGCCTGTTTCAGACTTTTTATAAGCCACAAGAAGGATTTGTCGGAGATCCCATGCCGTATTACAATGCCGATGATAAAAATTATTATTTGTTCTATCTCTATGAAAATGCCAATCGCCATCCGATTCACATGACCAAAACCAGCGATTACGCCACATTTGATGGTTTTACAGAAGTATTGCCTGCTGGGGTTATGGGAAGTCAGGATGAATGGATAGGAACAGGCAGCTTTATTAAAAAGGATCAGACCTATTTTTGTTTTTATACGGGGCATAATGGCAACCTGAATCCAGCCGAAAAAGTGATGATCGCGACTTCGACAGATTTACTGAACTGGACAAAGCAGTCTGCCTGGACGATACAGCCTGCTCCGGGTTATGACCAAAACAATTTTCGGGATCCCCATGTGTACTGGGACGAAACTCGCGGCAGTTATGTGATGTTGGTAACCACGCGTAAGGATGGCAAAGGTGCTATCGCTCGGTATATATCTGCAGACCTGAACAATTGGTCTAGTATAACACCCATCGTAGCGACAGATGCACCAGCTGTAGGGATGTATCAGATTGAAACGGATGCAGAAATACTGGAGTGTCCAGATCTATTTAAAATGGGTGACAAATGGTATTTGACATTCTCCCGGATCAATCGGGATGCGCATCGCAAGACTTTTTACCGCATTGCTGATTCACCTGATGGCCCCTGGAAAATATGTCGAGATGAAAACGGCCATCATGAAACTTTTGATGGCTTATACCTGTATGCTGGCAAAACAGCCAGTGATGGAACAGTGCGCTACCTATCGGGCTGGTGCTCTACAGGGCAGACCATCAACAATAATAATGAATTGCCCTGGTCTGGAAGTTTAATTACGCACAGGCTGCTGCAGGGGCCGACAGGGAGATTATATCCGGTTATTCCCGCTGCTGTGGACAATAAGTTTAATAAGGAGATGCTGTTTGAAAAACTGAATGTCGTTGGAAATGTTTCGGAAAATAATAAAACATATCGTATAACTGCACAGTCCAATGGGAGGAGTTATGCACAATTCAACCGGAACAAAACTCCTGTTAAAATATCAATGACGATAGATGCTTCGGAATCTGACCACTTTGGATTCACTTTTGGTGCATGTGACAATCCTTCTGAGTTGTATAGTATTGGCTTCGATCTGACTTCTGCAAATCGCTGGGGCATGCCTTCACTCTTTATGAATCGGGAAGTCAGTCTGGGGGGAACAGCTGGAAAAACAGAACTTAACTTTACACCCTTGATCGTACCTGCCAATAAACGTTTTGATGTAAAAATTGTTATCGAAAAATCTATTTGTGTGGTCTATGTTAATAATAATGTCGCTTTTACCAATCGTATTTATAAAATGGACCAGAATCCATGGACGATTTATGCTGATCAGGGTACCATTAAAGTCAATATGATGAAAGTCGAAAAATCATAAGAATTATCGTTATTTTATGTGCAGACATAAATAACCTAAATGATATAAACTAAATAAGCTATGAATAGAATAAAGAAATATGGAACTATGCTGCTTCTTGCAGGCATAGCGAGTACAGCATTCGGGCAAGTTGGTTCGAAAGAAATAAAAGATCCTGAGGAAAAATACCGTCCGATCTACCATTTTACGCCCAAGCAGGGCTGGATGAACGACCCGAATGGCATGGTATATATCAACGGAAATTATCACCTCTTTTTTCAGCATAACCCCGAGAAACCAGTCTGGGGGCCTATGCATTGGGGGCATGCGACCAGCAAAGATCTGCTTCATTGGGATGAAAAAAAGATCGCCTTATATCCGGATAGTTTAGGGACTATTTTCTCGGGAAGTGCCGTAATTGACCAGGATAATACAGCCGGTTTTGGAAAAGGTGCGATGGTCGCTATTTTTACCCATCATAATCATCAGGAAGAGGATCGGAAAACAGGATTACATGAAAACCAAAGTTTGGCGTATAGTCTGGATGAGGGTGCTACCTGGACAAAGTATAAGGGGAATCCAGTGCTGCCAAATCCGGGTATATGGGATTTCAGAGATCCAAAAGTAATGTGGCATGCGCATAGTCAACGTTGGATCATGACTTTGGCTACCAAGGATTGCATTACTTTCTATTCATCTAAAAACTTAAAGGAATGGAATAAGGAAAGCGAATTTGGTAAGGAGCTGGGCGCACATGGCGGTGTCTGGGAATGTCCTGACCTTATCCCAATGAAATACAAAGGTGAGACGAAATGGGTTCTATTGGTGAGCATAAATCCAGGAGGGCCAAATGGGGGGTCGGTAACGCAATATTTTGTCGGTGATTTTGATGGAAAGCAATTTAAAGCTGATGATACAGCAATTAAATGGTTAGACTGGGGACCGGATAACTATGCTGGCGTAACCTGGAGTAATCTAGGCGATAGACATCTCATGATTGGTTGGATGAGTAACTGGCAATATGCTAATGTGGTACCTACGACAGGGTGGCGTTCCTCATCAACTATACCCCGTGTTTTATCCTTGGAAAAAGTTGGACAGTCTTTCTACGTCGCGAGTACTGCGCCCAAAGAAATTGAAACTGCATTTCGGCCGTTAAAACAATACCATGGTGGCGGAACGAAAGAAGCCTCATTCGAGGAACGCCTCCCACAAGCGTATCGTTTGGACCTCAAGAAGTTGAAGCAGCAGGCTTTTAAAGTGATCTTATCGAATGAATCTGGTGATGAATTGGTCATTGGTTATCGTGAAGACCAAAATGCATATTACATCGATCGTTCTAAATCCGGCGAAGTGTCTTTCAATGCGGAATTCGCTAAAACGGCTTTGGCGCAACGCCTACTGAATAACGGGACATTGTCTTTCAGCTTGTATGTTGATGTGAGCTCTGTGGAGTTTTTTGCAGATGGCGGACTAACGGTAATGACCAGCTTATTTTTCCCGAATAAGCCAATAACAAAGATTCGTATCGTCGGGGATAAAAAGCTGGAATTTCAAGAGCTAAGCATTTCTGAGTTTAAAAAATAAGCGCTGGTTTGTGCGATTAAAGCGATCCTTTGTCATGACAAAGGATCGCTTTATTCCATGCGCTACTTGGTCGTATTGTCTGCATGCAAGTGTGCCGGCATTAGTGTGGGGAAGGTCCACGCAAAATGATTTTTTTTGTAAACCATTGGACGATAAATCGACAGGTACGAATCAAATTCAGCTGTATGATAAATATCCTTCATGGCCTCAAGCAGATTGGAAGGCCAAACGCCTACCGCCATGTCCTGAATGTCAACATCAGGGATCTTAAACCAAGGCCATTCTGTCGGGTGTTGATTGTAATAATATAAGTAATCTATGGCCTGCTTGATCGATTTTCCATCCTTCTTGGCTGCAAACAGGTTTTCTCCGGTGGCATTGTATATGCACCACATGGAGGCTGTCAATGGAGCCAAAGAAAAGTACGTATACCATAAACCTTTCTCACCCCGCTTTACTTCTTCGATAAGATGGCCATCTGCTGCGATCTTTTCAAAAAGACCAGCCTTGATTAAGGCTATTGTAAAAGAAAGCTCTTTTTGGTCATCAAGAAAATTTGCCGAAAGTAGATGAGCAAATCTTGCCCAATCCGCAATATTATTTGGCCTTTCACGTAAGAAATGTGTCGCTTTTTGATAGACCTTGACAGTCCAGGTTTTGAAATGATCACGGTCGTTCTTCGTCCAAAGAGGATCGTTTTTAAGTAATTCAGCCGCGATCATTAATCCGGCACCGGCATAAGAAAGTACAACCGGTCCGTCAAAATCGGAATATTTTTTATTGATTGTGGCCCAGGAGTTGATGAAATATAAAGCTTTGGATGCATATTTCTGCTCACCATTTAAGGTATAGGCTAAGGCAGTACAATAGGCAGCAAAAGCATCCGTATGGAGTTTTTTTGCCATGGCACGTTGGCCTTCTTTATCGCTGTAGAAGCCAGGTACGCTAAAATCCTCAACAGCGTGATGGTCGGTCAATAAAAGAGAGTCTGCCAGCATAATCAACTGCTTGTATGCAGTATACACCGGTTCGGATTTTTTGCTGATTTGGGATTTGACATCATTAATCTGGGTAATTGGGTGCATTAAGGATTGGGCATGCGCATGTGAAGGTGTGATAAACTGGCCCGCTAGGAACAAGGTCAATCCTATTTTTAAAAATTGGGCAGTTCGGGCATGGAAGCCAGAAAATAAATAGATGAAATTTTGCATGGTTTTAAATCGATACGTTTATGGATTGATTACGCAGCTATGGGGGGGATTAGCTCCCGCAAATTAAGGAAAAAATACCACAAGTTTACTGGGATTCAGAAATTTGATTTGAATTATTGCAGCGAAGTAATTAACTTCATGCCTAGAATAATCAATTATGGACATCGATCAGAATCTGCTTGAGAAGGAACTCTTGTGCCAACTCCATCATGGAGATATGCAGGCCTTTGATATTTTGTATCATCGCTATAGCCAGATTATTTACGCCAATATTCTTAAGTTTCTAAAAGATGAAACTAGCGCCGAAGATTTACTTCAGGATGTTTTTCTACGTATTTGGGAAAATAGATCAAAGATAGATCCTGAGCAATCTTTCGCAGCATTTCTGTTTACCTGTTCGCGTAATATCACTTTTAATTTCAAACGACGGCTAAAATTGGAGATGGAATCTGAGATCCAGCTCGCCTATGGGGCATCGGAATCCGAGAATACCATTGATAAAGTGCTGGATTCAAAGGAGGCCATGGCCTTGGTAGAAGATTTGTTGAGCAGATTGCCCAAACAACGCCAAAAAATATTCAGGCTATCTAAGCTGGAAGGTAAAAGCTATCAGGAGATTGCCGAAGAAATGGGCATTTCTATTGCTACTGTTCGTGACCATATTGTCAAAGCAAATAAATTTATCCGAAGTGGCGCACTGCAGGACAATGGTTTCTCGGCCTTGTTATTGATTCTGCTTCTCCATTCTGCGCAGTAAAAAAAGTTTTTTCTAGAGCAGACCTTTATTCTACGCTGTGTGTATTTACTTTAAAAATACAGCTCAGTGGAGACCAATAAATCTAAAATAGACCAATTACTTCAAAAATATAAAGAAGGGAACTGTTCGCTTGAGGAGATCGAATGGCTACAGCATGCGCTTTCTACTGCTGATATCGATGGTCAGGATGCCATCGACCAAGCCATAGTGGCTAATTTACTGCAGCCTTCGTCTGCAGAGAAGATGAGCCAATCCAGGCAAAAAATAATGCTTGAAAACATTAAAGAGCAAATTCAGCGTGGAGCCGAAGATAGCGATGAGGCATCGGATATAGGTGCAGGAAGTATGGTGCCGATGCAAAAGAAAACCATATTTTCTATCCGATGGCCCTACTGGACTGCTGCGGCTTGTCTACTGCTTTTTGTTTTTTCAATGGTATTCCAGCGACAGCGGCCGAGTCCTGTTCAGGTGGATAGCAATCTAGCTGGGATACAGGATACAAGAACGGATATCGCACAGCCTGGTGGAAACCGTGCAACACTTCGTTTGGCGGACGGTACAATTCTGGAGCTCGATAAACATGCATCTGGGATTGTTATGGGCGAAGGTATTACTTACGAAAATGGGAAATCTATCGCAGCCGCCACATTAGGTAAACAGGGGATGACAGTAGATCCGAGCAAGGTTATGTTGGAGTTAACCACACCGCTGGGCGGAATGTACCAGATTACTTTACCTGACGGTACAAAAGTGTGGCTCAATGCGGCCTCTTCTTTAAAATATCCAATGAGCTTTGCCAAAAATGAACGAAAAGTTATCCTGCTGGGCGAAGCTTTTTTTGAGGTGACCAAAGATAGCTCACGACCTTTCAAAGTGCTGAGTAAAGGACAGGAAATTGAGGTGCTTGGGACTGCGTTTAATGTAAGTGCTTATCCCGAAAATACGACGATCAAGACGACCTTAATCACAGGGAAGGTCAAATTATCAAATGATAATCGTGCTTCGAAAGCAATATACCTACAACCCGGTCAGCAGTCGACCAATGGCAATAGCGGAAATATACAAGTTGCAAATGTGGATACAGCACCCTTCACTGCTTGGAAAGATGGCCTGTTTTATTTTGACGAAACACCGCTACCGGACGCATTGCAGCAGATCGGTCGCTGGTATAATGTCGAAGTAAGATACAAAGCCGAAGTGCCACAAACGCATTTCTATGGTCGTATAAAACGGAGCAAGCCACTTCGGGAAGTACTCGACGTATTGGAAGAAGGTGGGCTGCATTTTGAGCTGAGCAAAAGCCAGGAAAAGAACATCTTATTTGTGATACCATTACAATAATAACCTTAAATAATGATGAAAAAAGAAATGATCATGGATTCTACCTAAGTTGGAGAAGGGTATAGGCAAGACAAAAAAGGGCAGTGCTGGGGGGCACTGCCTTGAATTGGATGCATATACTTACAAGTATTGCCCGAGGGCAAATTTTTGATAACCATTTATAAATAAATACAAACCGTACAAACATATGATTTTTTATCCATTTGTTAGGCTACACCCGTGGAGTTTAACTTTACGAAGTATACTGATTATGAAATTGATCGTACTCATTTCCTTGCTGACCACCATGCAACTGTTTGCAGAAGGAAATGCGCAGACCATAAACTTAACCGCTAAGCATGTGACCTTAAACCAGGTGATGCGCGATATCCAAAAACAGAGTGGTGTCAATTTTTTCTTAAATGGCAAGTCCTTGGCCCAGACTCGTTTGTCTGTCAATATACAACATGCTAAATTAGAAGATGCATTAAACGCCATTGTAACGCCACTGAATCTGGAGTGGGTCAAAAAAGATGAGGTGATCGTGATAAAACCCAAAAGAAATCCGCTAAATCCCGACCGCAAAGAAAACCTGCAGCGGAGTATTGGCGGTAAAGTCGTGAATGGCAATGGACAGGCTGTCGTAGGAACTACCATTATGGTGAAAGGAACCAATATCTCCATGGTCACGGACCAAGAGGGAAGGTTCACAATTCAGTTGCCTGCCGCGAATGGCACCTTGATATTTTCGAATGTGGGCTACCAACGTTTAGAAAAAAGTGTCACCACTGGAAATGACGAATTAACGATAGTGCTTCAGGAGGAGGTAAGTGGCCTGGATGAGGTTGTTGTTGTAGGATACGGAAGTCAAAAACGCGCAAATGTGATTGGCGCTGTATCAACAGTGAACGGAAGTTCAGTAGAAAACCGGTCAACGTCCACGCTTACGTCTTCCTTGGCTGGACTCGCGGCCGGCGTGAATGTACAGACCACAACCGGAAAACCAGGGGCAGATGGTGCTAATATTCTTATTCGTGGAAAGGGAACATTAAACAATACCTCACCCCTGGTGGTGATCGATGGTATCGTAGGATCCATGGATGCTGTGAATCCCAACGATGTGGAGTCGATTTCGATTTTAAAAGACGCTGCGACGGCAGCAATTTATGGATCGTTGGGTTCGAATGGCGTTATTTTAATTACGACAAAAAAAGGTGCCAAGGGGAAAAATAATGTGTCCTATACGGGCATGGTTTCGATGCTGCGTCCAAATAATGTACCCGAATTTATCACCGATTATGCGCAGCATATGCGCCTTGTCAATGAAGGCTTCAAGAATTTGGGGCAGGCTGCTGTTTATACGGATGCAACGATCAATCTCTGGGAAGAAGCGAAGAGAAATCCGACGGGGTTAACCGAATTTGGTATTCCCAATGAAGTCGCTTATCCAAATACCAATTGGGGCGATGTGCTTTTTGGACAACGTAAACTTTTACAAAATCACAATCTTTCCTTAAATGGTGGCACTGAGAATACACAATACCTCTTTTCCGTAGGCTATTTCAACAATCCTGGGACGATGCCCGAAACTGGAGCAGACAAGATACGTATGCGTATAAACTTACAGTCCAAAGTTGCCAAGTTTTTAACTGTGGGTACCCAGACCTTTGGCGATATGCAGAATTTGAGTGTGGCCGATGTGGCTACTGCCTATTCCTACCTGACCCAAACTGTGCCCGGAGTGTATCCTTACTACAATGGCGTCTATGGTTTCCCGGCTGCTGCCGAAGAATCGGCCACCGCAAACAATGCTTTGGCTTTTCTAAATGGGATGGGCGGGAAGAATCAGGTCAATCGATTCAACACCACAATATTTGCAAAATTAAATCTAATGAAAGGGCTGGAGTTTGAATCAAAGGTAAATTACAATTATGCTTATAACGAGACCAACTCTCACCAGATGCCTTACGAAAAGTGGAATTTTGCAACCAATAAATTGAGTACGGCGGCACTATCGTCAGGACAAATAACAACGCAATATGGCGTGACCAAGAGCTACAATGTGATCATTGATAATGTATTGCGTTATTCAGGCTCATTTGGTAAACACGATGTGGGGGGGATCTTGGGGTACAATGAACAGTATTTCAACCAATACAATATTGGTGCGGCAAAACTGGGGCTTGTGCATCCCGACTTGACGACATTTAATTCGGCGACAACGATGAGTTCCATTACAGGCGATGAGCTTGATTACGGTTTGCGGTCCTTTTTTGGCCGTGCCAATTATGCTTATGATAATAAATACCTCGCCGAAGCGGTGGTACGGTACGATGGGTCATCGCGATTTGGAACCGCCAAACGTTGGGGCTTCTTCCCGGCCTTCTCCGCGGGATGGCGTATTTCGGAGGAATCTTTTATGAGTCCGCTCAAATCCTTTCTGAATGATTTGCGGTTAAGAGCCTCATGGGGAAAAACCGGAAATAATGCATCTCCGGGTAATTACGATCATCTTCCGTCATATGGTACTGTAAATTACTCATTCAATAATCAGGCTGTCCGTGGTTTGGCGCAGACTAAGTTAGGAAATGACCTGCTGCACTGGGAAACGACCACCACGACAAATGTTGGCTTTACAGCGACAGCATTGAAAAATAAATTGACAGTCGAGTTTGATGCCTATCGCGCTTACACGGATGGAATTTTATACGTCCCGACTATTCCTGCGACAACAGGGACCGCTACAGCAGCAACGATGAATATTGCCGAAGTCAGTAAACGGGGGATTGAATTGACTTTGGGGTATCAAGATAAAATCAGCGATTTTAACTATGGAATATCGGCCAACTTTGCCTATAATACCAATCGGGTAGAAAAATATAAAGGTGCATTGTCGGAGGGCTATGCCACTGATGCCGCCGGTAATCGGGTTTATCAGTCCAATATCGGCATGGTTTCTAACGGGGTAAACCAGCGGATTCTGGAAGGGCACGAAATCAATGAATTCTATTTGTATAATGTGTACCGTGGATCAGGAAACCATTTTCTAACGGATGGTTCCGTTGATAAAAATGGCGGACCGCGCGACGGTATGATCCGCACCGAACAGGATATGGAATGGCTGAGGGCTATGGTCGCCGCAGGTTATTCATTCCAGCCGGCCGACGGTATAGATCCTACCAAGATCTGGTACGGTGACTTGATCTACTCCGATATGAACGGGGACGGTATATATGGGAATGTGTATGATCAAAAGTTTATGGGCAAAAGGGCAACACCAACATTCAATTATGGCCTTACTATCAACATGGCCTATAAAGGATTTGATGCGTCCATGATCTGGTCCGCTTCTTCAGGCATGTCGTATTATTGGAATGAACTTTATCTCAATTCATCCATCGTTGCGCAGGGTAAATCGGTACCGGCATTGGTCGCTAACGACCATTATTATTATAATCTTGCGAATCCTTCGGATCCCAACAATCGGATCGCTGGTTATTATCCACGCTTAAAAGGTGTGACTGATGCTCAGAATGGACGTACCAGCGATTATTACTTGTATAATGCTTCTTTTGTGAAGCTGAGAAATCTTCAGTTGGGCTACACCCTTCCTGAAAGCTTAGCGAGCCGTTTCTCGATCGCTAAACTCCGGATTTATCTAGCTGGCGAAAACTTGCTGACATGGACGAAGTTCCCGGGACTGGATCCGGAAATTGGGCCAGCAAGCAACGACCCATCGTTGATCAACTCTTCTGTTGTAAACTATCCAACGATGCGCCAATATTCACTGGGTCTAAATCTTACCTTTTAATCCGAATGAGAACAATGAAAAAGATGAAAAAAATTCTGGCGATTGTATTGCTAACAAGTATAGTGGGGTGTAAAAAAGATCTTTTGGATACCTCTCCATATTCATCGGTCACCACGGCAACGATGAGGACAACCGATAATTTAACAGATTTGCGCGTTGAGGGAAACTATAGTTCCTTTCGACTCATAAAGGGGCATATCGGACTGATATCTACTTATGAGA
>JAQZAZ010000006.1 GCA_029239355.1 Sphingobacterium sp.
AACTCCAGTAAATGGCAAATATTAGAAGATTTACCTTCCTAGGGTAGTTCTTGGGGGGTGAATTTTTTTAATCCCCCAAAAAAACTTTTCAATTTAGTAGTACATTTGTGATACTTCTCAGAATTTTCACAGAGCAACTGTCATATATTTGATAAAGCAGCTTAACTATTTTAATCAGTATTGTTAAAAAATTATGAAAAAGAATTCTGCTAACCACTACTCCAAAGAGAATAAGGAACTGATCGTTCTTTCTATCGTAAAGGGAGAACTATTCTTAGAAGAAGCCATGGAAAAATATAATATTCCCGACAGACGAACTATTATAGCCTGGTTACGAAAGCACGTAAGAAACAGATCCAAAAAAGTAAATGAGCAGTATTCAGCTATTTAGTTTATCACTGAAAGGAAGAACTGTAATAACAAGAAGATATTTACTTCATATTGAGATTTTAAAATTTTTCGTTTTTTAGATTTGTACGATATTGTCCGGGCGTTTTCCCAACAAACTTTTTAAAGAACTTGGAAAAATTGGAAGGATCATAAGTCAGCAAGCGTGCAATCTCAGCTATGGTTTGATGGAAGATAAAAGAAATTTCTTTGCCTTTTCTATAATTTTTTAGATCATAAAAATGACAAAGATGGTTTCTTGTTTCTTTTTGTAGTGTATCGGTTAAATGGGTATGGGAAATGAAAAGTGTGGATGCGATCTCGTTAATTTGCATAAACGCTACGACTATACCCGACACAACATCATCAATATGTTGGTTCAAAAACTCAAAATACCTTTCTGTAATTTCCGTACCCCTTTTGACTCGTTCATGTTGGTTTTCTTTCATCTGATTTTTCGAAAAAGAACTGTATAATGCTTTAAAAGAAAACCAGACTCAAGGCCCCTATTATGGCACCAATTTACAAAAAACATAACTACTATTGAATACAATAAGATAGCTAAAATATTGCCCATAAAGTACAGGATCAACCATTCGGCTCTTGTCTTTTATATCTTTATAGATATTGAACGGCATCGCACTTTATTCTTATTCGATTGCATATAGGCGATAAAAAGGCTATCAAGTAACTCAGACACCTTTGAAATAAATACTAATATTTAAGAATATCTATCTATAACTATGCTAAACAGATTTTTAAGAAACGATCTTCAATTTTTGTCATTTATTTGCACCCTAGTTATCGTTTCTTGTAGTTGTGGTCAAAACGAAAACTCCAAAATTGATGATCTGCTACAACAGGCAGACAACTTACTGGACAGCGATTGTCTCAACTCCTTGGATTATGCTAAAAGTGCCAGTTTAATTGCTGAAAAGACAAATGATTCAAAAAGGAAGGCCGAAACTTATTATTATATCGCCCATAGCCTAAATATGCTGGAAGAATATGAAAAATCTTTTCCATTTATTGAAAAAGGGCTAAAAGAACATGCTACGAAAGTGAACAAACCCCTAAAAGCCCGTTTCTTATCGTTAAAAGGCTATCACTACGCTCGGCTTCATCTCTATAAACAGCAGGCAAAACAGCATGAGGAAGTGTTAGATCTAACAATGTCTAGAAAAGATCCCGAATCTGTTATGATTGCAGCGCTCAGTCTAGCTTCTCTAGGTTTATCGTATACGATAATCAATGACTATTCCCCTGCCCACCGTTTCCTTGATAGAGCCCTAAAACACGCAAAAACGGTTCCAGATACGGTTTACAATAACCTTAAAAAGATCTACAAAGTAAAAGCAAATCTATTCTATTACAAGGCGATGACCTACATTGAACAGCGAAAGCCCAAGGAAGCTCTTCCTTTTATTCAGCTGGCCAATCAACAGGCGATAGTAGACGATAGGCCGCTAACTCTCTTTCTTGAATTATATGCAGATTACTATATGCAGATGGGGAAAACAGAAAAAGCCATTGAATTTTATTCACTTGCCATCGCTGACAAGCGGAAAAGAATTTGGAACAGATCGACCTCTGCAGACCTATATCTAAAAATATCTAAAAGTTATAATAAAATCAATCAGTACGAAGAAGGAGAAAAATACCTTAGGTTATCTGCCTCGGAAAGACTGATTGACGAGAATAACAATAGAAAAAGAATGCAGGCTATATTAGACAATATCGAAAAGGAAGAAAGAACAATAAAAAATAAAGATAATCAAATAAAGATAGTCCTCTGTTTAGCTCTATTGGTCACTTTAGTGCTTTTTCTATGGAAATATAAGGAGTACAAGCAAAAAAAGAAAAAGCTCTTATCTGCACAGGAAATAGAGATAGCGCAAAAGAAACAGGTTATAGAGTCCTTGGAACTTAAGGTAAATGAATCATTTTCAGAGCTTATTGAATTAGCGAAGAAAAATTCACCCACATTTTGGGCCCGCTTTCAAGAGGTTCATCCGAAATTCTTAAAAAGAATGCTGTGCATTGATGCAAATTTCAAATCCTCTGAATTAATCCTATGTGCTTACATCTATCTGGGATTTTCAACAAAAGAAATTGCAGATTATACTTTTAAAGCAACGAAAACAATTGAAAACAATCGTTATAACCTGCGAAAAAAACTGGGACTTGCACCAGAGGAAGACCTTATCCTTTGGCTCCGAAACCGTGTGGACGACAATCCTCCAACGGAAGGTTAAGAAATCCCCCTAAAAATCAACTCCAAATCTATTCAGAATTATTTATCATCATAAAATATTAAAATATTTTCGATAATAAACAATAAACAGTAGGTTCCCCAAGCACGACTCAATACCTTGAATTAAAATTAATACACTCAAAAACAACAACTTAACAAAACAAGAGTAGTCCTTGGGGGGAGGGATTTTTCATTTCTATTTCATAAAATATTCATGTTTGTATCGGATTTCCAAGGACTTGCCCTGCTCCCGGAAAAGCTCGGCCATGTATTTGAATCCAACGACTAATCATTAACAATGATTTAAAACTTAAATATAATTCAAAATGAAAACAGAAAAGAGAACTTATGAAGCACCTGCTATCAGCGTGCTTACAATCGAACTGGAGCAAGGGATTGCTGCTGGTTCTGGAGGAACAGGTACCCCTAACCCTGGTGTAGGCGATTGGGGCGATGGTTCGGATGGTAGTGGTAATGGAGATTTATAAAATTAAGCTATTAAAAAACTACAAAATTAAGATTTTTATGAAAGTATTATATAAAAAGCAATTAAATTGGACCATTGCTTCCATTGCATTCTTGCTAGTAGGAAGTGGCACCTTTTCAAGTTGTTCGAAAGACAAGGAACAAGTCGAAGAAACAGCTAAAGTCGAGGGGACAAAATTAATGTTGAACGTGTCGGGTATTGATGAGAGTCAATCTATATCGACAAAGGGTTCGCAAGCAAAAGTGGCTGCGTCAAACTCAGGGAATACCAAAGTATTGGAATTTCCAGAATTTGATGCTGTCCTACAGACAGATAATAACATACCATTTAAGGCAGCACAATCTTTAACTAAAGCAGCTTCAACTAGCGGTAGCTCAACAAGAGCTGCTGCTATAGAAAATGGGGTAAAATACCGTCTATACTTGTTTTCACAAGATGGAACTCAATTGATTTCTTCGGAGCAGTTTATTGCCGGAACTCAGGGAACTATTGATGTGACGCAAGGAACAACGTATAAATGGGTGGCACTTTCGTACAATACAACCGATGATGTCCCTGAGATTACTCCTACCAATACTAAAATCAGCCTTCCTGGCGGAAAAGATATCTTATATACATCGGGTGAGGTATCGGTTCCAACTGGTGGTACAAGTGTAAATGTGCCAATCAATATCATGTTTAACCACAAATTTGCACGACTTGGTATAGAATTAAATACACAAGGGATGTTTGCAAATATGACCGGAGCAAAGGTCGCAGTAGCCGGAATCAAAACAGCATCGATTGATATCGCCAGCGGCGCCTTAAGTGATCTTGTCGCCGCCGACCACGAAATCCCATTTGTCGACTTTAAGGACATTAATGCTCTCTATCAAGATGCTAAAATCGCCTATACGTACACAGCGGATCCAGCGGCAGTAACAGGCGGGATCAAAGTGAATGTCTCCAATCTAGCTTTAAAGATTGATGACAACTCCACCCGTCAATTTTCAGCGACTCCTGTCAACTTTTCATTCAACATCACTCCAGTATTAGGAAACAGTCACCGTTTGCTGGTCAACTTGATAGAATCTCCATTGACAGTGGAAGGGACCAGATGGGCTAGACAAAATATTTATTACCAAGCCGGACACAACCCTTATCGTTTTCACCATACGTATGCGCACTCCAATGCCAGAAATACATACTTCTCATTTAAAGGCCTTGTTCCGGATCAATTTGGCGTAAATAGTGATCCTTGTGCTCAGGTGTATCCTACTGGCGTATGGCGCCAGGCGAGTGAAAGCGACTTTAGAAAACTCACTGGAGTATTAGGAATTGGCGGTAAGCAAACGACTTACGGGTCAGTCAATAACCGTGGTTATTTTGAATATGATGCAAGTGGAACGGCCGCTCCTTATCCAAGCAACAAGCTTCATTTTAACTTTAACGGTGGCAGTGACTCATTCGCTTTTGTCAATGGTGTATTACAGATCAACTTGGCTAATTATGGTAACCGTGCCGAATTATGGACAGGTACATCGGGAGTAAACCTTGGCGGCTTATTTGGCTTCGGTGCATGGTATTATCATGCAGATAGAGGTGCTTTCAATATTCACAATGACGACCTTACAGCTAGCTTGCTCAATGTGTCAGTAATTGGCGTGGATTTAGTAGAAACCCAGCTGAAAAACGTCCGTTGTGTAAGAAATTAATTTGTGCGTTCTTTTTAATGGATAATAAAGTTATCTAGCGGGGAGGCGTTCCTTACAGATAACGGTAAAAAGCGACCTATTTATTTAATAGGTTGCTTTTTATTATCTACCGGCCTTTAAATACCCTTTATAACTTCTTCCTAAAGATTCTCACTTATCAATACAAACCCGTGTTTGACAATATAACAAAATCAATTAAGACTGCTAATCACAGTAATTGGCTCTGCTAAAACGAAAATCTATCTGATCTGTGCACCACATATGAGCGCAACTGCCATTAAGTTGCCCAACCAGCAAAATGCTCACGTCAGATCGCACCTCCCTTTGATCAACCAGTGCCTTAATAACTGTACAGAAAAACTAATAACCATTCAAATGCTATGGAAATTATTCATAATGTTTATTTATCAGATTTAGAAAAGAAGGATATTCAACAACATGAAAACACCATACTGATCGGAGCACTTTGTGGTGGGTCAAAGATTGCTTTTGAAAAGCTATACAACCGCTTTTGGGATAGATTGTATCTAGCTGCGTACAATATAATTCGAGACAAACAAGTGTGTGAAGATATTGTCCAGGAGATATTCTGCCAGCTTTGGATGCGACGCTCCTCCTTAGCGATCAAAAATTTAGAAGCATATTTATTTACAGCTGTACGTTTTCAGGTTTTCCGCTGCATTAACGATAAAAAGTGTAGAAACAATTTTGTCATGGAACTAAGTACCCTTCCAGCTGATTTCTTCAATTCGCAAAGAAGTAATAAAGAAATCGAAGAAGCGCTGAAAAGTGGCATCGAGAGACTACCTGAAAAATGTGGTGAAATATTTCACCTAAGCCGGCAGGAACATTTAAGTAACAAAGAAATAGCACTGCGGCTCAACATTTCTATAAAAACCGTTGAAAACCAAATAACGATCGCCATCAAAAAAATGAGAAAACACCTGTCTCCCTGGACATTGCCAATGCTATTATTGGCAACGCTCGAGGTTTTTAGATAATTCACTACAAACAAAAAAAGCATCAGCTCTTAGGGGTTGGTGCTTTTTTTTTGCACATACAATATAATACAGATATGAAAAAGAGCAAGACCATACAGAGCATCATTAAAAAATACCTAAAAAACAAAACGAGCAAGCAAGAAGATGAACAACTCTTTTCATTCTACGAGCATATCGCACCCCAGACAGGAGATTGGGATGAGTCCCTACATGGTAATAAAAAAATTCGAGCATATATGTTATGGAAAAAGATCGATACAAGAACTGCCGATGATCAAAAAACACATAAACCATTTCTGTTTCTTCTCAGACCATTGATGGCTACGGCCACTGTGGCTGTTGTTATTTTGGGGGTCTGTTCATTGGTATTCTATCAAACCAGAACAAACGAAAAAGAACCGCAGAATTTGGTAATTAGACCGGGATCAGACAAGGCTAAACTACGGCTTGCTGATGGTCGGACCATATATCTTGATAGCACCACCTCAGAAAATATTGCTCATGCTACCAAGGGGGGAGTTCGAATATCAGAAAAAGGATTATTGGACTATAGCAACTTGAAAGGGCTAAAGCAAGGGCTGGGAACAAATACGATCACTGTTCCCAGGGGCGGACAATTTCGTCTGTTGCTTTCTGACGGAACTAAGATATCGCTCAACGCATCTTCTTCGCTAACCTTTCCGACAAACTTTTCTGGTAGCGAAAGACGGGTCAAACTTGAGGGAGAAGCATACTTTGAAGTGGCTAAAAAAATAATTACAGGTACAAAAACAGAGAGAGTTCCCTTTATCGTTGAAACGGACAGACAGCAATTGGTTGTATTGGGAACAACCTTTAATATTAATGCGTACCCAGATGAAAAAAACGTAAAAACAACACTGATAGAGGGCAGTGTACAGGTATCTTCGAGCGAACAGGCTTCTCCAAAGGTATTAAAGCCGGGACAACAGAGCGTACTCAATGATAAAAATCTAAGTATACAACAGATCGATGTCTCGCAAGCTATTGCCTGGCAACAGGGTGATTTCACATTTGATGAAATGCCTTTGGAAGAAATTATGCGGCAGATATCACGCTGGTATGATGTGGAGGTTAGCTACGAAGACAATATTGGCAAAATAAAGTTTGGAGGGTCGATCTCCCGCTCAAAAGATATCAAGGAGGTATTAGAGGTACTCAAGTTAACCGGAATTCACTTCAACCTAAAAGGAAGGAGGATTATGGTTACACGCTAGATAAAAAACAACCTATGAATCATCCTCATTGTAAATTGGAATTATCCTATTACTTTATACAAACTGGATGTAGCCAGATTAATTTCAATTGATTCAACCCTAAATATAAAAAGATGTTAAAAAATTCCAAGGGAGACTGTTCTCCCCATCCCAATGTCAAAGACTTTTGTGAGCTAATAAGCGAGGCATATGGATCTATCTTAAAAAAAGGCTTTATAAAGTTATGCCTAACCAGTATCCTGTTAACAATTGCCTTTTTACAGTCTTCATTGGCCGTCAATGGTCAACAAGTAACCCTTAATAAGAAAAATGCCACACTACTGACTATATTCAGCTCTATCAAACAGCAGACTGGCTATGATTTTGTCTACAAAAACGATGTATTGGAAAAAAGTAAACCAGTAGACTTAACTGTGAGTAATGTAACACTGATAAAAGCTCTTGACCTGTGTTTTGCTGATCAGCCCATTACTTATACAATAAAGAATAAAACCATCATCGTTCAAATGAAAGAAAGTATTGTTCCAGCCTATAAAATACAGGAACTTATAATTTCAGGAACTGTCCGTGATTCTTCAAAAATATTAGCTGGGGTCAGTATCGTGTTAAAAGGGAATACTGGAATTGGAACAACGACCGATGCAAATGGAAAATTTCAACTGAAAATACCTCACGATGGTATTCTTGTCTTTCGTTACGTAGGCTATAAACCTCAGGAGATAGCAACCAATGGGAAAGGCGCTATCAATGTCACCATGCAATCGGACGAGGCGAATCTTCAGGAAGTGGTTATTGTCGGATTTGGCCAGCAGCGCAAAGAAAACCTTACCGGCTCCGTATCGACAGTTGGGCCAAAAGAACTGACCAACCGTCCTGTGAGTAGTGTGGGGAACGCGCTGCAAGGAACAATGGCTGGAGTCACCGTTACAGCGGCTAGCTCCGGGCAGCCCGGCCGTGATGCGGCTACGATCCGGGTAAGAGGTATCGGCACGATCAACAACGCCAGTGCCATGGTGGTGGTAGACGGTATGGTCTCCTCCATGAACAATGTCAATCCGGATGATATAGAAAGTATATCCGTGCTGAAAGATGCGGCCTCTGCTGCTATCTACGGCTCCCGTGCAGCTAATGGGGTTATCTTGATCACGACCAAGAAAGGCAAGGCAGGAAAAACTCAACTTACTTATAACAACTACCTTGGCAAACAAAGCGCCACAGGTTTATTTGATTTTCTCCCCTCCTGGCAGGCAGCTGACCTCTATAATCAGGCCCTCAGCAATGAAGGCCGTCAACCGCGGTATACACAAGAAGAGATCGATAAGTTCCGTGACGGTTCCGACCCTTACAATTATCCAAACACCGATTGGTTGGATCTCGCCTATAAAGGAAATGGCTTCCAACAGAACCATTATCTTGGCGTAAATGGTGGTAATGATAAATCAAGTTATATGATGTCATTGGGGTATTATGATCAAAATGGCCTGATAAAAAAGACCAACGCGAAAAGGTATACCTCCCGACTGAATCTTCAGACGAAGATAAATGATAAGTTAAGTGCACACGGCAACTTGGCCTACACCTTTTCACCTATGGAGGAACCCCAGTCGAGCATGTCCGGTGTTCCGGGCTTTACCCAAGTTATCCGTCAGATTAACCGGATTGCTCCGATGATTGCTTATAAATATGAGAACGGGGAATATGGAAGTATCAGTGACGGAAATCCCATGGCCTGGCTCGAATCGCCCTCTTTTAACCGTGAAAATTATTATGATTTTGTAGGAAATGTCGGCGCCGATTGGGAAATCATAAAAGGACTCCATTTTAAACCTACTTTGGGATTTGTCACAACTACCGCCCAGAACAAAACATTTATCGCCGACATCCAATATTATAATGCTGCAGGCGATAAAGCTTTTTATCAGGGACCAAACAAACTCACTGATAAAAATACGACCTTCCGCCGGACCACCTTACAGGGGCTGTTGGACTACACCAGGAACTTTGGCAACCACAATTTCAAGCTACTTGGCGGTTATTTCCAGGAGCTTACCCAGTATACTGAAAATAGCGCTTATAGGCAGGGATTTCTCAATAATGAGCTGAGTGAAATAAACCTAGGATCAACAGATGGGCAGGTAGCTACCGGCTACGGTTATGAAATGGGACTACGATCCTACTTCGGCCGGTTGAATTATGATTATGAAGGAAAATACCTTTTTGAGGCCAACCTCCGTTACGATGCGACTTCCCGCTTTGCTCCCGACAATCGATGGGGTGCCTTCCCTTCATTCTCCGCTGGTTGGAACCTGAGTAAAGAAGAATTTTTTAAACCTTTAAAAGAAATCATACCAGCGCTCAAGGTCCGCGGATCCTGGGGTAAACTGGGTAATCAGGAGGTAGGCAGCTACTACCCTTATATTACCACAATCAGTGCTGGGCAGAACTATACTTTTGGGGGGACCTCCTCTACCATCGCAGCGGGTGTGGCACCTACCAATGGAGCCAACAAAGATATACAATGGGAAAGTACCACTACCTATGGAGCCGGGATCGATGCATCGCTTCTACAGAACAAATTAGACCTGACCGTTGATTGGTTTAACCGAAAAACCAATGATATGTTACTGGACGTGCCGGTTAGCGGTGTCTACGGGCTTACCGCCCCCATCCAGAATGCAGGAGCTGTAGAAAACAAGGGCTGGGAGTTTGTGCTTTCCTATAAAGATCGGAAAGGCGATTTTTCGTACAATGGATCGTTTAATATTTCCTTTATTAACAACAAGGTTACCGATCTTCATGGAACTGGCCCACACCTAACAAACACGACCTTCCGGGATGTAGGCTACCCCATCAATTCGCTTTATGGCTTTATAGCCGAGGGGATTTTCCAGTCACAAGAAGAGGTCAAAAACCACGCTGTACAAAGCAACCGTACGGCCCCCGGAGACCTGAAATACAAGGATCTGGATGGCAACAATGTGATCGACAGCGATGATAAGCAGTATCTGGGCAACTTTTATCCGAAAACCACTTTTGGGCTAACCTTGGGCGGATCGTATAAAAATTTCGACCTGACCCTTTTCTTCCAGGGAGCTGCCAGCGTAAAAACTTATCTGGAAGGGAAACTTGGGGCAGTAAGCGAGGGCTCTACGAAACCTACTTCAGCGTTATTAGACTCCTGGTCGCCTGATAATCCCGGAGCTTCGCTTCCACGAATTTTATACTCCCAGATACAGAACAGTGCGATAGACAACCCGTCTTCCTTCTGGGTGAAAGATGGATCCTACATACGGTTAAAGAATCTCCAGGTGGGATATAATTTTACGAACCTGGCAAAAAAACTGAGTATTAGCCGGGCACGCATCTATTATAGTGGCCAGAACATACTGACCTTCAGCGGACTTTACGACTGGATCGACCCAGAGGCATCCTATAGCAGTGGCATATATTACTATCCGCAGGTGAAACTCCACACCATAGGTTTGAACGTAACTTTTTAATACCCAAAGCGTAATCAACATGAAAAAACACACATATCTCTTATTTTTTGTCCTTGTCGGTTTGCTTCCGGCATGCCAGAAGGACCTTCTAGACAAAAATCCCAAAGATGCCTACAGCAACTCTTCCCTATGGTCTTCCGAAGCTGATGCCCAGGCAGCCCTGAACGGTGTATACAGCAGTTGGGATGATAATTACCAGATCCTCTATATGGATGCCATTTCGGACAATGCATACAGCCAGTATTACTGGGAAGGCTATACCAGCTTGGGAAACGGCAGCGCCAGCCCTTCCGACACCTGGGTAACCGATCGGTGGAGCCCTGCTTATTCGGCTGTCCTGAAATGCAACTGGTTTCTGGAAAATGTAGACCAGACCCCGATGGATGAGGCGAAGAAAACACAGATGAAAGCAGAAGCCCGTTTCGTCCGTGCGTATCAATATTACACCTTGACCCAGCTTTATGGCGATGTCCCTTTAGTTACCAAAATGCTCAGTCAGGACGAGGCCAACGTCATTAATAAAACCTCTATTACCGAGGTACAGCAGTTTGTGCTGGATGAACTCGGGGCTATAGCACCGGAACTGCCGGTAAGCTATTCGGGCAATGAGGTAGGAAAGATCACCCGGGGTGCTGCGCTGTCCCTAAAAGCCCGTCTGGAGTTATATACTGCACGGTACGCTGACTGCATTACGACAAGCGAGCAGATTATGGCGTTGGGATATTCACTCTTTTCTTCCTACGCTGATCTCTTTCGTATACAGAATGAAAACAATCGTGAAGTTATTCTGGACATTCAGTACCGGGCAAATGACCATCCCAATTCAAACCTGGGCGTCATGCCCTCTTCAACCTTCGGTGGATGGGGTTCGCTATGCCCCACTCAGGCTCTGGTAGATTCTTATGAAATGGGTAATGGAAAGACCATTGCTGAACTCAATTCAGGCTATGATGAAAAGGAACCCTATAAAAATCGGGATCCCCGTTTAAGTGCATCGATTGTCTTTCCGGGACAGCTTTATGAGGGAAAATATTATAACCCGATAGAGAGCAATTCGGGCGATTACTACAATGGTGGGAATAATTCCAAAACCGGATACCTATACAAAAAATTCACTTCCGATTTATCTGACTATGATGATATGTGGAATACAGGCCTGAACATGATCGTCATCCGTTATGCAGAAGTGCTGCTGACCTATGCCGAGGCCAAAATCGAAACAGGAGCCATAGACAACAGTGTATATGATGCAATTGATGCGGTCAGGCAACGGGCCGGAATGCCTAAAGTGGACCGGTCTGTCTATGCCGGTCAAACAGCCATGCGCGAACTGGTAAGAAGAGAACGAAGAGTAGAATTTGCTCTGGAGGGTTTGCGATGGTTTGACATCAAACGCTGGAAAATAGGATCGCAGGTACGCGAAGGGAAGGTATATGGTACTCGTCTGGGAAAAGTCGATCCAAAAACAGGAGCTTTGACCCTTTCAGGTGATCATGTTGAGGCAGAGTCTAGAACATTTGATGCCGGCAGGGATTATCTTTGGCCTATTCCCAGAAAGGAAACGGATGTAAACAACAACCTCGGGCAAAACCCGGGTTATCCTAATTAGTGCATCGTAGCCATCAGCTGGAGAAATTTAGCACTGATGGCTACTCTTTTTCACAAAAAAAACCGACTATTTTTACAAATTATTTGTCACTGACAAACTTATTTTCTGACTGTTTTTAACAAGAACTAAAGAGAGTATCCCCATTTTTTACATGAAAAAAATAAATTACATCTTGCTTACCTTAACATTATGGACTATATGTTCGTTGTCGTTTGCAAAGTATAAACAATCTGCAAGAACAGTCCTTGATATGAACGCCAATTGGGCATTTTATCGGGGAGATCTAGATCAGGCAATGGAGACAAATTATGATGATAGCAAATGGGAAGCAGTCAGCATACCACATGTTATGCGATTGGAGCCAAAACACAGCGGCGGTAGTGTATTCCAGGGTACCGGCTGGTATCGCCGTTATTTTCACCTTTGCGGCAAGCTACAAAATAAAAGAGTCATCCTTCAATTTGAGGGAGTTCAAACGAATTGTACAGTCTTTCTTAATGGAGAAAAAATAGCTCAACATGCTGGCGGATACATAGGTTTTGTGGTTGATATAACGCCGTATATCCAATATGATAAAGATAACATACTTGCGATCCGTGTTAACAATATGGATGATGGCCTGACGCCTCCCGGCAAGCCCATGCAAAAGCTTGATTTTAATTATTATGGCGGAATCTACCGTGATGTGAAGATGATTATTACCAATAAAACTTATATTTCGGATCCAATGGAAACAGAGATCATAGCCGGAGGCGGAGTTTTAGTGAGCTTTCCAACGGTTACGAAAGAAAAGGCAACAATTAGTTGCCGAACCCATGTAGTAAACAGCAAAACTCATTCGATATCCAAATTACGTTTGGAGACAATGCTATTGGATAATACCGGAAAAATCGTCGCACGAACCAATAGTAAGGCACACATGCCTTCCGGTGATTCAACTTTTGCCCACAATCTCGAGGTTTTTAATCCGCAATTATGGTCTCCCGACCATCCGTTTCGATACAGGTTAGTATCACAGGTTTATGACAATGATATCTTGATTGACGAGGTAAATACTTGGATAGGAATAAGGAGATTCGGCTTTCGTTCACCTGTGGGCAAAGCCGACGGTTTTTATCTAAATGGCAAAAAACTGTATCTCCGAGGAGCCAACCGGCATCAGGCGTTTCCTTATGTAGGGGATGCTGCTAGCAATTCTATGCAATATAGGGATGCTATGCTACTGAAGAAAGGAGGATTTAATGCGGTAAGAGCAGCGCACTATCCGCCATCACCGGCATTTCTGGATGCTTGTGATTCTCTCGGACTTTTGGTCATAGAATGCCAGCCAGGGTGGCAATATTTCAATGACGATGAACTATTTATCGAACGTACATATCGTGATATACGCAAAATGATCAGAAGAGACCGTAATCATCCCTCTATTTTTTTATGGGAGACATCGCTCAACGAGTCTCCAACTCCGGCATCCTGGATGAAAAAAGCGGTAAAAATTGCTCATGATGAGTTACCCGGTGACCAGCTATTTACAGCAGATGATCTAAATAATAGAAGTCAGCCCTTCTATGACGTGTTTTATAAAGTAATCGATCCTGACGGAACTGACCCATTGCCCAGCAGCCCTTCATTGACGAGGGAATGGGGTGATGCATGGTTTGCGGACCCCAGTAAAGAGAATGGATTACGTGCGTCGAGGCGCTATGGAGATAAAGGGTTAATTAATCAATCTATATTGCGGCAGAATGCACTCAATGGGGAAAAAGAGGAGTCGCTCGGAGGCTATTGGGATCACGCAGGTCTAGATGCCAATCCACGTATAGGTGGATATTTTCTTTGGAGTTTCAACGACTATACACGCGGTTATGATCCTGTCACAGCATCTAGCGGAGTTGTTGATTTAGACCGATACCCAAAATTTGGCTACTATCAAATGAAAGCGATGCAGGATGCCAGGAATCCAACTTATGGTCCCATTGTACATATAGCAACGCACAACACAAGGAAGGATCTTGATACTAATATCATCGTTTTCTCAAATTGTGACACGGTCAGGCTATTTAGAAATAACAAACTTGCGGGGGAAAAAACTAGGGAAAACAATTCGGTAACTGCACCATTTATTTATAAAAAAGGAGGCAGCCCGTATTTTCGTTTTGAATTAAAAGGTTATGAGCCGGGAGAACTAAAAGCGGAGGGAATATTGGATGGAGGTATTGTTTGTACCCATCAGGTCTCGACTGCTGCATCACCACATCACCTAAAAATTGAATTCGCAGATCAGGGCATCACCCCTGTGGCTGGAGGGTCGGATATGATTCCAGTTTATATTAAAGTTTATGATGAAAAAGGAAATTTGGTAAGCTCGCCAGACCAAGCGGATGCAATTCCAGTTAAGCTTGTGGTCTCAGGAAAAGGTCGTTTGATAGGTGGGAATAATCATCATACGGGAGTTTCGCCACAATTTACCGAAGGTGGCATTGCATATGCACTTATACGTACAATGGCTGAGGCTGGTCAAATTAATATCGAAGCAAGTAGTGACGGATTACAATCCGCAACGGCCAAAATAGAAAGTATTCCCTCTAATCAGGATCAGGTTTCTGACGGGAAACGATATATCTGGATGAGTGAACATGATAATTTTCATGCTGAAAATATAGATACCGTAAAATTACCGCACAAAAGGGAAACGTTAAATCTTTCTGCAGCCTCCGTTGAGATAGATGGAATTCCAGCGGATTCACTAAAGGTCATCATCGATAGAAACCTCACTAGTTCCTGGCGAGCTGATAAGTTAAAACTCCCGATTGCAATTTCTATAGATCTAGGAGATAGCTATGATCTGGATACCTACCGTATTTATTGGGGGAAGGATAGTGATTGGTATCTTTATTCGTTGGAATCATCTGCTGATGGGGCTACATGGTCACCAATAGGCAGTTCACTATCCTCTTCGGGGCAAGATTACAGTTCCAAGAGCATAAAGCAGCTAAGGGTTCGCTACATGCGCTTTTTAATCGAAGGAATTAAACCTGAAAACAGCATTGTGGCCGTGAGAGAAATTGAGTTCTCTGGCAAAAAGTCTGATATGCCTTAGTATCTATAGCATCAACGTTGATGGTCATAATCAGCGTTGATACTATAAAAATTTTAGTCACCGGATCAGTAAAGACCCAGTTCAGCAATTGCTGCGAACTGTTCCCCATCACGGGCGTCAACAGCTTTTACTTTAAGAAACCTCAATGAAACTGGTGTCATAAAATGTAAATATTGTGGACCATTGAAATTGGGAACCTCATAATTTCCAGCCTGGTTAAAGCTTACCCCATCGATACTGTAAGAAACTTCAATATTTTTAACAGCACGTGACAATCCACTGCGATGTGTATAGCTTAATCCATGGGCAGTTTTGGTGGATCCTAAATCTATTACTAATTCATGTGGAAAAGCTGTTTCGTTGGCCGACCATCTAGAATGCCAATAGCTCGAAGAATTCCCATCGATAACATTTGTCGCCGCTCCATCTTCTTCAGTTGTTTCTTCAGAACTGAAAGTATGTACTTGCCAACCTTGCTTGCTTAGCTCTGAGCGGGTACTAAAATTCATTATTGGTATATTGTTACCGAACTTATAGTTATAAGTGAAAGTAGAAATGATCCCGTTTTCATGGACAAATCTTAGCCTTAGATCGTACAATGAGTCTCCTTTGTATTGTAAATCTGAAGTTTTCATTTCAACATAAAAACTATCAACGCCAATGGTTTTTGATTCCCATGTTATCGCGTTATAATCTCCACCTCCTTCGGGATCATTGTAATATGCAATACTATTGATCTTATTTGATGCATGAAACTTACCCGAAACAACTATAGCTTCTTTTGTTGCGTCATATTTGGCGTGAATACGATCAATTTCCGCATTCGCAGCATCGTAATAAGTTTTGCTATCCTTATTGAAGATCTGATTTGCATTCAAAATTGCTGCATCTGCAGCTGTTAAAAGGGTCCCTTCCTTTCCCAAACTATAATTGCCATATCCCATCAGTGCGGTTCCTAGTATTGATTTATCAGAAACCTTTTCTGAATTGTGAGGGAGGTTTAACCCGTGGCCTAGTTCATGAGCTAAACCACCAAACCACCCTGTAAATTGGTTATTGGCCAAACCGATATTGGCAATATTAAAATCTTCATAATCTAATGCATAACACCACTTCCCTGTTCCGTAAAACGGTCCGCCTGTGGCTGTACCATCTTGTCTAAATTCATATCTAGGAATAATAATAAGGGTGTGATCGCTCGTCTTATCTGAGGGGTGAGCTTCAAACCATGCATTGACCTCCTCTGCTACTGCTCCACTTCCTCCCTCATATGGATAGGCACTTTTGGGTTTAGTGCCCCTAATTGTTATGAGCTTGACAAGACTATCACTATTAACGAACATCCCAAAAGTTTTATTTGTATATCCATTTCTGGTCATCTCATTTTTATAAAATTGCCTGACCCATAACATGATATCGCTTAGCCGACGTTGGTAGTCGGGCAACGTATCTAAATCATTGGGAACAAAATAAACAATATTTAAGTTTCTCGTTCTATCACTGCTAAAACCATCTGGGGTATATACAGTATTTGGATCTACTGGGTGCAAATCTTTTTTGCATGCAGTAAAAAAGAAAACTAGAATTAATACAAATGGGAATATTTTTTTCATCATTTTAAAATTTAATTTGGTTTATTCTTATCGATTAGACATTTTGGGAAACCGACAATTATTTCATTTACATGTTCATAATTTTAGCGGCAAATTTTATATCACTCAACATTTTCGGTTTCTTGTGAGTGTCAGGATTATTATATTCTGGTTGGAGATAATTCTTTTATATCTTGCGCGGGGCAAAATCCTCTGCCTTTTTGATTCTGTTTTTAATTGAATTTATTTATGGAACAGACATAGCCCTCCTTTCATTTAAGGTTAAGCCTTTTGTCATATAAAACATTAATAAAAGCATTCTTCAATTGTTTTTATTAAACTTAACTAGTCTACTACCGATCATATAGTGTATGTACAAAAAAGAGTTATCTCCCCCTAATCATTGCCTATTTTAATTATCAACTTTTGCATTTCGTTTGAGTTCATCGCTGAGTTCAGAAATTTTAATCAATAGTTTTTCATCACAAACAGTAATGCTACTGATCGGGTGATTTCTCAGTCACCTTTAAACATATAAAAGCCACATCCTGGGATGTGGCTTTTAAAACTAATTTATAACATATGAGCACTAATGATCGCCGTCAAAATGTATCTTTTTCATACAGGAAGGAGTTGTTGCAAGACATATTGAATTCTAGTGGTTGTTTCCTGATCAAAACTGAAAACAGGCTTATAGATCGTTGCGTATAATTATAATTTCTTTTATTTTTTTGGGACTAAAATCACTGATGAAATCATCTGAATAATGACCGTAGAAGCCTTCAATATTTCCTGTTTTTTTTTACCGTCCGGTTTAAATTCTTCAATTCTACCAATTTGGTGCTTTTTATCTTTGCTATACTAAAATAGCAATTTTATAATGCAATGAATGGTAACAATATGTAATGCATTTGCTTTTAAATCAGGAATGATAAATATATTGCATATCATCGCGTAGTTATGGAGTATTTCAGTTTCAGATCTTATACAATTATAAATGAACCACTTAAGACAAAGTTATCTTCTCTCCAATTTGCATCCAGATTATATTTGTAAGTGCCTCAGGGTGTTTTTCCCTTAATATTTTTTCAGGATAATAAATGGGTTCATCACTAAGGTCAAATGTTCCATAATGCATAGGCATCCAATACTTCGCTTTTAAGTCTTTGAATGCTTTAAATGCATCTGATGGACCTGTATGTGCGGAACGCATAAACCATTGGGGCTCATAAGCTCCAATTCCTATCAATGCCAAGTCTATATGGTAGTCATTTCCAATATCTTTGAAATGATCACCATAGCCGCTGTCACCTGCAAAATAGATATTCTTTTGGGCTACCTTATCCTCTATCATAAATGAACCCCACAAGTTTAGGTTTGTGTCGGTAATCCATCGTCTTGACCAATGCTGGCTTGGTAAATAGTCTATAGCAAGGTTTTCATTCGTTTTATATCTTTGGAACCATCCTGCTTCCTGAATTTCATTTTTAAGGCCCCATCCTTTTAAAATTTTTCCAATTTCTAACCCTGTTAAAATAATGGCTCCAGGATTATACTTGCACAACCGAATAACGCTATTTTTATCAATATGATCGCGATGATTATGTGACAGTAAAAGGTAATCAACATTAACTAACTCATTTATCTGAAACGGAATTTTTGTATATCGCTTCATAAAACGGTTAGGAACGATAACAGGATCAATTAATATCCGGATATTATTTAGATCAATAATAAAGCAGGCATGGCCCACGGGAATAATTCCATTTCTACTTTTATCTGTAATATTGCTGATAGGTTTCCAACTCAAGGGTGATACTTGTCCTTTTTTAAGTTTTGTAAGCGGCCTGCTGCTGGACATCCAACGCCACAGATCATCAAACCCCTTAACATCATCGCCATACAGGTTGGTATACAAGCCTTCACGATTTAACGGATTGCCTTTCCAATCCGGCTTTACAAATTCCAATTCACTATTAAATAATTTCATTGGCATAATTTATCATTAAAGATAGTGAACATTTTTAAGGGTACTTTATCAATGATAATCCTCTTTTTATATGCCAACTTATTTAAATCAAAAATACAACACGCGCAATTGATATTTTTGGATAATTGTTATCTACATGCATTAACTGATTAATTAGGTTGTAATCCCAGATGTTTTTCAATCGTGTCCAACAACCGATTGACCGTATCAATAGACGTTAACGCCCTCGGATACCATTTTCTTACAGATGCTATACTCATAATTTTTTTATTTTTTACATGACAATATTATTAACAGGCTGTATGGCAGGAGGAAGCTCTTTTTCACCCAGCATCTCACGTAGATCAATTTCAATATTCCTACTGATCTGCGTAATGGGAATATCATTGGCATTGCCTTCAAACGGATTTTCCGTACTCTCTCCTATTTGTTCTAAAACCAAAAATACCCAACCTAAAAGCACACTAAACGGAATGGTAAGCCATACTATATTGTCTCCAAATTTTTCGTTCATTTTTGAAAATTCCCCTAAAAACCCTAGAGGAAGCAAAAAACACAAGGCATTTGTGAAATAGAGGTTGATACTTGAAAACTGCCTTGGATAAGGGAAGTTTTTGATCCTTTCACATTTTCCCTGCTGATCATACAATTCTTTGAACTGATTTTCAAGTGCCGTATAATTGTAATCTGAAATTTTACCATCTTCGTTCAGTTTTCTTAACTGGTCAGACTGTAAGGCAATGATCTGCGTTGCTCTATTCTTGGTAGATAGCACATACTGTAGTTCAGTATCACTTAAATAAGCTTTGAGTTCATCTTCAATTTTTACTTCCCATTCAGGGACTTTATAATATTGTAGATATTCTTTGTTATAGCTTTTTGTCTTTACATGTTCCCAGCTTTTTGTTTCCCTGAGTTGAAAACGTAATGCGGTAAGCCAGGCAAAATGACGGTAAATAACCTGCTGATGTAAAGCGGACTCATCTACCTTATCATCCGTTCTTATAAAATCTTTTACCAAAATTCCGAAACTACGGCTGTTATTGATGATAGCTCCATAGATCTGACGGGCCTCCCAGCTACGGTTATACGTTTGGGTATTTTTGAACCCGGAAATAAATGCCGCCGCTGTTCCCAATAAGGCAACAGGAACCCAGGGAATAGCAAGCCATTTCCACCCTAGAAAATAAAACAGTAATGTGGGAATAATACTCAAAATGAGCATTTTATAAATCTTTACCCTTGTCCAGGGAATAAAATGATAAAGTTTATAATGGGAACCTATATTCATTATGACTAATTTTTTGATGAAAATTTGCTAATTAATATCCCTACTAAAACAACAGAATAGAATTGACCTGCAATTCCGATAAAAGATGTGATCAATTTCGTAATGTGATTATTGGGCGTAATATCGCCAAAGCCTATACTGGTAAAGGTTATTGAACAGAAATAAACCAAGTCGATATAGATCGTAGCAGATGAAGAAGTATCTATTCCCTTAAATGATTGCGGGTTTTGATACATAAAAAACTGTAACATGAAAACGCATATTTCTATCAACAATAAATATCCGCAAGCCGATGCCGTAATGATATCACTGTTGATATATCCCGGTTTTAATAAGAACCGTAGCAATTCTAAAAATAGGAATGTGAAAAATATCACATAGTTAATGTTGAGCAAAGTAAAATACCAATATATATCTTTAAAAAACGGAATCCCGATGGGCAAAAGCAGCACCACAATAAAATGAATGTTACGGAACCAATGCCTCCAACTGTGTTTTCCTGTAAACATAAAAATACTTCCCAACCCCAATAATAGCATATTAATAGGCCAGATTACCCTTGTATAAAAATCCAGTTCGGTAAGAAAAATGCCAATAAATAGATGCTGGACCAATGCAAATAGTACAAACTCATATTTGTATTTTTGTAAAGCAGCGATGGTTTTACTCACTTATATTATCTGTTAAGGATTAGCGATTGATCGTAAATTGTATTATTACATAATTTATTTGGCTTGCCCGATATCTAATCTATCAAATTTTCCATCAGTACTTTGGTGGAAATTAAAAAACACGGGAAAAGTACCCCAATTGCCGGCTTTAAAGTTTCCTTTAATCTCTTTTCCTTCATTTCCCACGGTATCTATCGTTAAAAAAACTTCTTTTCCGCAGGCTTCTTTTACAAAGCTTTGAAAATTACGAGGACTTCCATCGTCGGTCATAGTAGCATCGGCAGCAAAAAAGGAAAGAAAGGTTTTGCTGTCGCCATTTTGCCAGGCTTCAAATGCTTTTTTCACTGTTTCGTTTGTCAATTTATTTATGTCCATTTTGTTGTTTTTTTGAATTGTTTTTTTTTCTGATTTTTGTGATTTATTTTGTCCGCAAGCAGTAGTGCTAATGACGGAAAATACAATAAATAAAAGATGAATTATTTTCATATTATGCAGTTCTAAAATTCGGATATTGCAGGTAGATAATTATTAGATTGAGCAAAAGAAAAGGTAATTCGATAGCTACTCCTCTTAAATCCTTGTCCAATAAATGAAGGCAGATAATGAGTAAAATGCCTGCTGCCATTAGGAAATTGCCAAAAACAAACGTTTTAGGAAACAAAATCAACAATGCTGCAACGATTGTAACGGCCCCATTTATCATAAGGGCTGTTTTGGTGAAGTTCCATTTGCTGAACATTTCTACCATTTCGGGCTTGTTGCTAAACATTGCCCAGCCTTGTTTGAGGCCCATTAATACAGCTACAAGAATTAAGACAGAATTAATAATTTTTAGTGCCATTGTTTTAAAATTTATTGATTATTTGTATTGATTACTGCTGCATACATATTGCCAGGTCCATATATTGATTTTCTTTCTCCGATATTGTGAATTTTCTTATTTCCAAATGGCTTAAATAATTCTTCCAGCTTTTGAAAAGTGATAGGATAAGGAACCCAATGATTGGTATTTGTGGTTTCGTATTCTATTATCAGGAATCTTTTATCTGCAGATAAATACTTTTCTAATTTCAAGATGAGTGATTGTTTATCTTCAACATAATGTACAGCGTTTGCCATCAAAATGCCATTAAGATTAAAAAAATCAAAATCCGTTTTTTCAAAATCTGCTTTTATAAAATCAATCGAAACATTGTTGCCTATTACTTTTGGAAAGTTTTGCGATTGGCTATCTATTGCATAGATATGGCTTCCTTTTGGTAATAGATGCGCCAAAGCTATGGTAAAAGTGCCACTACCACAACCCAAATCTGCCCATGTTTGTGGGTTATCAGATTGCGGGATTGCTTTTTCAATCAGATTAATGGCATCGTTAATATTCATTTCAATTTACTTTAGTTAGCACTTATATTTTTTTGTCTTTTTTGCTTAGGCTCTGGCAATTCTATAACGGTAATTTCCACCAATTTCTTTAGCCATTCTCTATCATCTAATTTTTCTTCAATTAACAGACTTGGCTTTGCACCGGGATATGGCGATGCCTCCACAAAATCAAGAATGTATTCTTTACCTGTTTGGGTTGGTTTGATAAACAATTTGTTATCACAAATAAGAGCAAATAATTTGTTGCCAAAATACAGCCCATATTCACCAAACATTTTCTTGCTTGTAACCTGTTCCGAAAAACCGATTTGGTCTATGATAAAATCCACAAATTTCTGTTCTGATGCCATTGTTATATTATCTTATAAATTTATTTTTTACTACAAATGCCCAGATGTTTTTTGTTAAACTTTGTATTTATTGGTGTATTCATAGCAGAAACTCATTATCCAAAAACACTTAAATTTTTAGCGATATCCTTTCCTTCATATGGTGGAAAGACGTCCAGTTCTAAATCGGGATTACCTATCAACATCGCTTTTGTGTTGCTCAGTGCATCGAAACCTGCTTTGCCATAATACTTGCCCATTCCGGCATAACCCACTCCGCCAAAAGGAAGGCTGTCTATCCAACAATGCAAGTTAGTCTGGTTGATACAACCGCCGCCAAATGAAACCGAATTAATGAAATAATCAATATTTGCCTGGTTTTTACTGAAGAAATAAGCTGCCAGAGATTTCGGTTTGCGTTTGATGATTTCTACAATTTCTTTTAAATCATTGTATACCAAAATCGGGAATACAGGGCCAAATATTTCCTGTTGCATAGCCGGGTCTTCCCAAGTGCTCGGATACAAAATGGTTGGCTCCACATATCTGTCTTTCACATTAAATCTTCCACCTAAAACCACTTTTTCGGGGACGATATAAGAAGCTACCCTTTCGGTATCGTGTTCGCTGATCATCCTTGCAAAATCAGGGCTTTGACTTGGGTCTTCACCATACATTTTTATAACCGATGCTTTCAGTTTATCCAGAAATTCATCAGCAATGCTTTCGTGTACATATACGTAACCCGGAGCAATACACCATTGGCCTGAAATAGCCATATGCCCCCAGACAATACGGTCAACAGCAATGTCAAGATTCGCCGTTTCATCTACCACTGTTGGATTTTGCCCCCCCAGCTCTAAAATAATAGGGGTCAGGTTTTCGGCCGCAGCACGCATTACGATTTTGCCAACAGCAGAACTTCCGGTAAAGAAAATAAAATCAAAAGGCAACTCCAATAACGCCGTAATTTCCTCTCTTCCCCCTGTAACAATGCTTACAGCTTCTGGCTCGAAATATTTTGGAATAAGTTCCTGAAAAAGTGCAGCAACTATAGGCGTTGTATTGGCTGGTTTTAGAATAACTGGATTTCCCGCTGCCAAAGCTGCAATAGCAGGGTCGAGCAGCAATAAAATGGGTGCATTGAACGGTCCGATAACCAACGTTACCCCGAATGGTTCCTTGTAAATAATCCCTTTGTTCCCAGTTTCCTCCAGCCCCTTTGGAATGGTAACGGATTCAGGGTCCATTAACTGCTTAAGGTTTTCTTTATAATATCTAATATTGCCCAACGGCACTGTTATCTCAAATAGTTGCTCGAATGGGGGCTTGTTGAAATCGGTTTTCAAGGCCTGGCAAAATACCTCCTGGTTCTCGGTAAGCATTCTTTCCAACCTGCCAAGCTGGTCCATCCGCCACTCATAGGTTTTGGAGGTATCAGTATAGAAAAACTCTTTTTGTCTCTCGAACATTGATTGGTATTTGTTCATAATTTATTGTTTTTTGGTTTTGAATCATGACTTCCTAGCAGATCAGACAAAAAAAGGAAACGAGAATAAAATACTCTACGTTTCGTTTTTCTTTCAAATTAGAAAGCAGATTATTCAGATAGAGCTTCAATGACTAATTGGGATGCCAAAAAGCTACTGTGTTGCTGCTGTGCAGTAATGAGCCTACCATCTCTGATCGCAAATGGCTCTAGCGGGCCAGCCACTTCGAAGTTGGTATTTGGATTCTTTCGGGCTTCTGTTTCGATCGTATAATCGTTTACCATCATTCCGAACATCTGATTGATCATTTCTTCTTCACTGTCCGCAAATCCGGTCCAGGTTTTACCATCAGCCAAAAGGGTCCCATCGTTTAATTTTGTCCATAGTAGTAAAGATGTGCCATGGCAAATTAAGCAGGTAATTTTTCCGGATTCATAAAAGTCAGCGATGAGCTGGTGTAATTTTATATTGTCTTTAAATGTAATCAGTGGTGCACCTCCGCCAGCCACGCAAATAGCATCGTAATCAGCAACATTTATCGCTGCAATCGGAATGGTGTTCTCCATCCATTTGCCAAATGTCGAGTGATGTACGAAACCGATACTGATCAAGTCATTCGGATAAGCTCCTTTTGGGTTTTCTGGGTTACTATGACCATCAAAAATAACGCGACCTCCATCCGGAGAAGCAACATCTACGTGATAACCGGCATTAATGAAGTCAAAAAATGGCCGTGTCATTTCTTCGGCGAAAAATCCCACCTCCATGCCATGAAGCTGTGCCGGATTGGATACCAGACACAAAATCTTTTTTTTGGGAAAATTGTGAGTAGGCTGTTTTCTGATGATATTCCGTGCGCTCATAAGTATTGTGAATTTAAATTGTAAAAAGGCAGTGAAACTTCAACTGCCTTTAAATGTTTTTATCTTGTTGTATATCCACCGTTAGCAAAAATAGTCTGCCCGGTGATCCACCAGCCGTCAGTCACTAAAAATTCAACTAATGGCGCAATATCTTTGATGTCTGTTAACCCGCCTAACGCCGATGCTGATTTATGATAAGCTACGGCATCCTCCGTTTCCTGGCCATAAAAGAAAGGAGTATCCATAGGACCTGGGGCTACAGCCGTTACAGAAATTCCTCTTGATCCAAATTCCTTGGAAGCTGCTCTCGTAAAATGCTCTACTGGTGCTTTTGCTCCGGCATATGTCGAGTACAGACCTGTATAAGCGGCCAATAACGAAGTTACAATGCTACAGATCTTACCATTGTCATTTAGTTTTTTACCGGCTTCCTGCAGAAAGAAATAGGCTGATTTAGAGTTTATGCCAAACATCCTGTCGTAATCCTCTTCTGTAGTTTCGGTAAACGGTTTTTTCAAAACCATACCCACTGTATTGATGGCAACATCAATACCTCCAAATCTTGCAATCGTTTCATCAAAGAATTTGGTCACGTTTTCAACCTTAGTAAGATCACCTTGAAATAAGAATGCTTCAGCACCTAAGGCCTGAACTTCTGCTAACGTTTTCTCACTTTCTGCCTTAGAACTTTCGCTGTTAAAGTGAATCGCCAATTTTGCTCCCTTAGCAGCAAAATCCTTGCTTAAAAGTCCGCCAAGGTTTTTACCTCCCCCTGCAATTAATACGACTTTTCCTTTCAAATCATTTTTTGACATAATATGCTTTTTTTAAGTTAAAACGAATTTACAAAAACTGACGGAATATTCCGTCAGTTTTTGTATAAAAAAAATTATGCTACACTTATCGAATCCCAAGACATCTGCAGAAACATAGTTATTGTGGTATCGTCAAGAACCATTTTTTCATCCAGTGCCCACAAAATCCACCCATTGATTGTACTAAACGTGAAAAGCCTTAAGCGCCTAGCGGTTAATGGCTTAAACAGGTTTTTCTTTAGCCCTTTTTCATATAACTCATCAAACTGTAGGAAATCTTTCATTGCTAACTCATGAATCTCTTTTGTGAGAATAGGTGATGCCGCAAACTGGTAGGAAAATTGGTATTCCAAGGGATGTTCCAAAAAATATCGTATGACTCGTTCCCAGAGAAAATCAAACTGCTCGCGAATAGTACCCAGCGGAGCGTAATCTTGGAAAACATAAGAAGATTCTTCTGATTTTTGCTGAACCCATATCTGTTGGACGATATCTTCTTTGCTATTGAAGTAGCGATAAACCGTACCTATTCCCACTTTCGCTTCCGCTGCGATCTGAGCTATAGTAACCGAATGTAAGCCTTGGGTCACAAAAAGTTTCAGACCTGCCTTTAAAATTTGTATTCGTTTCAAATTATAATAATTATAACTTCAAAATTAACAAAATAAAAATTAGTAGGCTAACAATATGTAGTTTCGGAATCTGAAAATTGGTCAAAAATTTCTGGAATTTACAATTGAATATTGTAAAAATTATCTCAAAATTAGTTGGATAGATTTGCAAGTTTTCACAAATAATATTCCAGCAATCGGACTTTACAACAACATGAAATTTGAACTGACCTCTCCCTAAAAAAATACATTAAAATTTGTGTTTTTTACAAATTTTAATGTATTTTATGATCCGTTAAGGTTTCTTTTCTATAACGAATGCTTTTAGTTCTGCTATTTTGCCATCTTCGAATCGCCAGATATCACAATAATCAAAATGTTCATATTTTCCGGCTTTATTTTTTAATCGGATTTCCCCCGTCACCATAACAAAATCGCCATCTTCAATAGCTTTTTCGACACTGAACACTGGTGGTTCTTTATAGAACTCTTTCATATAAGCACGGACGTCTTCTTTCCCATTAAGAATACGCTCGCCTACAAAAACCCATTTGGTGTCAGGGGTACAGTAAGCTAAAAAACTTTCATAATCGCCTTTTGATACAAATTCATTGGCAGTGTGTAGGATTGTGGTGTTATTCATTTTTGTCTGATGTTTTATATTGCTATTTTTTATTTGTGCGGTAACATTGAATGTAGCAAGAAATAGTAGGATAATGATCAATAATCTTTTCATAGTAAAAAGTTGTGTTGAATAGATTTTTACATTAAACTTTAACCGATCTCTTCAAAGATGTCGATTCCGAATTCTTTTAAACGATTGATAATGTTGTCCGTTGGTACAATAGTTTCAGGAAGATAGAGACCTCCCTTTTTTTGTGCAGACCGTCCGTTCAGACCCAATATATTTTCCGTTATTAAATATACGCCGACAGCTGTAAGATGAGAATTTCCTCTTGGCCCTGAAACTATTGTACGAAGTTTCGACTTTTCACCAGATAATAAAACGCCTTCAATTTCAATGTACAAATCATGTGAGGCTTCCAAACCTTTGCTACTACCTATCGATTCTCCTACAGCAAAATCAAACCGGACATTTCCAGCGTCTGTAAAAGCAGCAATACTGGGAACATCCAAGGTGCTCATCGGATAGCCCGCTGTCGAGGAATGATTGTACAAGCCGATCGCTCTTGCATTATTTTTTGCTTCTACAGATAGCCACTTCCCATCCTGACGAACTAATGCCTGACCTACAAAACCTGTTATCTCGTTTGTAACCAATGGTCCCACGGGATCTTTTTCGTCATATAATCCTACGGCTTCTATGCGTATAACACGGCTGAATTTAGCTGCTAACTGCTTAACAACAAGTGTCAACAAGCCAGCCTGCCAGTGCCCGGCAAATACTATCGGGGCAGAAATCGTTTTATGAAGGCTTAAAAACACCGTAGGAGAGATCTGATCAGCTAATTCACTTACCGTAATACAGGCAATTCCATTCAAAATAGCAGTTTCCCTTAAAATATTGCTGTGGTCACCTAATGCGGATATAATAAGATGAATTTTTCCAAACTGAGATAAATCAAAACCTTCTTCAAGATTGATATAGGCGGATTCAGCATTGGTTAATTCCTTTGCTAACACTTCCCCATTTTGAGGGTTTCTTCCTGCAAGAATAAGTTCAATGGCACCATCTGCTTTTCTGATCAAACGTGCTAAGTTACTACCAACCTGTCCATAACCTCCTACTATTAAAACTCGTTTTTCCTGTGATTCCATATAAAATATTGTAAAAATTTAATTTAGGTCAAATGACCTATTGCAAATCTAGGTCATTTGACCTAGATATCCAAACTTTTAATATTTTATTTTTAAATTTACCGAATGGACAAAAAAGAAGAGCGGTTACATCATATCTTATCAGCAACCATAACGATACTTACTAAAGAAGGAGCAGAAAATCTTTCTATGAGAAAAGTAGCGAAAAATGCCAATTTATCTTTAAGTAATCTCCAGTATTACTATAAAGATAAAGACATGCTGCTGATTGCAACGGTAGAATTTTATTTTGAAAGCTGCAAAAAAGAACTTACTAAAGCCATAAATCTTTTAACAGCTGACGCCACGTCGAATAAAGATGCTTTTTTGGAAAAGGTATTGAGTATGTTACTGATGGATGGCAGATCCAGCCAACAAATTTTAATGTTCCAGGAAATATGGACTTTGGCATCCAGAAATAAGGAACTGCAAAATGCTGTAGAAACCTATTATAAGACCTACTGCTTATGGTTGATAGATCTGGTCTCTTTATTTTGTAAAAAGCCTGATGAGATCGTAAGTTTTCTTATTCCATTTGTGGAAGGTTACACCATTGTAAATAATGTTATTCCTCTGACCAAGGAAAAAGTGATCGAGATGATGGTTAAGCTTATCACTATTGTTGAGAAGTAAATCAATAAAGATTAAGTAACAATATATTTTACCGTGACCCGGATAACATAGACAAATATCGTGTAAAAAATACTTTTCCTCACTCGCATCAGGCATCATAAACCCGGTAAAAATCTCATATCAAGGGGGGGGGGCCAATAATGAATAAAATACGCCGGAATTTCGTTATCAAGGGTATTTCCCAACTGTCCACGTAGCTAACAGCCCGTTCTCCAACATTTGATAGCTGGCGCTGACCAAATACTGAAAATAAACTCAATAGCAAAAATTTCCATGGACTGTTCATATTCAATAGATTTTATTTGTCCCACAAAACAGGAATTACAAAACGTTCACAAGGACAAATTTCTGTCCATTGAAGGGCGTCTCCAAGTCTGGGAAACAAAGTAATGGCATCTGTTAAAAAGAAATTGATGCGTAAATTCCCATCCTTCCATTATCCATTATAACCGGCGAGATCATTACGTTATTGTTCCGAGCAAAAGGACGTGTATATAGGTAAGAGCTTCCTGCACCAATTACCGCCCCCGATAGCACGTCCAGCACATCATGCCTTTTGCTGTAAACACGGCCCCATGCCACATAACCTGAAATTAAATAGGCAGGAATGCTATATTTCCATCCGTACCGCAGCGCAATAAATGAAGCGCCCTGAAATGCTATGGCACTATGATTCGATGGAAAGGAATGCAGGTCACTATTATCGGGGCGCTGTTTTTTTATCCCATATTTTAGGATATAGGTTGCTGAAATGCTGGTCGCGCCTGATAGTAACAGCCCTTTGGTCCCCTGATAGTCTTTAAGCGCGATGCTTGTAACAAAACTGGCCGTAGAAGGGATAAACATAAGCACGTCAGTTGACGCTTTGATTGCCTTTCCTGACTGGGAGAATCCACTAAGATAGCATGAGCAAATGAAAGTCATTGAAAATAATATTCGCTGCATCATATTTATTTTTGAATGGGGTTTTGATGAAAGTGAAGAGACTGGATGATTGTGTAGTATAAATGAACCAGTGCAGAGCCTACTAGGATGCCACCAATGATGTCGGTGAACCAATGAATCCCCGAAATCATCCGCCCGACAACTGTTAATACAATGACCGAGCTGGCCAGAAAGTTCGCAACGGTACGAATGGTCCTGTTTTTTATGAGAATGCCAAACTGTATGATTGAACTTGCCATGATAAAAAGCACAATCATCGTGTGGGAAGAAGGAAAGGAAACTTCAAGTTCATCCTCCATGATAATCGGTCTGTAGTTTATATGTATCATTTCGAAAAGAAAATAACAGGCCATCACCACCACATAAAATATACCCAACAAGATAATGCCGCTGTCTATCCGTTTAAGGCTCTTTCTTTGGATTAACTGTACTAAACCTACCATAGAAAATCCTCCGGCAGTACCAATAGCAATAATTCCAAGCATGTCTGTAAATCCATACCAGAATAAGTTTGTCCCAAAAACATTTGACATGTATCTATTTAAGGTCGCAAGGCCAACTAAAGATTGCCCCGGTCCTATCGGTTCGACATCTATATACAGCAACGACATCGTAAAAAAGATAAAGATCAGCATTAGGATCCCTGCTAAATAAAAATTTCTACGTATTTTGATTAATTCATCATTATTGCCCATTTCAATATGCTGTTTATTTTAAACAAAAATAATAAGCCCACCTTACTAAGATCATACAACCACCTTACTTTTACCTTACATTTGCTACGGGTGGAACATGGTCTTCTCAATAATTCCTATTTTTGTTATGATGGATGGACATAGAGCTGATTTTTTGAGAGAAAAAAAGATAATTGTGGTAGATGATGAGCCTAAAGTACTGGAGATGATCGAATCTTTATTGCTAGATGAAGGCTTTTGCACGGTTTTTAAGGCAGCGACCCAACATGAAGCACTGGATCTGTGCACCCTGAATAAACCTGACTTTGCTATTTTAGATGTGATGCTACCTGATGGCGACGGCTTTTCGCTTTTTAAAGCAATTCGAAAATCCATGAACTTTCCTGTTCTCTTCTTGACGGCGAAGGATCAACCTGAAGATCTTTTGGAAGGTTTAGGTCTTGGGGCTGACGATTATATGGTCAAACCTTTTTTGCCCCGCGAGCTCATATTAAGGATCTTTGCTATTCTAAGAAGAAGCTACAAGGCAGATGATCCCCTAATTGTCCTGCAAGGCTGTACGATTGACCTGAATAAAGCTATCAGTTGCAGGGGCGGAAGAACATTCCCTTTAACAGCAAAGGAGGTTAAGATTTTATCAACATTATATAGCTCGGCCAATCGGATCGTTACCATCGATACCATCTGCAATTCAGTATGGGGTGACAACCGCTACGGCTACGAAAATTCGTTGATGGCACACATTTGCAGAATTAGGGAGAAAATTGAGATCAATCCATCTTCGCCGAGCTTTTTGATCACCGTAAAAGGATTGGGATATAGATTAAATGTCTCGCCATGAACAGGCTCCAATCTTCGATCAAGCGGTTTGTGCAAAGACTCGCCATTGCAGTTCTTTTGATCTTTGTATCTAACCTGCTTTTACTGGTGATTTACATGATGCAATTTCAGCATTCAGTCAATGGTCAGACACCAGTTCTTCCCTTATTAAAAACTTTTCCAAAAGGCTTGACATTTCAACATAGCCAATATACAATGGATCATCAGATCAAGTCTCAGCTTGACAAACAAGGTATGTGGTCTATGTTGATTGATGAAAAAAATGGTCATGTATTATGGAGTTACAGATTGCCGGAAGAGATCCCCACGCAGTATACGCTAAGCGATATAGCATCTTTCAGCCGGTTTTATCTAAAAGACTATCCAGTGACGACATGGTCCCATCCCCATGGATTAATTGTAGTTGGGTCGCCGAAAAACAGTGTTTGGAAGGCGGCCTACATGATCCCTACCTCTGAATTGGGTACAATAACCGGATTTATAATAACGGTTGTCATTTGCGATTTAGCGATAATTTTATTGATATGTCTTTATATTGACCGCCGCTCCATGAAAGCAGTTGCCAATATACTGTCTGGTATTCAGTCACTAGCCTCCGGCAGACTAATTCATCTGAATGACAAAGGCACATTTGAAGAGGTAGCAAATCAATTGAATCAGACTTCAGATTTGCTTAAGAAGCGTTCCACAGCACAGGAAAACTGGATCATGGGTATCTCCCATGACGTGAGGACTCCACTGACCGTAATCATCGGATACGCCGAAAATATTGAAGCCAATCCTTCCCTGCCCGTCGACGTTCAGCAAAAGGCCTCATCGATTAAGTTTCAAGGTATCAGATTGCGGGACCTTGTCGATGACCTAAACATGATTACGCGTTTGGAAGACAGCAAAGAACTGAAACGAAATCAACAGATGCCACCCTTGGTATTTGGAAGGGAGGTTATTGCACAATTTTTAAACAGCGGGATTCCAGAATCATTCGCCATTGAACTTTCCTTTGATAAACACTTGGATCACATAAGTATAATCGCGAACAAACATCTGCTGCAGCGGGCAATCAATAATTTATTGCATAATAGCATAAAACATAATCCCAGTGGTTGTAAGATCTCCTTTATCATCTCGGATGAAAAGGAGCATGTTACGTTTTGTGTTTCCGATGACGGAATCGGAATGGAAGAAGATGAAATCGCGCAGTTGAACATTAGATCCCAATATATGACAAGTACACACCTGTTTAATCAAAAGCACCACGGATTTGGACTTTATATCGTGCAGCAAATTGCTAAAATACACTCCGGAAATACGCAATTTAGCAGGAACCGACTTGGTGGGCTCAAAGCCATTATCGCACTTCCCAAGGAAATGATATAATGCTTAATCGCGCTACCAACGATGTTCAGGCTGTTCTAAATAAATCAATCTTTAAAAAAGTACGCATTATATATAAGCGGCAGTAGACTAAATTATGTCTCAAATGCCCATTCTAAAAAATTATAAAAAAGTGATGGCAATTCCAACAAATAAAACCGAATTAGTACCAGCAATAAAAACCAGTTACCAAAAGCTTAAAAATGAATTAGTAGATATCCCCTATGACTAGTTTGCAAAGAAATTTGAGTATTATCTGGACGATAATACGCCACTGACGAAGGATCATATCGGAATGATTGAGCGTGGCGAAATTCAGTGGAAGAAAGAGCAATGAAAAGTATAATATTCCGCTGCTTGATTGATGAAGAAATGAATTAAATGCTGAATGGTTTATGCATTGCAACAATCGAAGCTGGCTTACTTCCGATGAGCTGACTATTTTTATTGAGCATTTTGAAGCTGAGCTTGTGTATGAGGAAGAGTTATAAGTTAAAAGAGCTTCCCTCTTTGAGAGCTCTTACAATCTGTGTTTCTGTAAAATGTGTCTTCCTCATCTTATTACCTAAATCAAAACGTTTATGTCAAGTTTTAAGCTGTCTGTTTTTTGGGGACACTTACAGTTTTCAAACATATAACTCCAAAATATCATGCCTGAATGTTCTATTGAACCTCTCGATAATTTATTCTTTGGTTAATATATCCTGTTTTGAAAGCACGTGGCCTTTATTGACAATATTACTCTTAAGATAAAGAAAACATTGATTGCTATGATCGAGTTTGCCTATAATCACCTCAATAGATTTTATATCCAGTTCCCCGATTTCTGTGATATCTACTTTATTCGGGTCTGCAATTAATTGTTCGTCTTTCCTAAATTCTTCGAGTCGCCAGGAGTATCCTGTCCAAGGTCCTGCAACCAGTGTTGTTCGCTTGGCATCCATAGTGATCTGCCCTTTGTATAGCAGACGTAGACTATCAACCATGACTGCAGGGTTTTATAATTGGATGACTAAATATTTTAAATAATCTCCAAAGTCTTTCGGTTCGATTGTAAACTACTGTCCCTGCGAATGACCTTAAGCGCTATTGCTCCTATTTTGTCTATTTTGACAGATTAAGAAAATTGCATAAAAGCGGCATACTCTTCTTCGCTAATACCCAGATTTTTGTGATATGGGATAGGTTGTCCGGGTGCCAATTCCTTCGTTACTTTGAGAAACCAGTCTTTGATGGCAAGTTTCATTTTCTGAACAATAGCAAGCTGCGATGCGTTCGGCTGGGGAATCCCCAACACCCCAGCAGTATAGTTACCTTCAGGAAGTAGTCGGTCAACGAATTGCGACGCGACAGCATTGCTGTCCACACTAGATTGTCTTTGAGCAGGAACATCAATGGAAAGTACTAAGGCTGCTAGTAGCCAAGACAAACGAAAAAGCTATGAAATCAAGTAGATAAAACGATTGAGTACAGTTCCTGTCCTACTTAATTGCTCATGAACATAGCTTACCGTTCTGCCAAACAAAAGTAGAATTTTGTATATAGTCAGATCTTACTGATAGATATTCTCCGCTTCCAGTGCAATCAATAATTCGCCATATTCCTTCAGGATCTGAATTACAGGTAATGCATGGCGGGAACGGTCTGTCAATGCATATTCTACGCGTGGAGGTTTTTCGCGAAATACTGTTCGGTTGATCATTTTTTTTTGTTCCAACTCTCTCAGCTGGGTATGCAACATCTTATCTGTTATGCGTGGGATCATGACCTTGAGGTCTCCATATCGCACGGGGCCATGCACTAGACTTAGCAGTATAGGTATCTTCCAGGTACCTCCAATATGTGAAAAGGTAAATTCAACTGGACTGTAATAAAGTTTTTTATAGTGTGTAAATTCCTGCATAGTTCAAATTTATCCAATATATTTTAAACGACAGTCATCTGTGCTTTACTGTGAAAAAAGTATGTAAAAAAAAGAAGTCATTTTATACTTATACTTTTGAAATCTAAACTAAAAGCAATGAAAGACAGTACATGGGTAACAATCCCGATATTGAAATATGTCGCAATAGATGCAACACTTACTTTTTGGGAAACACTAGGTTTTAAAATTACATTTAGACAGGATCGTCCGTATAAATATGCGGTTTTGGAACGCCAGGGATCCCATCTACATTTTCATTATAGTAAGAATATAGAGATTTCGACACCAGGCAACGGTTTTCTGATCATCGTAAACGATGTTCAGAAAATTTATCAGGAGTTTTGCGGTGCCCTTAAACGTCATCTTGGACGTATTCCTTCGACGGATCTACCTAGGATTTCAAGAATGAAACCTGCTGGAACGCGTTTTACAGTAACCGATCCCTCCGGGAATTCTGTAATATTCATACAACGAGGTCTTGAAGATGAAGCCGATTATGAATCCGCTAGACAAAAGAACACAACTCAGCTGGGAAAGTCAATTGCCCTTGCACTAAAACTGAAGGATTTTAAGGAAGATTACCTGGCTGCTTCCAAGACACTCGATAATGCTCTTAAAAAACACCTAAATCAGGAAGAGAAAGGTATACAACAGGCGGAAGCCTTAGTCATAAGGGCCGAACTTGCTAGAATTTTGAATGACGGCACCAAAGAAAAAGATTGCTATAAATCTCTCGCGGATCTTGAGGTCTCGGCCGACCAAATCTTTGAGTTAAAATCAAAGCACAGATACGACAGATAGATAATGAATATATCCCTTCTAGTTTTGGAGGGGTATGGTCCGTATTAGCGTAAAGAAAGGTGATATTTGGCATATTTATGTCAACAATGTGTATGTAGAATCTATCCAATATGACCAGTTTGCAAAGAAATTTGAGTATCATCTGGACAATAATACGCCGCTGACGAAGGATCATATCGAAAAATATATCGGAATGATTGAGCGTGGCAAAATTCAGTGGAAGAAAGAGCAATGAAAGTATAATATTCCGCTGCTAGATTGATGAAGAAATGAATTAAATGCTGAATAGTTTATGCATTGCAACAATCAAAGCTGGCTTACCTCCGATGAGCTGACTATTTTTATGGAGCATTTTGATGCTAAGCTCATATATGAGGAAGAGATAAATTAAAAGAGCTTCCCCCTAACTGACAGAGGGAAGCAATTTGGCTAATGAGTTGGTCTACCTAGCCGCAAACTATATGTAGTTTGTCTTAAATAAAGATAAGATGAAGTTGCTCCCATAGTTTACGGAGATTAGCAGCGATTATAACTACTATAAGAAACTTAAAATCACCTTAACCGCAGCTGATGGCACAACTTTTGAGCTCAAAAAACGAATCTAAAATTATTAATAAGTCATAAGTCCTACTAAATTTTAAATGCACAAAAAATTGAAGCAATAAAAATATGAAAACATTGCCAAAAATATTATCGATTAATTTGTTGCTTTTTTTATGTTGCAACATTGCTTATGCACAAAAAGCTCCTCAATGGGTTCTTCCCACTACGCCTTTTAATGAAGCAGAGACAGCAAGATTGATGGAAAGAGGAAGCGCTACCATAGAAGGCACCGCTACACTTAAGAAAAAGGGGAAAGATAATTTTGGGGTTAAAGGAAGTCAGATCCTACTATTCCCGGTAACCCCCTATTTCACCGAGTTTCTGGAGTTAAAGAAAAAATTTAATAGTCGTAAAAAGCAGGCTACAATGAGCCCTGTTGCATTTACTTATCGGATAGAAGGCAGATTTTTGGATGATAAAGGTACTTTTCAGTTTACCAACCTGAAACCTGGGAAATATTATATCATTAGTTGGATAGCATTTGCCAGGCAAAAAACCGTTGCTGTGCAAACAGGAACGAGCACCTCTTATAATGTTTACGGATATGCTTTAGGATCTTCACCAATTTATGAGGATTATCATTACGACGTTTTTATAGAGAATGAAGTAAGTGGATTTGTTGAAGTCAAAGAAGCTGGCGCAGTTGTAAATGTAACGGTGAGTAATTAAAAATCAGAGAAAATCATGAAAAAAAATTGGTATTTATACATTATCATCGTTGGGATGTCGGTATCTTTCACTAGTCTGGCTCAAACTATAAAAATACCCGATCCGAATTTCAAAAAGCAATTGGTTACTGAGGGTATTGATCTTAATGGAGACCAAGAAATCCAGCTATCTGAAGCACAGAAAGTAACGAGGCTAAGTCTTGATAAAGCAGATATTAGTTCCTTGGTTGGCATTAAAAATTTCACTAACTTAAAAGAGCTGAGCTTTTGGAACAATCAGGTAAAAGTATTAGACTTAGAAGGCATGAAAAATCTGGAAGAGATATTTGGATACAATAACCAGATCCAAAGCATCAACCTCAAGGGGCTGACAAACCTCCGGACTTTACACATTCACCAGAATAAAATTAGCAACATAGATTTAACAGGACTGCAAAAGCTTGAAGAGATAAAAATGCTACAGAATGCAGTCAACAAAGTGAACATTTCCAATCTTCCAAATCTTGTACATATCGAGTTTCAGAAAAACATGCTCACAGACTTTAATGTAACCGGATGCCCGGCAGTAAAGCTGATCAGGTTAGACGAGAATCAATTGTCGAAATTGGATTTTAGTAAATTTACTAATCTTGAAGAACTGTCTCTGAGGGATAATCCGTTGGTTGATCTTAATGTGTATGGATTAAGAGAACTTAAACAGTTAGATTGCTCTTACACCCACCTATCAAATGTTAATATGAGTGGAACTGTGAGTTTAGAAAAAATGGAGTGGTAATAGCTTTTAATTGAACACAGTTATTCTACTAAATCTTTTTCAATAGTTTCCAGAGAATCAATAATCTTTGATATCTTTTGGTTCTGCTTTCTGATTTGTCTGGGTCTTAGGAAAAACCACACAATTGCCAACCATAAGAAAGTTAATCCATAAGCTAAAAATCCAGCTATTGTTGACATGTACAAAGCAAATTCATAAAAATAAAAGGCAAAACCAAAAGAAAGCAAAATGTAATAGATACTAATCCCTTTTGTCTGCATATAAAGTCTCTGACGCTGTAGTTTTTTCAAAGAAGAAAGGTATGCTTGATTGCTGATCGATGGATTTATTTTCCTGATCACGTTGATATTTTGAGAAAATAAGTACAGGGAAAGTGCCAGCGCAATAAGAATTAGTATGATTCCTAAACTAGTTGTAACCATTTTGAAATTAATTACATTCCAAATGAAAATAATGCCAAATGCGGTAACCGTCAGCCATAACATCACAAGAATTGTGCTGATTATTTGCTTTTTTCTGTATTTTTCTGCAGTAGATTTTATTTCCTGAATGTTAGGAATCTCTGCATTTTTATTGTTCCAAATATTTTGAAAATTGATATTATCTGTTTGCATAATTCTTAAATTTCTTGGTTAATTTTTCTTTGATTCTGTGTATTTTGACCCTAACATTGGCAGGGGTAATTCCTACGACTTCAGCAATTTCAGCCTGTTTCATTTCTTCCAGTTCCAGAGAGATGATGATCCTATCCAATTCGGGTAATTCTGAGATGCATTGGTAAAGAAAATCGGTCATTTTATCTTGTTCCAATTTGTTGTCTTTTTCGGAATTATCTTTGATCTCATCAGAAAGCTCACTTTTGGGCATTCTCTTTTCTATATTGATCTGTCTTAAGCAAATATTAGTAGCAATTCTATAAATCCAAGTTCCAACTGATGCTTCCTGCCTAAATTTTGGCAATTGCTGAAAAACAACCACAAATGTTTCCTGACAAAGATCTTTTGCCGCATCATGATCATTCACATAACCCATACAAAGTCGAAATATTCTCTTCCAGTATTCGTGGTATATCTCTTCGAAATTCAAAACCTGCATTGCTGTTTTTATAATTTAGAGGATAAGAAACAGAAAATGTTACACATTTAAATAAAAAAAGCGTCTGAAATACGATTACCCGCAACAATTCGATGTCTAATTATTTTGCAATTCTACTTTTATTTATCTTTTTTGTCGTTCAAGTATCAGGGCAAACTGGAGAAACTTTTCCGCATTGTAACTGCACAGAAATTCGTACAGCAGACACCTATAAAGTTACATCCAATAATGTGATCGTAGAAGAAGGTCGCTATATTGAAGGAAAACGGAATGGGATCTAGTAAGCTAATGCCAATTTAAACACTTGTGGTGGAAATTAGGATAAGTAATCTTGTAACACCTCTTGTCATTATAGCAACAGCTTCAATCCAATGGAAAGATTTCGTCCCGGAAGGGGTGCAAGATATTTGAGTATGGAATTTTGCGGGCGTGCTTCTACATTCAACAGGTTATTTCCTGAAATAAAATAGACGAATTCATACCTTTTTATATTTACCTTGTAACTCAATTGTCCTGATAGCAGGGAATAAGCGGGCATAGCCGGTTCAACATTGATATTTTTGCCTAAATAACGTTGTCTCAGATACCGGTCGAAATTGGCGTTCCCAGAAAACTTTTTATATTGCAGTGCAATAGATATCCCATATCTACTGGTTGGAAGATTGGGCATATAGTCTCCTTCTGCCCATTTACGCATGCTATCATCCGATGTATTTATATTTTTGACCAGATCGGCGAAAGCATTTAACACTACATGACAATCAGCTGCCCATACCTGTGTGTAGCCTCCCTCCAGCTCCCAGCCCTGAATCTCGGTGTCTGATCCACGCCATTCTTTGACCAAAAAGCCGCCAGAACGGGAAATGCCGGTATGGGCCAAATAGAGATAATTTTTAAAAAAACTGCGGTAATGAGTCGCGGACAATTTTAACCCGCCATGTTTTATCCCTCCAGATAACTCATAGGAATCTGAGCTTTCCTTGTCAAGTCGATCATCTCCATTTTCTTCCACTAAGATTGCAAAATGGTCATTTCCAGCATAAAGTTCATTGACCCCCGGAGCACGTTCTGCATGTGAAAATGTAGCTTGTAAATAGCCGACGTCAAAAATTGAATAGCTGATATCGCCCGAAAAATGATTTAAACTAAAATCTCGGGCCGAAAGATTACCTCCGGCCAGCCCCCTGCTCCGCTGGTAGGCGGGATCACTCAATGTACGTCGGGCAACCCAGTCATGTCGATAACCTAAATGAAGCGCAATTGGATTAAGATCTATTGTCTGCAAGGTAAAGACACCGCCCTCGCGACTTAAATTATTGGGAATATAACGCCGATCCCCCTCTCCCGCTAAGGATACAAATGAAAAATCAAATCCGCTCACCCCGGACCAAAAACGGGCGAAATGTTGGGTTATCTCCGATCGAACCGCATGCCGCTCGCTATCAAACCTATTGACACGATATCTACCTAAAATCTCTCGATCATCAGATAATTCACCTCTATAGCTAAATTTAATCTCCGAGATTAACTGTGTTTTGGGTTTAAAAGCAGATTCTAACTGCCAGGCATATGAATATGTGCGTGTATTGATCGGTTCATATATAGGGGTCCAAATCGTGGTGTGGCTATGCACATGCTTGTTGCGCTGCGCAAAACCTGGAATACCATAGTAACTCTCAAGAGCGTAAAGGCCCAGTCCTATTCGAAAGTTGTCCCTAATATAACTGGCTCCTGCATTGACAGAACGGCTCTCGGTATGGCTATTGGGCATCAGGCCACGCGCAACAGGGACGTAATCCGTAATCCCATGAACTACTTCGGTATAAAGTGGTGTCTTAGGATCCTGTCCAGAGATATATTTGTCATTTTGTGGATTTAGCACCTTTACCCCATTGATAAAGGAATAATTTTCAAAAGTATATAAATCAGCCTCGGACAGGCCCCACTTTGGATCTGCCATATTATCGAGTACAAACTGGCTCAGATAAGGATACAGCGTCAGATTCCGAATCGTTTCGCGGTCGACATTTACCTGCGCCATCGCGGCAGTCAAATGATCTATTTTTGGATCATAAGCAATCGCTGCTTTTGTATTACCTGGGATCTTGAGGTCTCCGTGTGCAAGTCTCATTGCGCCAATATGCCCTACCCAATACTTGCCAATGTTTGTATTGAAAGCCAGCGACTGCCTATTCCCACTATTGGTTCCTAACTCAGCACTGGCCTGGCCTGAAATCCCCCTTTGTAAACGGGTAATCGGAATGCTGTTGTCGCTGAAATTGACAGCTCCACCAATCGCCTTTCCACCAAATAATACGCTTGCTGCTCCCTTGTACACTTCTATTTCTCGTAGATTATCCATATCGAAATTTGGGTTGAGATTTGGACTTATCCCCGATAAATCATTGATCGAAAGACCATTGGACAGAATATTCACCCTGCTACCGCTTAAACTGCGTATCATTGGAATTCCCGAATTGGGGCCAAATGAACTGTTTTGCACCCCAGAAATATGGCTTAATGTTTCACCGATTGTTTGCGCCTGTATACGATCCAGCTGTTTCCGATCCAGCCTTGTCTTTTGCCCATAGCCTGGCACAAGGCCAGTTGCTACCGCCGTGGGCAACTCGATAATGCGCAATGTATCGACTGTTGATTTTGTCTGCGCATGTGTAGAGCTTGCTGTCAATATTATCAGCAGAGATGCTAAAAATAATTTATTCTGATACTGTAACATAGTGTGTGTATTCCTGTTTGAGCTGCAAAAATAAAAAAGAAAACATCAATTGCAATATTGTTGCATTAACAATTTACAATCATTACCTTCGTCAAAATTTTATACATTATGAAATACATTAACCCACAAATCGTTATTGCGGGGGCACTGATTCTCGTGCTCGGCGCTGCATCATCCTGTAAAAAAGAGACAGCTCCTACTCCTACTGAAATCTCGCTTTCGTTACCTTCACAGGTCAGCCTTCGCTACGGCGAAACACAGGAGATTAATCTACCGAAAGACCTATCATCAAGCGCTGGACTTTCATTCAGTTTTGACTTTTCCCAAACTGGTGAAATCAATTTGGGAAATGGGAGTAAACTCAGTGATAAATTGAATCAGGCTATTAAATTTGATGGCAAAAAACAAAGTATACAGATTAACAGTGCCCTTCTTTATCCAAATGGAGCTCAATCCAGTAGTGCACGTATTCCCGATGATTATAAAGTCACTGTAATAGCCAAAGAATCTCATGGTACAGTGGTAGCAAAAGAAAGTTTTTCGATAAAGGTAACGGCTGGATCTATTGCTATTAAAGGTCTAAAAGACGGCAACGAGTTACCTTATTCTTATGTGCTGTATAATGACCAATCTACTAATTTTGAAATAGATCCGCTTGGTATCCCAATTACTGGCGCTAGCTTTCATTTGGTAAAAAAGGATGGACAGGAAAATATTGCTTCAATATCGGGTACTCATATCAAATTATCAAAGGATGCCGGCGATCCGGAAAAGAAAGCTGAAACGTCGTTCGAGCTGACTCCCGAACTGAGGAAAGATGGTTTTCCTATCGCTTCCACCACCTTTAGGGTCATTCTGATTCCACAAATTAAATTTTTGTTTGGACAATATTATCCTGATCTAAACCTTACTATCGACTTTAGCCTGATACATATCGGTCTTTCAAATGGTTATGTCTCTGCGGCTCCAACACTATATCCGGAAAAATATAAATCTACATTTGAACTGGTTTCAATACAAAAAGACGGAATTGTATTTGCTGATAGCGAAAAGCTGTTTAGCGTAAATACACAAACAGGTGCGGTTTCCGTGAAAAAAAGCGACAGCTTAAAAGCTGGTAGCTATAAGGTCACAATAAAGGCGCTGACAACCACTGGCCTAGAATTTACGACTAACCTCACCTTAGCGATGTCTGAGTGGTGATAGAGATACCCAGGAGGTTACAGTAATAGAATAATTACTGTAACCTTTCTCTTAATTAGATTTCAATACTGCGTTGATATCTATACCCAAAACTAAGAATTCCAATCAGATTCTTTTGTAAAGAAATCTGGTATGTTCTGAATACTTTGATTGAGTTTGGCCTTTCCAACCGCAAAGAAGTAAAGAGTAAGCTTCTTTGAATTATTGACCAAAAATACGTATTAAAAAATCTCTTAAAGATATTGGACTTCTCCCTAGTAATTGTTTGACATCACTTTTATTGGTGTCGAATTCTCCTGTGGCAATCGCTTCACTGTACCTTGTCAAATATGCAGAATCATCTTCCGAAAACCCGTTCTGCACCAACCGTGCAATGTATACATCAATCGGCGGTTGGTCATAAGCTACACGTTTGCCCAAAATATCTGATATCTGTTTAGCAATTTCAGCGAAGGAGAACGCGGTATCTGCAGCGATGACATATTCTTTGTCTTCATGACCATCAGTAGTAAGTACAACAGCTAGAGCTTCAGCCATTTCTTTTATAGGTAAAAAAGGTACTTTACCATTTCCGGCAGGGATAGAAACACCTTCGTTCAATATATTGTTTCCAGACAACATTGGAATCATATCTGCGTACATAGTATTGGCCATCAAGGTATAAGGCACAGCTAGCTGTTTTAGATAATCACTTGTGTCTGCATGGTATTGCACATCCCCTGCCATTATACTTCGACGCAGATCCTTCATCGCAAAACTGGTATAAATGATATGACTAACACCAGTATCCTTGGCAGCATTAATTACGTTTTTATGCTGCTCAAACCTGTGAGCGATTTCCGATGAGGAAGATATCAGAAGTAGCTTGTCCACGTCTTTGAACGCACTTTTTAAAGACTCAAAATTCTGATAATCGCCAAACCGCACCTGAATACCTTTTGATTTAAATTCATGCGATTTAGATTCATCTCTTACCAATGCTGTAATATCGTTTGCAGCTATTCCTTTATTCAATAAAGAATTGATTGTGGCCTTACCTAAATTACCGGTTGCACCTGTTACTAAAATCATAATGCTTATTTTAAGATAAATGATCGTTATAAAAACAAAAATCCATTTTGGTTTCTCAATCTCACTTCTTGTTCAGTGCGGGGGGCAAACCGCATAACGAGCAATAAATCTCTTTCTATTTCAGACTCATTATCCGGCAATTTTTCCAGCGAAACAGAATGTTCGGTAACATCGTGCGAATTTTCAAATTCCCATCTTTCTGGTCCTATCCTATTGGTTTTTATTTGTTCAAAAAGCCCCATCCGTTTAATGATGTCAATGGTTTGGTCTTTTATATCAACAGGTGTTCCGCCCATTTTGAGATGACTTCCAATTTCTACAACAGTCACTTTGAAGCCCATTTTGTTTAGCCAATATGCCGTTGTTAGCCCTGCAAAACTCGCACCCGATACAAGCACTTTTTTTGTTTGTTCCATTTCTTACGTTTCAAACTTAATGGTACAAAATTCGTGAGTATAATAAGAAAGGGAAATACCGCATCGGGGCATGTATTGGACTAATCGTACCTTTTATTCCGAAAAGCCAATGCAGACATACCTGTACTCTTGTTAAAAAACCTTGAAAAATAAGGGTAATCGTCATAGCCTAATTCAAAAGCGATTTCTTTAACCGATTTGTCGGAGTGATAAAGTAACCGCTTTGCTTCCAAAATAATTCTGTTCTGAATGTGCTGTGAAACAGTCTGACCAGTAGTATATTTTACACTTTCATTCAAATAATGAGTGGATATATTTAATTGCTTTGCGTATCTGGCCGGCCGCTTTATTGTGCAATAACTTGTCTCTAATAAGCGCTTGAAAGACCTTGTAATTAACTCTGTTCTTGATGCCTTGTTTGATACGTTGGTGTGATCTAAAAACTCAGAAATGATTAACGCAATCAAAGTATTACAACTGTCTTTCAAAAGTGGATAATATAGTTTATTGTCGCGTTGCCTTGAAAACTTTAGACAAAGAGAAAAAGTTTCAAAAATATCTGTACAAATATTATTTGGCAGTTCCAATGGTTTTGCCGGTGCAAGTTCTTCCAAAAATGTAAGGTAGTCTGGGTTCAGATTTTCATTTTTGACTGCCAAAGAACAAATATCCATTGTAGTAAAATCCAAAATTCGATGTACTTGATCTGGATGCATATAAACAACGGTTGGTGCATTGATCTCATATTGCTGAAAATCAATTTCTATTGTAACTATTCCTTTTTCAACAATATAAAATGTATGGCCCTCGTCCCGATGTGATTGTGACGCTTCTCTGCAGTGCTGGCCCGTTTTGAAATCGCTTTTTTTTATACTGATTTTGTCAATAGCAATACCTAGACTGAACCTGTCAGTCATTGAATTTACAATTATGTTTTTGCTTGCGGACATTAATAGTTGCTCTAATTCCTTACATTACATTTTTTCAAAACCCTTGAAACGATTTTTGATGATGACATTCTCTTCCAAACTATTATCTGCACTATTTGAATCCTTAAAAAACGCAATTTTATTTCCCAATAATCACTTTTCGGTGTTCAGTTCCCCAATCAGCCAGAGTATCTATAATTTTTTTTAAAGTCAAACCATATTCTGTTAATTGATATTGCACCGTTACAGGTTGTGTATCGAGCACTATCCGTTTGACAAGTTGATTCATTTCCAATTCCTTTAATTCTTTACTAAGCATTTTATTGGAGATGCCTTTCACATCGTTCAAAATATCAGAAAAACGTCGTTTGTTGTAATAGCACACCGACGAAATAATGGAGATTTTCCATTTGCCATTCAAAACGTCCATGGCATCGTGAACTGCCATAATTTGTTTACTGTTTGTGTCACTATCAGCGCATTTAATTTCCTTCATAAGTTACCTTGTTACTCAAAAGTTACTGTTACTTTTAGTTACAAAGTTACTAAAATAAATTTATTCATTTTAAATTTACATCGTTAAAGAAATCGATTTCAAATAACAAACAGATTAAAAGGTTTTGATCAATAATGAATTTTCAATCAATAAAATTTAAGAAATGAATTTCACAAATAAAAATGTAATTATCACAGGCGGCAGTACAGGAATTGGACTAGCAACCGCAAAAACATTTATTGAACAAGGTGCGCAGGTTTTGATAACTGGTAGAAATACTGATAGTCTGCAAGCAGCGTCAATAGACATCAAGAGTCCAAATTTGAAAACCCTGGCTTCTGATATTTCTAACCTAACAGATATTGCAACTTTGGAAAAAAAGGTTGCAGAAAGCGGAAACAAAGTGGATATACTAGTTTTGAATGCAGGGATTGCAAAGCAATATTCAATAGAAGATACAACAGAAGAGGTGTTTGATGACTTGTTCAACATTAACGTTAAAGGGCTATTCTTTACTTTGCAAAAACTAATTCCACATTTATCAGAAGGAGCCTCTGTAATTCTTATTTCATCTGGAGTATCCGTTAGCGGGTATGCGCAAATGGGAGCTTATGCCGCGACAAAAAGCGCAGTTGATTCGATTGCACGTACTGCCGCAACAGAATTGGCCGACAGAAAGATCAGGGTAAACGTCGTTGCCCCCGGGTTGACTGATACACCAATGAATCACCAAACGCCCGAAGATATTAAAAATGCTATAGCAGCAGCAGTTCCCCTGAAACGAATCGGAGAAGCAGAAGAAATCGCAAACGCTATTGTTTTCTTGGCGTCGAGCGGAGCTTCTTACATTTCAGGTTCTTACTTGGCGGTAGATGGAGGTGTCACCATACGCAGATAAATATTTTATGGTTATGATACATCTGGTTTTAGCAGCTAGGTATATCATAGCCTAAAATTTATTAGTTCTTAATATCATTTTTTTTGTATAAAATAGTTGTCACAACTGAAAAATGCTAACGGTCATTCATCGTTCACTCTACTTTTCCAGTACATATAGGATAGGTTTATAATATTTTATCTAAATCATTATCTTTAAACTACTATGCTGCAAGTAACCTGTGCGATTCTAAATCATTCTCATATACTACAAAATTAGAGAATAAATCTTGCTGCAATAAAATAGCCACCTCCAACAATTAATAATGGAAAAGCAATTGATAACAGAACCAGCGTCCATACAAACATTCTAAAATAGCTATACAAGCTCACCTTAGACGGATCGGCAGGGTCATAGATGACTGTTGTTGTCTCCCCTATTTTCCAGGCTGGAGGATCGGTTCCTTCGGCTAATTCGTAGGTAACTATCTGATTCTCTTTTGTACGAAAAGTGAAAACCGGCGCAAATACTTCGCCTTCTGCTTCATACTTGTGAAGATCGGTAACAGTTGCTGTAGCTTTATCTCCATTTTTTAGAAATCCCATTGTATTACGGAAGGTGAATATTGCCAGTAAAAGAAATACGACCCCTAATCCTAAGATTAAATAATATTGCCACATCGGTTTATATTTAATTTGTTCCACTTCAATTATTTTATTATATCTAATTGATAAATAAACACTAACGAATATAATACAATTTTCAAAAATTAATTAACCATCTAAAATCTGTCAACGATGGAGGGTAATCTTCAGAAATTAAATTAACTTTGGAAACGATCGAAATTTATCAATAATGAAGTTAGAACTATACCAAATAGATTCCTTTACAGAGGAAATTTTCCGAGGAAACCCAGCCTGTGTAGTACCTTTAAAAAATTGGTTGCCCGATGAGACACTGTTTAAAATCACACGTGAAAATGCTGTTGCAGAAACGGCCTTTTTCATAGACAATGGAGATACAATCCATTTAAGATGGTTTACGCCTGAAATTGAAATGGATTTATGTGGCCATGCAACACTAGCAACCGCTCATTGTTTGGTTAAGCACTTGAACTATCAAAAAAGCAGAATTGTTTTTGAAACTCAGGTCGGAGAATTAACAGTTGATATAAAAGACGGTGTTTATTATATGGATTTTCCATCACGAATGCCGCAACTATCGACACTGCCTGATATTATTAAAAAGTCTCTTAATATTCAACCTAAAGAGGTCTTTAAATCAAGAGATTATGTTTTGGTGTACGAATCTGAGAAAGAGATCAAAAACATCACAATTGAAAGATCAATTTTTGACCTCATTAATCTTGATCCAGGAGGTGTTGTAGTTACGGCAGCAGGGACTGACAGTGATTTTGTATCAAGATACTTTACGCCGCAATCAACGATACTTGAAGATCCAGTTACTGGTTCTGCTTATTGTTCCCTTATTCCGTTTTGGGCATTAAGATTAGGAAACAACAATCTCTTCTCCCGCCAGCTATCCGAAAGAGAAGGTCAACTTTATTGCGAAAACAAACAGGAAAGAGTGATTGTTGCAGGTAAAGCCCGTACATATTCTCAGGGACTCATTTGGATCGAATAACACCCTCTTTATAGCTATCAACATTAGATACCTGTGATCACGTAATTATGATTGTTGATTTGTAATAGCTACTACTTGATCTGACAGTTAGGTGCTCTTAAAAATTATTTATTGCTTTTTTGAATTGGCATCGCGTTAGGATACGTCGCTTTTCTGCTTTCTAGTAACTTGTTGTTTTTATCGTATTTTTTTATTTCGCCTGTCGAAAACAGCTCTACCTCGTAATTATCTAGTTTCCCATTTTTGTAGTAATACTGTATCTTTTGTGAATGATCTGCACTATTGCAATTTTTGCTTACAATAGTTCCATTCTCAAAATATTCAGTACACCATTCCTTTTCCTTGGAGTAGTAACTATGTTCTGTTTTTTGTCCATTTTCATTGAAATAAATTTTTTCCTCTGTACCGGAATCATAGAAATATTCTGCTTTCCCATTTTCATAAAACAATCTTGTCGTTTTATTTACATGGTCGTTTTCCGATTTTATATTCCCGTTGTCATAGTAGGCTGTCTCAACAGCATCAGATAAACCTCGCCCGATTCTTAAAACGATTTTTTTGGCTAATTTCCCAGTTTGACGAAAATGTTTTACCACAAAAACGGAGTCTTTCGTTTCAAAATGGCTGATAAGATGTCCGGATGTATCCTTCAGATCCGCTTCAAGTGCCAGGCCATTTTCAAAAGTAAAATACAAGATGTATAATCTCTCTCCTTTGGTAATTTGGGCTTTGGCGGTCTCCGTAAATTGATGTTTATCGTTTATTTTAAACCAAAATTTTTGATTTTTATTCTCCAAAAAATACGTTCCTTCTTCGAGTGTAATTATTTCCTTTTCACGGTTTTCTGGATTCGCCTTTATTTCCAAAATACCAGAACCTTTTTCAAATTTTTCTAAATTCAAGAAATAGCTATCATTGAGTTTTTTCACTTCTTGACCGTAAGCTGAAATCCCGAAAAAAAACAGGGTGGTATGTATAATAATTTGTTTCATTTTTACTTGTCTAATGACGTTAAAGTTCTGATACCATTATCTTCAATCCATTATAATAGAAACGTTATGATTTTTCTGATAGTCAAAAATTAAATTCGCCTTAAATTAGAGTATTTCTGGTAACAACTAATCACAATTTTATATTCGAGAATCATCTTTTACAATTCGCTTTAGTAGCATATTTATTTGCAATAATGCCAAGTGCTTATTACTCCAATAATGTTATGAGCAAAACAGCATAGTTTGCTTGTCCCAACATACGTGACCGCCTCTAATCCCCTAAAAAACAAAACGCATAGAAATAGAAGATGAAAGGTTTCGAAAAATAGATAGTTTTACATAGAAAAGCCATTGTTATATCATATTTATATTAATTTGAAGTAAACTAAACATGAAAATAAGGCATGAAAGCATCTCAGCAGTGATTCAAAATTTTAACGGGTTTTATATACAAAAAATCTCTAATATTTTTCTTTACTTCACTTTTAAAATCTATATTTTAAGAAAAAAAGAAAACGAAATGTTATCCACAGAATATTATTTTAACAAATATTTTCTGCAACTCAGTGTATTCGCATTTCCTTGGGTTGGTTCAGAGGAAATTGCAAAAGACATCGTGCAGGACGCATTTATCGTTCTAATGGGTAGACAGGATTTACTGGAAAAAGGAGAGCCCGTAATTAAAAGCTTTCTTTATAGCTCAGTAAAAAATCTGGCGATGAATATCAAGCGAAGGAATATTGTATTTGACCGTGTACGTAACCAATTTAATACTGACAGACCAGATGACAATGACGTCCTGGATAATTTAATTAATGCAGAATTGATCGGAGCCCTTCATCGGGAACTGAATGAATTACCTGAAGGTTGTCAGAGAATTTGCCGTTTAATCTATCTGGAAGGAATGAAGTATGAAGAGGTCGCACAGGAGCTAAATGTCTCCGTCAACACGGTTAAAACTCAACGCATGCGGGCGATAAACCTACTAAAAAGAAAATTCTTAAATCTCTTTTTTACATTTTTTACTTTCTGACACACAAACACTTACCATAAAATTTTATTTTTTTTTATAAATGGGTCACCCATTTAAACTGTTCAAGTTATTTAGCTTCTGAATTATGATAGAAACCGACAAAATAATATTAGCAGAATTGATTGCTCTTCTTTTGAAAGATGGCGAACTACCATTCGACAAAGAGGTTCAATTAAAAAACCTTCTACAAAAATATCCCGACGCGAGGGATAGCTTAGGTCGTCGACTATCACAAACTGATATTTATGCCCCATTTGATCTCCGCTGTATCGATTTAAGCAAAGAGTGGCTAATCACACAACGTAAATTCAGGGCGAAGGAAACAATTTTACAACCGAAAAAGAAATATCTCTCCCTGAATAAAACGAGGTACAGTGCTATTGGTGTTGCTGCCGCTGTATTACTTGCCCTAACACTGTTATGGCAACGACAGCATCACGAAAAACCTATAAGCTATTTAATCCCTGACAAAATATATGGACATAAAAATGATGTTCTTCCCGGAGGAACAGGTGCAATTTTAAAAATTGAAGGGAAAAAAGAAATACAATTAACCGAAAAAAAGGCAGTGCAGTATTTAGTGCAGGGTATTGAACTAAAAGAAGGGCAGCTCATCTATCAATCTAACTTAACGGAAAACCTAAAAAACACTTTAATAGTTCCCAAACGATCCACCATGGTATTAGCATTGAGCGATGGTACTAAAGTGTGGGTAAATGCAGCGTCAGAACTCAGCTATAAAACAAATTTTGATAAAAAAGAGCGAAGAGTGATCTTAAAAGGTGAAGCCTATTTCGAAGTCGCTAAAGATGCACATAGACCATTTATTGTAGAGACAAATCATATCAATATACAGGCTATCGGAACGGCTTTTAATGTTAACTCCTATCATGCGACCACGAAGGTATCATTGACAGAAGGAAAGCTTAAAGTCAGTAACGACGAAAATGAAATCTATATGAATGCCGGTAGCGAAACTGAGATCATCAATAAAAAGCTGAAAACTGTTCCATTAGCCAGTAAAGCCGAGGCCACGGCTTTCAAAGACGGTTATTTTTATTTTAAAAATAAGAATATGCAACAGATACTTGATGAATTAAGCCGTTGGTATGGAATTCAAGTTGATTGCAAAGTACCTTTAAATAGCGAACGATATGAAGGTAGCATAAAAAGAGATGTGACGCTGGGAGAACTTTGTAGTCTCCTAAAGGATTTAACAGGTTATAAACTGACCATTGACAATGATAAACTGATTGTGAATAGATAAACTTATTAAGGAGGATTTTGTATGTAAAAAAGATAGATGCCTAAATTAATATGATAAAAAATGCAGAAGTACGGCAATACTCCTGCATCATAATTGAATTAACACTGATCATAAACCATTAATTCTATACCAATTTATGAATAATTTATTTTATTCAAAAGGGATCTTTTGTCCCATTGACAAAGGGAAAACTTTGAACCAATTATTAAAAATGAAACTGACAGGAATCTTATTAGCGACATCCATGATGGGCGCCTACGCTTCAAGCTCCGCTCAGATTACTTTACATGCTCAAAATACCAAGATTGAAACTGTCCTGGAGAGCATTACCAAACAAACTGGTATACATTTTATTTTTAAAGAGGGATTGCTTAGAAACGAAAAAGCAACTGTAGAAATCACGGATGTATCCCTCGATAAGGCCTTGGATAAAATTTTCGAAAGCAGTGCCTTCTATTACATGTTACATCGGGGGACTGTTGTCATCAAGCGCAAAAATGAGGATACTTCTATTCTCGACCAAAGTACAGCCAGCATAGCATATCTGCAGCAACAAGTTGTAAAAGGAAAAGTTCATGATACCAAGGGAAATTTGTTGAGCTCAGTCAGTATCCTACTAAAAGGCTCCAATATAGGAACTTCCACGAATGCTAAGGGAGAATTTCAACTGACACTTCCGGATGGCAAAAAAGGAACATTGATGTTTAGTGCAGTCGGATTCAAACAGCTTGAAATCCCCATTAACAATAAATCTGAAATGAATGTCATCATGGATACCGATGAAGTGGGACTTGATGAAGTTGTGGTGGTAGGCTTCTCCGAAGTAGACAAAAAGCATATTGCATCATCCGTATCGCAAATGGATATGGAGAAAATAAAAAATCGTCCGATTTTTAAAATGCAGGATGCTTTTTCAGGAACCATCCCCGGAGTAACGATGATGCGCGGAAACAGTATGCCGGGAAGTGTTCCGGGCACAATTTCTATTCGCGGAATCAGTACTTTACAAAATGCAGACCCCTTGGTCATCGTCGATGGAATGGAACAGAGCATCCATGATATCGATCCAAATCAAGTTAAAAGCATTACCGTTTTAAAAGATGCCGCCTCAGCTTCCATGTATGGTTCTCGTGGCGCAAATGGTGTTATCATCATCGAAACAGAACGGGGACAGACTGGGCAGTTTAAAGTGGTCACCAACAATTGGTTTGCAGTCAACAAGCCTATCGACCTCCCAAAATTTGTTGGTGCCGTCGATTTTATGAAATTACGCAATGAGACATTAATCCAACAGGGGCAGCCAGCTATCTATCCGGAAGAGACAATCACCAAGTACGCCTCCGGAGAATTAAAGGAAGTCAATTGGCTCGATCAAGTAATGGAAAGGACATCGACAGCAATCAACAATAATGCGAGTATATCCGGCGGTGGTGGTGTGGGTACTTTTAATTTAATGCTCGGCCATATAAAAGAAAATGGCCTCAATAAGATTGAAGGTACTCAAAAGTTTTCAGCCCGCTTCAATACGAATATCAACATTGCAGATAAATTTGTATTAATGGCCGACTTCTATGCACACCGCTTACAGGTAGATCGTTTATTAGCAAACGATGATGGACACGGCCTTTATAAACAAGCATGGCGATTGAACCCAACACAACAAATTTTTTATGATTCTGATCTCCCTGAACACTATATTCTACATAACAATATCAACCCAGTTGCCTCTATAAAACACGGTGGCACAAAAAATAATATGTATGATCGTAGCACCATCAATCTACGTCCCAAATATAACATCAACAGCAACCTCAATATCGAAGGAAATGTGTCATACATGATAAACAAGTCAGCCAATAAACAGAAAAGATTGACCTATAAGTTTTTTGATGAAAATGGTGCTCCAGCAGCAATTTGGGGAAATGATGTCAATGCTTCACAGGGTGTTAGTGAAAGTCAGCTCACTGCACGGATGCTGGTTAACTTCAACAAAGAGCTCCGCCAAAACAAAGACAAGATCTATCTGACTGCAGGATCAGAAGTCATGAATTATACCTACACTGATTTTAGAGAAATCAGCAAAGCTTCCTTTTTCGGTAAACTAAATTATTCCTTCGACAACCGTTATGTTCTGGAATTAACCGGACGCTCAGATGGAAGTAGCAAGTTTGCTCCTGGTCATCGCTGGGGATTTTTCCCTTCGGGAGCTTTCGCATGGAACTTGCATAACGAACATTTTTTCAAACCTATTCTCGAGTCGGGAACGGTTAATAACATTAAAGTACGGGCATCATATGGACTTATCGGAAACGAAAATGTAGCTCCATACCTCTGGCAGGAATCTGTAAACACCTGGGGTTGGACAATACGTGTTCCCAATCCAAACTTTTCTTGGGAAAAACAGAAGCAATGGAACTTAGGTTTAGATGTCAATGCATTTAAAAATAGACTCTCCTTTACTGCTGAACTATACCATAAAAATTCATACGATCTTATTTATGATCAATTTGCCGTACCTCCACTCACGGGATCAAATAGCCTGGAGTCGGCAGTCAATATAGGTGCCGTGGAAAATAACGGTTGGGAGTTGTCGGCGAGCTGGTCAGATAAAAAAGATGATTTTTCATATACTATCGGTGGAATGCTTTTCGATAACCGAAATCGAATGCTCAAAGCCGGGTATAATGAGAACGATAGACTGATCTTTAAAGGCGATAATAACCGAATTTGGTACAAAGGTGTCCCAATTAACAATTATTATGGTTTCCAATCTGACGGCTATTTTCAGACACAAGAGGAGGTTGAAGCTACCCCAGCTAAAATGCCCAATTCAAAACCTGGCGATATCCGTTACGTGGATAAAAATCAGGATGGTATTATCAACGATGAGGACCGCAGTTACCTAGCAGATCCCCTTCCCCACTATAATTATGCAATTAATGTGGACTTTCGATACAAAGGTTGGGATTTTTCAGCATTAGGTCAGGGAATCGGAAAGCGCACGGGACGCTTGATTGGCCAAGAAGCCTATCCGGTGTATGTCGACGGAAACAGCAATGACCTTGGAGCACCCCGCGTTGAATATGTGGCAAACCATTGGAGTCCTGACAATCCGAACAGCCGTTTTCCACGTCTTTGGACGGGACCGAGTCCCAATACTTTACTCAGTGATGTTTGGCTTAGCAATGCCGCTTTTTTCCGCGTCAAATCCCTTCAGCTTGGTTATACTTTTCCTAAAATCGGTAAAAGCATCAAAAATTTTAGAATATATGTTAATGCACAGGATGTATTCACTTTTACGAAATGGGAAGGTTTGGATCCCGAGCGTATTGATGTAGATAGTCCTGGTACAAATGACGGGAACGGAAATTATCCGCGTATGGCAACCTACAGTGTTGGACTGAGCGCAAGTATTTTTTAAAACTATGCTAATGAAAAAGAAAATTTTAACCTTGATAATTACGCTGGCAACTTTGAGTAGCTGCGAAAAATTTCTCGATAAACGAGATCCTACCGCAACATCTTTTGACGAGTTTTTCAACACAGAAGAAGATTTACGCCGGGTGGTCTACAGTAGTTATTTGGATGTATTTATGGGCCCTGGTGAACGCCGCTTACTCTTTTACATGTTAGATGGTCGAACCGATAACGCCTATGCTAGGATAGAGACAGACCATCATATGATCGTTGCCAACGGTAATATGACGAGCAATGCACGTTTGGCCGAGTATTACTGGACACTTTATAATAAACACATTGGTCGGATCAACACTTATCTAGCAAATATTGACATTCCCTATGTAGAAAATGAATCGATACGACAAAAATACAAAGCTATCTTAGAGGCACTGCGTATCTGGCATTATTTCAGAATTACTGAGCTCTGGGGGGATGTACCGTTTGTACTGGTCCCTGTCACGCTGGAAGAAGCAATACCTCCAGTAACGCCTAAAGCTGAAATACTGGATAAACTATTTGAAATGAGCCAAGATGTAGCGAACAGACTTCCGGAAAACGAAGGCACAACAAATGCCTATATGTTCAACAAATACTCCTTCAAAACTTTGGTCATGCGGTATGCGCTCTATAATGGCCGTTATGATCTAGCCGCAACCCTTGCGAAGGAAATAATGGATAGTGGCAAGTATCAACTCCATCCCCAATATGCAAACCTATTCAATTATCAGGCGGATAAGACCAATAAGGAGTTTATCATCAAGTTTGACATGGAAAGCCACAATAATTCCGCTACAAATTCCTTTCAGCATCTCGCACCACAATATAAGACCGGAAATGGGCAATCGTATGTCGTTCCTTTGAAGTCTTTGGTCGATAGTTATTGGACGCTCCAAGGGCGACCTATTGATAAATGTCCTTTGCACAATAAACAGGAATATGAGCTCAATCCAAAATTAAATCGGGATCCACGTTACGCCGCTAGCATTTTTGGACAAGATGACCTATTCAACAAGGAGAAAATAGATATTTATGATTCAAAGAGTCTATTCTATTACCAAAACTTACGAAGCAGCCGATCAGGATATTGGTTTAAAAAGTTTGTCGATGAAGCTGATGCATTTCGGACAGGGGGTAACATGCACTTTCCTTTGGCACGCTACGCGGAGGTTTTATTAACCTATGCCGAAGCCAAAATCATGTTGAATACTGTAGATGACTTAGCAAAAAGCTGTATCAACCAGATTCGACGACGTGCCGGACTTGACATGAGTGTAGCGGATGTCAATCTAACAATGAAATCTCAACAAGAATGGATTGATTTAATTCGCAATGAGAGAAGGGTCGAATTTGCCGGTGAGGGACTGCGTTATAATGATATCATACGATGGAAAACAGCAGAAGTGGTCCTAAATCAACCTGCATTGGGGCATATGCGACAAAGTCAAGATGGGAAATCCGAAATACTTAAAATTGAAGATAGAAAATTCTTAAAACATCAATACCTATGGCCTTTCCATGAAAGCAGTTTTCAAGTCGAACCCAACCTGATACAAAACCCAGGATACTAAAGACTAAAAATAGTCTAGACTATTCTCCGGTGCTAATTCGGAGAATAGTTTAGCCGGCGCTGAGTTTAGATCTAATTCAATTTCGTAAGATATAGTGAATTAAGCACCTATACCAAATGGTATATTTAAATTCGTAGTCAGATAAAAAATAAAGCCGCTGCGTTGCTCAGCGGCTTTTGCATTACTAAAAATTTATTCTTACAAATATTCGTCTCTTCAATTAATTGTCCCTATTTCCTAAATTCTTTTGATCGATGAAATTATGGTTTAGTCCTGATAATCCTCCATCTTCTGTTTCAAAGGTCTCAAAATCGCTACTTAAATAAGCAAAAGGCAATCTAAAATTATTTATATTAGAAGGAAAAAGACAAGCAAGTCATGTTCCTGTTTAAATAATTGGTCAATAGAAAAGATAATGGATGATAAATACATATTTTTCGGACTTGTTTAACTTTGGATTGAATTACCTGGAAATCTTTAGAATACAAAAACCATGCACAGGGTTATGGAGGCTTGTGCCGAGAATGGCAATCGTAGTCTTTGATAAATTGGCCGGAGGCCCATTGTTAAAGGAACAAATAATTTCTGGCATGAATGCGGAAGATATCCGTAAAAGCTGGAAGCCTGGCCTTGATAAATATAAGCAGATGCGTGAAAAATATTTAATATATCAATAATTTAGCGCTTGCATGATGACGTTCCATATCTAACAAAAAGCACAATTTAATATATAGCCAGAAACTAGTGATATCCATTATCTGATTTTTAGAAAAAAAATCATCCTATTTTTTCAGATTGTGAATTACAGGCAACTCAAACTCAGGTAAATCTATCATTTAGTTAGAAAGAGCCTCTAGTGTGACACAGGTTGTCCAGATACTGAATGCAATGGCCAACAAGAGGCAATACAAAAAAATATCTATGTCCTTTCTGAGTTTGATCCCAAAAATAATGACGAACATCAATGGACAAACTACGACAAAAATAAAGATACCTGTTGCGAATGCCTCAAATGTATCCTGGTTGTAATTCATGAGCAATAACATAACCCCAATGTAAAACAGCCAGACGATAAACGGCGCGACAAAGCACAGCAGTAACTTCCAAAATAAACTAAGTTTAAAACGCAAAGGAATAGCCTTCCGATAATTTCTATATAATAAAAAACATATCCCCCCCATACAAATGACGAGAATTATCAACTGAATATAAATATTAAAAATGGTATCAGAACGGGTGTTGATATTTGAAGATGACCTTAGTTTATCATGTCTGTACTGTTTAATATGGGTCGCCTCACCATTAACAAATGTCTGTACGACCTTATCGGTACTCATGCTGTCCCTGACAGTCCAAGTTGAGTCTTCCAGGCCCATCTTATAAAATCCCTCAATGATAACTTTGCCTCCTTTCGTTCTCACGAACCGGCCGTCAAGTCGCCCACCATTAAATCTTAAAGAATCAATACCCTGCTCGGTATTGACAGTTAGAAAAGTTATTTTTCCGGAAGGGATCAGGCTTGCGCTGTCTGCTATAAGGTGTAAAATAGCGAGATCAAGATTTTTGACAGATTGGTTTTTATTATAATCATCATTCTTTACAGGCCTATTGATATACAAATAATTTATTTTGACGACAAGTAAAGAATCTTTATCGTAAAATTCGAGTTCATCGTACGAATTAAGAGATTGAATGCTCGGATCTTTTAATAATACATATTGCGGCTGATCAAAAGATTGGATATATCTCGGCTGACTGGTGGCACAAAAAGAAAAAATTGCGACAACACTGATAAAGTAGGTACTAAGCCGAGCCGTCAACGCTGAACCGACGGATAGCTGTAGACTACTTCTTAGGTAGAACCATGCAAACAATATCATGGGTAATGCAATCAGATCAGAAAGATCAACAGTTCTTCCGATACTAAAGTAGGGTTTCACAAGTTGAATAATAAGGGAGGAATATTCACTTTTCCAAAAGGCAAATAAGACTGCCGTGGAAATAAAAATCCATAATTTTTGTTTAGGGAAGATAGCGGACCAAAAAATAGGAAAAATAAAAAGTCCACTGAAATCAGAAAGCTTCCCGGTAATCATATTGTGAAATGCCGATTTGAGAAAAAAGTCATTCACGATCAATACGACAAGAAAAAATAAAAAAAGTGGCGAAACAAGAATCTTTAAGCGTTCATACATAATTTATAGTTTACCTTCGGTATTGATACCCATTAATTAAATAGGTAACCTAATTGAGATTTAGTTGACAGAGGCATTAAGTATCACCTAAAGTAATTGAAATACTTTAAAAATAGTGACAACAGCCCGACAACCACAAAAAGTAACCGCTCTTCCTGCCTACTCCGGATGCTATCTGCATTCTATCAAGGCTCAAACTTTATTTCTACGAAAATTCGATGAATATCTCCAAATTGGATGTAACGGAGAAAGTCAGCGAATTTAATCCTGGAGTAAAGACAAAATATTATAAAGGACATCTTGAATCTATTTCAAATTCTTTGCAAAAGTGGAAAATCCGGACGTGTCTTTTGTGGAAGGTTTGATCTATGAAGGAAAGACTAGTATCAATTGGCTGGGTAGAAAACTGGGATTCAATTTAAAAGATAAAGAAATCTATATACTGGATTGATACTTCCTCTCTATTGAGCCCATGATTAGTTCCTACTCGTAAAGCTGCAATTTCACAATGCTCATTCGTTAGACCAGGGAATTTCTTGATCAATGTCAATCTTTTTTATTGAAATATAACAGAACTTAGCGAATACATCAAACAGAAAAAAATATAAACAGAATTAAAAGGAACGTTATGAAAAAGATAGCAATCAATGGATTTGGCCGCATCGGACGAGCCGCTTTAAAAATAATAACAGAAACTGCTGATCTCGAAGTTGTCGGGATCAACGATCCGATGAGCATCGAAAACGCTGCTTATCTACTCAAATATGACAGCAATTATGGGAAGTATGAAAAAGATGTAAGCATCGACGGAGATGAGCTTATAGTAAGTGGAAAGGCGATTAAATATACGAGCATAAGGGAAATCGAAAACTTAAATTGGAAAGATATTCAAGCTGATATAATCATCGAAAGCACGGGTATTTTCACAAACAAAGCTGATGCTGAAAAACACTTGGCCTCGGGAGCAAAATTTGTAGTCATTTCGGGTCCGACCAAAGATACCCCTACTGTGGTTCATGGGGTAAATACCGAAGATGGAAAGGTTTCTGTTTTTTCGTGCGCAAGTTGCACGACCAACAATATCAGTCCGATTATCGAAATATTGGGAAGAAGGCTTGGTATAAAAAAAGCAATTCTGAATACTACACACGGTTATACTGCTTCACAGGCTCTTGTAGATGCTCCTTCAAAAAAAGAACCGCGTATGGGAAGGTCTGCCGGTATCAACCTTGCTCCTGCCGCCACTGGTGCTGCAATTGCGACTACGAAAGCGCTCCCGCAATACGTCGGAAAGTTTGACGGCATAGCTGTTAGGGTGCCTGTTCCGGTGGGATCCATATCGGATATTACATTTGTCGCTGAACGCGCTACTACGGTAGATGAAATAAATCAGATTCTGATTGAAGAATCAAAAACAGATAGGTATAAAAGGATTTTAACTGTAACGGATGAGCCCTTAGTATCTACCGATATCATCAAAAGTCCGTTTGCAGCGACAGTTGATCTGGAAATGACAAGAGTTGTCGATGGTGATCTTGTGAAAGTGATGGCCTGGTATGATAATGAATGGGGATTTACCAACCAAATGATCAGACAAATACAATCTATTTAACGCAATAGCAATGAATTATGCAAATACCGCCTTCACCGAGGTTATTAAGGCTCTACAGGAACAAAACGGAAGTCGTGCCGCCTACGACCGGATGGAAAAGTTCAGTTATGTCGATGGCTTGACAGAAACAGAAAAGAACTTTATCAGTGGAATGGACAGTTTCTACATGGCTTCGTTCGGAGAAAACGGATTTCCATACATTCAACACCGTGGCGGAGCAAAAGGATTTATTAAAGTCATTAATAAAGATACCATCGGGATCATTGACTTTAGAGGCAACAAACAATATATTTCGGTTGGTAATGTCTCTACGAATCCAAAGGTTTCATTAATTATGGTATCTTACCCTAATCGTGCACGATTAAAGATCTATGCCGAAGCTGAGATCGTGGAGATTAACGAAGATCCAGGATTATACGATTATCTAATCCCCGAGGACTATCAATTTAAAGCAGAGCGAATGATATTATTTCATATTAAAGCTTACGATTGGAACTGTCCTCAACATATTACTCCCCGGTACACCGAAACTGAAATCACCGAAATAATAGCCTCCAAATTGCAATATATTGAGAAGTTAGAACAGGAACTTTCAGCGCTACGCTCAAAAACTTGATCCATATATTTCCTGCAGCGGTTAAAAAGCTGAATGGAAAAGACCTTCCAATAATTTGGGAGGTCTTTTCTTTTATATTTAATATCTTTGGGTATGAATATCGAACGCATCAGACAACCCTTCATCAAAAAATTTCCCGGAGATTTTTCCAGTAATCCTATGCAGAGAAGCACGCCAAAAGTTTTATTTGCCACTATTAAACCTGCGGGGTTTGACAAGCCGCAATTAATTGCTTTTAACGAGGCTCTTTCTGAGGAAATAGGGCTGGGAAAATTTGAAGATAAAGATCTTGATTTTCTGGTAGGATCTCAACTTCCTGACAATATTCAGACCTATGCGACAGCTTACGCTGGACATCAATTTGGTAACTGGGCAGGACAGCTGGGAGACGGAAGAGCCATTCTCGCTGGCGAGGTTACCAATGCAACGGGTAAGAAAACAGAAATTCAATGGAAAGGCGCAGGTGCAACTCCCTATTCAAGGCGTGCAGACGGAAGGGCAGTATTAAGATCTTCTCTACGCGAATACCTGATGAGTGAAGCCATGTACCACATAGGTGTACCCACTACCAGGGCTTTAAGCCTGGCCTTTACAGGAGAAGATGTGATTCGGGATATCATGTATACCGGTAATCCACAATATGAAAAAGGGGCCGTGGTGATAAGAACAGCCGAGAGTTTCCTTCGTTTCGGACATTTTGAATTGATGTTTGCGCAGGGCGAACACAAACTATTACAGGATCTGCTTGATTTTACTATTGAAAACTACTTCCCTGAAATTGTTTCATCTGATCAGGAGAAATATAAAGATTTTTTTGAAAACGTATGTACACGCACGGCAGACTTAATGGTAGAATGGTTTAGAGTGGGATTTGTCCATGGGGTAATGAATACAGACAATATGTCCATCTTGGGTTTAACGATTGATTATGGCCCCTATTCCATGATGGATGAATATAATTTAAATTTCACCCCGAATACAACGGATCTACCGGGAAGAAGATATGCTTTTGGAAAGCAGGGTCAGATCGCACATTGGAATCTATGGAAACTTGCGAATGCGCTCCAGCCGATAATAAAAGATGAAAAATTCTTGGAAAACACGCTAACCAATTTTGGAATTTATTTTTGGGAAGCCCATAACAAAATGCTTTGCAAAAAATTCGGATTTGATGGACTCAAAAAAGAAGATGAAGAGTTTTTTACCTACTGGCAGGGTTTAATGCAGGAGCTGGAACTGGATCATACTTTGTTTTTTAATCAATTAGAAAAAATAACTCCAGAAACAGATTTAAAAGAACATTTCGACGGGGTCGCTTATACTGTTTTAAATAAAGAAAAGCTCGGTAAACTTAGAAAATTCATTGAACTGTACCAATCCCGTCTGCATTCAAATTCGATTTCAACGGAAGAATCACTGGAATTAATGAAAAAAACAAATCCTAAATTTATATTGCGAAATTATCTGCTTTACGAATGCATCGAAGACATTAGTAATGGGAAAACAGAAATGTTAATTAAACTAACTCAAGCTTTAGAAAATCCATACCAAGAGCAATTTCCGGAATTTTCTATGAAGCGCCCATCCAACTATGACGATATCGCAGGATGTTCTACACTTTCATGCAGCTCATAGCAACGCGCGCACCGTATCTTTGCCCCATGGGCAATCACCCTCAGTCCACTGATTTACGGGTCTCAATTTTGTTTGAGGATTTTTAGCAGTTTATTCCTAATTTTATAGTTATGTCTAAACAGATTAGGCTCGCAACTACCGATGATTATCCGACAATCTTGGAAATCTGGGAATCCGCAGTAAAAGCTACGCACGACTTTCTCAGTGAGGAAGATTTCATTTACTTTAAACAGGTTATCCCGACGGATTATCTGCCAAACCTTGAGGTATTTCTCCTTACCGAAAAAAAAGTGCCCATCGGATTCTCCGCTGCATCAGAAGGAAATCTGGAAATGCTCTTTATCCATAATGACTATAGGGGAAGAAACAATGGTAAACAATTATTTCATTATATGAAAGAGATGCATGGCATTACAAAGGTCGATGTCAATGAACAAAATCTTCAGGCCCTTAGCTTTTATGAAAAATTGGGATTTAAGAAAATAGGAAGATCTGACAAGGACGGCTCTGGTAAGAACTATCCGATGATCCATATGATGCTTTAAATTTAATGTAATTGGTATTCATAATTATGACCTGCCCTTAAACGTAACTTTTTAGTATTCAGAATCACTTTCATCAGAAACAGCTGAAATAATACTAGTTTCGTCCTACTTAATTTATAATGTCAATGTTTACTCCATAGGCTTTTCTTCCTTAAACTATCGACTACGTAAAACTGAGAATTGATCTCAATAAAAAGGCTGTCCGATGTTTCATTAAGTATCTTCACCTGATAGCCGAGATCTATCCCTGTCTTTGAGTCTGGATCGAAAAAAGCATTTGATTTTTTTGTCGCTATTATCTTTTCGGCAAAATCGTAATACCGGATTATTGAATAACCATGTGGTCTGACATTGATGTCGTATTTATGGCCTGCTATAGCTATTCGACTGTCGCCAATCCCCTTTTGTGTAACATGATAAAAGATAAGTGCAAAGCCGCTTATAATACATATGAGTATCGTGACGAACAGTTGCTTCTGCGAGAAGAAAGTAAATAGATTGGCAATTCCCACAATTGCTAAGGGGATAATAAGTTCAGCACAATTAAGACTGATATCAAAAAAATATTGTAACAAAATATCACTTAATATTATGAGCAGTATCGCAAGAATCAGGCTGAGCAATATTTTTTGAAATAAGGTTAAAGGCTTTCCCATAGATGCGCATTTTTATTGTAATATGTTAATAGTCCTAGATGGTTAATTCGCCATCTTCCTATTTGTTAGCGTCGTTAGCACAGTGCATTGGCACATTGTTCCAGTTATTTTCGATTTGCCCCCAATTCCCCTTTAGTAAATTGTGTTCAAAAGCATCGTAAGCATACGGCTCGAATGTGAAAACCAATCTTATGAAAACAAATCCCACTTGGAGGTTATCCAAAATGCCACAAAATCCCATGTTCTAAATATCCTTAAAATAAGATTTGGTACAAACCCAAACCTGGAGCAAAAACGTACTGTTTACCTTTTAACATTACGGTTTTTGGCTTTATCATATCATCGCACTTAAAGCGCTGCTTTTTCAGGATGTAGTAAGCTAAATAATCTGGACTAGGCAGCTTGCCGTTTCGCCATCCGATCAAAACATCATCATCGAATTTAGGAATCTCTTTTGTTGGTATGTCAAGTTCGCTTTTAAAAAGATCAGTCTGTCTAACGACCAAAGTCTGATTAATCACTCTAAATACATCGCACCTCTCTGTGTTCATAATTGTGTAGGGACAAGGTTTTAGTCCATAAGGTTTCAGCAATTCTAGCTCGTATCTAGTTAGGGCTTTCATACGTAAACTATCATTCAAATCGTTCAATTCTTCCGACTTTTTATTTAAGCTATCTGCGATAACCACTGTTTTAAAATCTTGCTGTTCTTTATAATCTGGGTAGAAAAACTTCTTTCTATCAAGATATAAATTCCCCTGTTTATCGATGTAAAATGGCAATTTCCAGTCGTAAATCTTTTCAAACATAATACTTTTATCTACATCAATAATCTTTACGGGCGAGTTACTGTTATCAGGTTTTAAAAGTATTCTATCACCGTTTAAAAAAACAAGACTACTTAAGCCCATCATATCGGTAACTTTTCTAAACTTGCTTTGGTCTTTTAGCAACTCGATCAGTTGAGGCACATCCGGATGTTTATCTTTTTTAGGAATAGGATTGCAGCAAAAAAATAAAAGTAATACAAAGGAAAGAAGGTATCTCATAAACTATTCTTTTGTATAATTAGATTTTCCATTTATATCAACCGGCTTACCCAGATATATTGGTTTCCTGTTCCTTATAATATCCAAAACGGATTTCGTTACCGATAGTTTTTCTCTAAATGAATAGTAGTTATAACCTGGATAAATTCCCCTATCTGCACTATAACCGGATGATTCTATACCCAATTGATCGCCAAGGTAAATACATCTGTTTAAGTGGTATTTCTGAGATACCAAGATTGCGGTGTCAACCTTAAAGATATGTTTGGCACGGTACATAGTCGAGTAGCTATCAAACCCAGCGTAGTCGATGTAAATTTTTGTAGTATCGACGCCATTTTTCTGACAATATAACTTCATTACGGTAAGCTCATCGTATTCATTCCTTCCGTTATCACCCGATAACAGTATTTTATCTACTTTGTTGCTTTTGTATAGCAAAATCCCAGCATCAAGCCGATCTTTTAAATACCGACTTGGCTGATCACCGCTTATACCAGCGCCAAAAATGATGACTACCTTAGTTTTGGGTACATCTTTAAGTTCGGTAAAAATCTCCTTTTCTGTTTTGGCTGTTACATTGCTATTGGTTACCAAAACGACCGCTAGTCCTATTAGGCATAGGATGATAGCTGGTAAAATAAACTTTTTAATCTTTTTCATTAGTTTGATCTTACAACGATTTATAAAAATAGGTCTCCCTTACTTCTTTGACAAAACTGCTCAGAAAGCTATTTGATAAACATTCCGGAAAGCAACATGTTGTCGTTAAAATTCAAGGTCACTTTATAAGGTGAAGTTTTAATTTCTATAAAATTCGCAAAATCCACCGGGTGATAGGCTATTTTCAGCTTTTCTAACAACTTGAGCACTTCTTCAAATTTTAGTCCTGGTTTTAAGCCATTTTCAAATGAAATATCTACCTTCCTAAAGTCGTTGATGGCGTAGCCATTGATAAAGTTCTCTTTTTGGCTATCCGGATTGTTTTTGCTGACAGCAAAGTAAAAGTAGAAATCATGATAGTTATTCTGATAATAGATTTCGTTAATTTTCCCGGTAGCACCATCAAACTCTGTCATCCGTTCAAAACGTTTGTTTGTGGCTGATTTCACAAACTCTTCTTCAGTCGTTTTGCCAACAATCAAACCATTGATATTCCAATCTTTATCAATTTTTACCGTAGGCTTCTCTTTAACATCTTCTGGCTTGGTCGCATTTTTCATCAAATCGGCCATGTATTTTTCATTATTGCATCCGCCAAAGTCAATTAATCCATTCATGATATCCCAATAGCAAGTTTTAGACAGATCGGTATTGTTCAGAATGATTAACCTGCGGTAATCTGGAGCGTAAAAGATAAATTTGTTTTGCGCCTTGATATTCCAGTACAAGCCGTTCTCGGTATTTGGGTTTTCAGTTCCGTTACCGTATTTAGCCTCTAGCTTCTTTAAAATATTGGACTGTAGTTCTGCCGTTTTCATCTCAATTCTTACACCGTAGATTTTACTTTCTGCATCGTAATTTTTTAAAGCTTCATCTAATTCATTGGTATTTTTAGCCTCCTTGAGATCAATATGTCCGCCACCAAAGCGTGTAATGCTATCTGTTTTCAGCTTTTCCGCGTCGATTAGAAAAATAATCCGCTGTCCTTCTAAATCAATTCCGTCGAAACTATATTTCTTCGATTTCTCGACCTCCAACAACAAACTAAAAGGATATTCAACAGTTTCTACACCAATCAATAATCGATCATCAAAACTGCTGATTTTTTCAATCGGCTCGTTTAAGTTTAAGGCCGCTAAATTTATCTTTTCTTGACTTTTGCAAGAAATAATTATGGACAAAATGGCTAGTAATAATAATTTATGCATGATTCTTAAATTTCTTTCAATAACTGGTGGGCCCTTCATTTCTGTAGGCTTTAAATACCTTTCGGTTAAACTATCTAAGTTAATTACTTTCATATCTATATTTCACTTGGCAAAGTATGTTGTCTTAAATCATCAATCGATTTTATTTTACCATTATCAAAAAAAATTCGTCTACGAATAGTACCATCCTCGTTATAATAAAGCCATTCCTTTTGCTTAAGATTATTTTGATAAAGGCCTTTTTCTGCCAATTTTTTGTTTCTATAAACCTTGGCTTCGCCATTTTTTAGGCCGTCCATAAACGGTTCGTAATTGGTTTGGTAACGATTAAATTTTATTGCATAATTTCCATTTAATGGCTTGCCAGTTTTCTTTGAACAAGTCTTACCAGTAGCATAAACATATTCGGTTTGTTCAAGGTCAATATTAATCCACGTCTGTGCGAAACAACTCCCCACCGGAGCTAAAAATAAAAATAAAATGATGATCCTACTCATGATTTTAATGTTTGATCCTTCTTGCTATTCCTAAAATTTCATACTTTATACCAAAGGGCTAAATTTACCTGATACCATATACTATTGTGCTTCATCAAAATCTTCTAAATAGATTTTCTTGATTTACATTTTCGCTTTGGGATTTTAACCAGTTATCCTTTTTTGCTATTGGCCACAAATTTAGCTTTAAAACCTGTAGGAAGGTCAACGAATTATTATTCGCTGGAGATAAATTATCATTCGTATGCATTTACATTTTTTTCATCGTTGTAAGTTGGGTTACATCCTACTATTCTGGGATTTCAGTTATCGACAGATTCAGCATAGATGATATCGTTTCCTTAATTAAAATTGATTTTCCATATTCTCTTAGTTTTATATGTATAGCAAAAGTACTGACTGTTCTAGCCGCTATTTAATAAAAAAATAGAATGTGTAAGCGTATGTGAGAGCTACTAAAAAGTCGGTAATTACTCTACAAAAATATCAGGGATATGATATATTCTTTTTAAATTGTAGGAATTGGTCGTTAATGCGCATAATTCAGTGTCCGCTTTGTGATGAGAGAGAATCAGCCTGTCAATACCATTTTTTATTCCTTTATAAAAATGAAGATTAATAAAGCACATAACATGAAAAAAAAAGCAGGTGTTAAAAAACTATCTTCCGGAAGTATATATCTTTTCATTGCTTTCGCTCTGCTACCCTATTTCAGTAATGCACAAAACAAAACATCCTTATCAACGGAGGACTGGAAGAATTTGTTATCCGACCAACTATTCCCCGGCAAAAAGGTTGATAATATAATTTTCCACTTCGACATCCCTTTTGAAGAGAAGTTTATCAAAGTGGATGATAGTACCCTTTTGCATGGTCTTCTATTTAAGGCAAAGAAGCCCAAAGGTATCATATTCTATTTACATGGAAGTAACAATGCATTAGATACCTGGGGTAATATTGCTCCAATATACACAGCCAAAAAATACGATGTATTTATGCTCGATTATCGTGGTTATGGTAAGAGCCAAGGAAAGGTAACTGACGAAGATACACTCTATCGGGACATTCAAATTGTTTATGATAAATTACTGGAAACTTATTCGGAAAATCAGATCGTAGTTTTGGGCCAATCCATGGGCACAGCACTCGCATCATACATAGCTGCAAACAACCATCCGAATCTTCTGATTCTGCAAGCGCCATATTATAGTCTAAAAGACTGGACAAATGATGTCGCTCCTGAATTGGACACCTCCAACATTCCGTATCGTTTTGATAATTCCTCTTTCCTAATGACGATACAATGTCCTGTAGTTATTTTTCATGGCAACAAGGATACAGCTGTATATTACGGTTCTTCTGTCAAGCTCTCAAAACTATTTAAAGCTACTGATCAATTTATCACATTGCAAGATGAAAGTCACAATGATTTCTCGAAAAACAAGGCATACCTAAATTCAATAGGGTTGATTTTGGAAAAGAATAAACTGGAGTAAATCGTAATTAGTGAGCCTAATATTTTTTGCTAGTGTAGTAATGCAATCGGAAGGTTATCTACAGAAATTAAACAGAAGATTTGCTGAATTTTCTATAAGTTTGTTGAATATGTCAGCTATATGTCACAGTCGTTCCCGATACTCTCTAGGCGTTACACCAAGCAGTTTTTTCACGTAACGGGTAAAGAACGAACGGCTCGAGAAATTCATTTCATCGGCAATTTCGGAAATATTGAGATTCTTATTTTGCAGGTAAAGGAGTATGTGTTCTTTTGTGTAACGTTGTATCCATTCCGAAGCGGTGATCCGGGTGTTTAGTTTACAAATGGAGTTGAGATATTTCGGCGTGATGTTTAGCCGATCGCTGTAAAACTGTACTTCACGTTTATTCATACAATGCTCTTGCACCAACTGTATAAACCTTTCATACAGGCTGCCGCTCTGCAGACTCCGCTTTCTTCGATCTAGTTCATCTTCAAAAATATGCCACATTTCGAGCAAAAACAATTGCATTTGGAGTTTGAGCATTTCCTTATAAAACCGGTGATTTATTTCTAGTGATTTATCAAACAGCAATTCAAAATTTCGGAGGATTTTCTCCCGGTCTTTTTTATCTGGGTGTAAGATTGGATTTTCCCGTGCGTGAATATAGCTATCGATACTCACTGTCGCACTTGGTAAACTGGTGGTCAGTAAATCCTTATCAACAAATAATATTGTTGCTTTAAAATTTGCCGAAACAGATAACTCTGAAATAGGAAGGCCTGCCAGCCAGAAGATAAATTCGCCTTTTTTACAATAGAATTTACGTCCATCGAACACGAATTTTATCCAACCATTATGGCAATAAATATGGGTGTGAAACTGATTTTGAAAATCTTCAGGAAACTGAGCCTTTAATGGTGGTTTATAAAGGATGACTTTTTGATTTACTGGCATATTTATTAGAAACTAAAAAAATATCAATAATAAGTGATATGTGATATTATCTGCGACATAAATGTAACAAAATACCTTTTAATTTGAGTTAATTTTGTACAAAATAAGCGATAAGACAATGACTACTAAGGATATTTTCGAACGATTAAAGAATGGCGAGACCATTTTGGCTAGCGACCCTGAAGCCTATAAAATGCGTGAAGCATCTTACCATACCCAAAAATTGCTTGTACAAATGAACAACTCCACCGAACCTAAGGAAGTGAGGAATTTGCTAAGCCAGATAACTGGTTTGGAGATTGATGAAAGTGTCGTGGTATTTACACCGCTGTACATCAATTACGGAAAGCATACCAAAATCGGTAAAAACGTTTTCATCAATTTCGATTGCACATTTTTGGATTTAGGTGGAATTACTATTGAGGATAATGTATTGATTGCGCCCAAGGTAAGCTTACTATCTGAAGGTCATCCTATTGAACCCGAAAATAGACACGCGCTTATACCTGCCCCAATTCACATCAAAAAAAACGCCTGGATCGGCGCAGGGGCAACCATTTTACAAGGTGTAACAATCGGTGAAAATGCCATCGTGGCTGCCGGTTCGGTAGTTTCAAAAGATGTGCCTAACAACACGATCGTAGGTGGCATTCCTGCAAAGGTCATCAAAGATATCAACTCCTAAATTACAATTATCATGTCAAATAATAACAACAATTCACGAAGAAAATTTATTCAACAAACAGTCATGGCCGGTACAGGCTTAGTACTTACCAGGCCGTTAGAATTATTTGCACAGACAAACAACAATACATTTGTGAATATAAAATCAAGAGGATATGCCGGGAAAGATGTTGCAGGAATAATGGTTCCATGGAACTTTGAGAGAAGACCTGTTGGCGACAATGACGTGTTGATCGAAATTAAATACTCGGGTATTTGTCATTCGGATATTCATACGATAAAAGGTCATTGGGGGGAGCAACAATATCCGCAGGTTCCGGGGCACGAAATCGCAGGGATAGTAACTGCAGTGGGTAAAAACGTGACTAAATTTAAAGTGGGTGACCAAGCCGGTGTAGGCTGCATGGTGAACAGTTGTATGCAATGTGAAAGCTGTAAAAGCGGCGAAGAACATCACTGCGAAATTACCGGAATGGTCGGAACTTATGGCGCGCCCGAACAATCCTCGCCAACTGGTATATCGCAAGGTGGCTACGCCAACAATATTGTGATAACAGAACATTTTGCCATAAAAATTCCGAAAACTATTGAGTTAAAATATGCAGCACCATTGCTTTGTGCGGGAATTACCACGTATTCACCAATGATGAAAATTAAATTTAAGAAAGGCGATAAAATTGGTGTGATTGGCATTGGTGGTTTGGGACATATGGCTGTAAAATTAGCCGTGTCAAAGGGTGCAGAAGTTTATGCTTTTACCACTTCTCCTTCTAAAACAGATGACATCAAAAGTTTTGGGGCAAAAGAAGTAATCGTCGTGAAATCAGCTGCAGACTTAAAACCTTACAAAGGCAAACTCGATTTTATGATTTCTACCGTCCCATATGCATATGAGATGTCGCCTTACATCGATTGTGTAAAAAAATACGGTTGCTTTACTCAAGTCGGACAACCAATAAATGGAGAACTGACCATCAATAACTTTAATATGATTTTTAACAGGGTGAATTTTAACGGCTCGCTGATTGGTGGAATTCCCGAAACCCAGGAAGTAGTAGATTACTGTGCAGACAATAAAATCTATCCTCAAATAGAGGTGATCAAAGCTTCAGAAATCAATGTCGCCTGGGACAAAGTGGTGAATAAAGAAGCAAGATACCGCTATGTAATTGATGCTTCTACATTTTAATAAAAAATGAATGTTATGAGATATTTTGTAACTGTTATCACTCTGCTTTTTACGTTTTCTTGTTGCACTGCAAGTTGCAGCAAAGACAATAAAACAACAACGCCTTTAACTAATGGTAATGAAAATAATAACCCTTCAACAATCAAAATGAAAATTACTATCGGCACTGCTGTTTTTGCGGCAACATTGAACGACAGTCCAAGTGCATATGCATTCAAAGTTATGTTACCACTTACTATTAATATGATCGAACTAAATAATAACGAAAAATACTACAATCTGCCAATCAATTTAACGGCAAATTCTTCGATCGGTGGTGATATCAAAACTGGTGATTTAACACTTTACGGAAGCAGTACGCTGGTTCTCTTTTATAAAAACATCAATACATCATACAGTTATACGAAACTCGGCTACATTGACAATCCTTCAGGACTGGCTACAGCGTTGGGCAAAGGAAATGTGGTAGTCAAATTTGAAAATAATTAAAATAAAATGGGATGAAAAACAATCTTAAGATAATCCCGGTATTGATAGTCACGATAATGAGAACGGCTTGCAATAATTCTAAAAATGAGCAAGAAATGAATTCAGATAAGACGAAACTGTACGAAATTTTCCCAAAAGGATCAAAAGGACCAAGCGAAAATTTTACTGGGAATGCTTACAATATTGGTTTGGTTGATCCTGGCAGCGTATTGACGACAGTCGTTGGAAATGTCTATTTTGAACCAGGTGCAAGAAGTAACTGGCACAGTCATCCCGCCGGTCAGATTTTAATCATTACTGACGGAGTGGGATACCATCAGATAGAAGGACAGCCTATCGAAATCATCAAAAAGGTAGCGTAGTAAAATGTCCATCCAATGTACGCCATTGGCACGGGGCAAGTGAAGATGTGGGTTTACAGCAATTGTATATTATTCCAAACGTTGAAAAAGGAATCGTAAAATGGGAAGAAGCTGTGACGGATGAGGTATATAAAAGAAATAGGGTTATAAATAGAAATATTGTTCAAAATATCGGTTTTATAGAGTGCAAGCATTTAGGATACAAGGCTGTATATAAAAGATTACCGAGGACGCTATGGTTTCGCCTGTTTAAGCGTAACATTTAAAAAAGTAGTATTCCTTTTCTGGATACTACTTTTTCATTTTTGGCTTAGCCAATCGCAATTGGCTAGCCAAAATACCAGCATTCCTTAACTTTGTTTTCACTTCCTTACGCTCCGTTAACAGGCTCTGTACCTCTCCTTGTGAACGTAAATATTGCCTGAATCTAATGCGTCCTTCATTGTCCCATGTAATAGAAGCAGATCCGTCTATAGTATGATGTGCGGCTGCGCTGCTTATCACCACCGTCTTTGATAAACTTTCTATCTCCGTAATGAGAAGCATCAACTTTTATCCTTTTTTAAAGTTAGGGCTTTGTTAGTAATGCAATTCCAAAATAGGTTTATCGGCAGCCGCCTCCCTACTGCTAAATGACATATCATTTGTAGAAGAAGGAGCCCCAGTATTTAAAAACAGAAATGATGCCTTGCGATCGGTGCCTGTCAACAGTCTATTAATGGCCCCAGTGACATCAATGGTCTGCATTCCTATACCCGAAACAACGATCTTATCAACGAGCACAGTATCCATTGGTGCATTGTTCCAGTTTATATTATTTTCCAACCAAGATGTCGTATTGGTTGTGTAAATATGAATCGTCCGTAGTGGCGCTGTATTGGCTCCTGCAACATACATTTTCAATTTGGCCGAACTCACCTTAGGCTTAGTGATCATTGCGATATCAAATTTCGCATATGCTTTACGCGCATAAGAGACAGCATCAGATTTGATAACAAGATCAGTGCTGCCACCATAATTTGTACTGGCATAACTGCCATTGCGTACATATGCATCTGCAAGAGAGCTCCCCGAATTAGCTATAACTGCATGCTGAAAGGCTCCTACATCGGGATTACCAAAAGGTAATGCATTTCCTGAAAAGTCTTTTCCGCCGTTATTGTAAATGAAAATACCTGCATTACGGACAGGTGAATCGGTGCTGACATCATAACTTTTAGCCGCATCGAGTCCATTTCCACCAACTGGATTAATAAATTCAGGATCAGTATAGAAATTATTATTACGTATAGTAGTGCCCCAATTCAATGCCGTAAATGTATTGGATGGATATAGGCAATTGTTGTTAAACCTTAATCCATTATCTGGCTGGGTAGAAAGGCTGCTTATGGTCGAGTTCGTATAGAAAATATTATTTGAAAAAGTCGCATAGGGCTTTCCTGAACTTACCCCATTCATAACATTGAGCAAGCTTGCCGCTGGGTTTGTGATATAGAAAACGTTATTGTAGATCTCACGGGAATCGTGTGTTGTTTTTTCAATCAAAAAAAGCTTTTTGAGACGGGTGGTGCCGATATCATTGAAAGAAACATTATAACGTACCTTAATATTCTTAGCCTGATTCATAAAAAGCATAAATCCACCATTATTATCATGCGAATAATTGTATTCAAAGATATCGCCATCGGTAACCGAATTCGTGTCATAACCATCTGCATCGAAGGCTACTCCGTCGTTAGCCCCGCCCCCAGTCATACCATATACTTCATTATGCGCCACAAGTGTATTCAAACTACCTATCGTCCATATACCGGCATAATTTTGTGATCCCGTGTTCATACAGGCCTTGTAGACTGTGTTGTGTGTAATTTGACTTCCCCCAGTTACACCTGACATAACAATACCATCGCCATAGATGTATTCGATTAGGTTATTATCGATAATAATATCTTTTGACCGTGCGGACATAGCTCTATCCCCGGTTGTCCTTATGCCTTCAACGGAACAGTTGGCAACATGGCAACTTTGTACCAAGGCACCATATATTTTCCCGTCTAGGATGATCCCGCCTGAGCTCTTGTTGTAATTAGCCTGCCCATCGATCGCGCCATTTACATCATGGACATAACAATTTTTAATGGAAATATTATTAATAGCAGTCCCCGAGGCACTGCCTCCAACCACACGGATACCCGTAGCGGCATAACTCATTCCGGCCGGGACGGTATTAGTTAGCTCGAGGTTATTCACTTCGAAATAAGATACTTTATTGAGATAAAGCGCATTGGAACCATTCTTCAATCCGCCGCCATTGATAATCGGTCGGGCATCACCACCATACTTATCTATAATAATGGGAGCCTCAGTTGTTCCTGAGCTTTTTATATGCAAGGTATCATTCCATATCCCACCACTCTTAAACAGGATACGATCACCCGGAGTAAATGTTGAAGCATTAATTTTGGAAAGCGTTTTCCATGCTGCTGTCATACTGGTACCTGTACTATCGTCATGTCCGGCGGGATCTACATAATAAGTGTTACCGATATTTGCCGCATTTGCCTTCATCTTTTGATTAGCTGATGCCAGTGGATCAAGTTGTACCGTTTCTTTGCAACTCAATAAGCCCACGATTCCGATAGAAATCATACTTAATTTTCTCATAATTTTGTATTTGTTTTATAATTGTTTTTGTTTGCGGCGAATTCAATATTCTACACTCCCAGTGACGATTAGTAATATTTGATTTAATTAATAACATTAAGTTATAAACAGTTTATTCACCATATGGGGTAAAATCAGAAATAAAAAGGGGTAATATCTTAAAGGGCCTCCTTAGTTTTAATTTAAATGATCTAAGCAAGATTATCGTTATCTGGCAGTTAGTTGATACTAGATATGCTGCTATTTTAAACACAATTTTCTGGTTAGGTTGGCGGTGTGTCATTGGTCTTGGTGCATCATCTCAAACAGCCAAGAACTTAATAGCTACAAAAGAAGCTGTTTTAAATTTACCTTCAGTAAATGAAGCAGAGGCTGTAAACCGGCTTGCTAAAACCACAGGTTCTCATCCTGTTTCGCAAACTAAAATATTAAAGGGATATTGCTTCGAAGAAAATAAATTTGAAATTGCAGGATTAACAAGGTTACCTTCCGAAACCGTCAATGCCCCTAGGGTGAGCGAATGCCCAGTACAAATGGAAGCTGCTGTCAGAGCGATTCATAAATTGGCAGCGGATGAAAGTATAGAACAGGGAAAAATTATCACGTTTGAACTAAAAATAAACAGGATATATTTGGATACATCAATTATTATGGATAGTAAACCCAACAGAGTTGATCCCGACAAGTGGAAACCTTTGATTATGAGCTTCCAAGAGTTTTATACGCTTGGAAATAAGGTACGTGAATCAACTCTTGCAGAAATCCCTGAACATATGTATTATACACAACATAGGGACTTGTTGAAAGAGTAAAGCTCCGCGTCATTGAAACGGATAAATTGCCTTTTGTGAACGAGATGCTTGATACAAAAGATGCTAAAACGCACTGGACTAAGCCGCTGCTTGTGGCCAATTTTGAATCTGCCACCCTGACCAAGACTGGAAGGATCCGCAAACCAGCTACTTTCTTGGGCTGGCGATTGGATAAAAAAAATCAACAGGTGGTCCGCGAAGTCCCAAAATCCACTGTAGCCATCGATGCTGATGCTATAAAAGACCAGTCTGTAGTAACTACAGAACGTACGCGACAAAGGCGAACTCGCAAACCCAAATTGTTAAATAAGATAGCAAATGGAAGCGTGTTGATGAATCCTTTGAAGGATCTGTCGTAACGGATGTCCCGATGAAACATTGCAACCTGCAGTTCCATGATATTGACAGAGAGCTTTGGAGGAATGTGACCAAAGGTGATTTAACCCTTTAATACAAGAAGGTAGCGCCTTATATATTACCAGATAAGAAAATTGCCGTAGCCAACAACAGCTTTCTAGAAGCGATATTGCAACAATAAAAAAGGCCGAGTCCTTCATACTCGACCTTAAAAAACTAATCTAGCCCTCCCATAATCCTTAACTTCTATTTATTGGACAATATTTTATTGCGATAGTTTAACAGATATTGTAAATAGTGAATCGAGGACTTGACAGATGGGCACTTGGATATCGTGCTTTACTATGACAGGCGATCTTACCGCAGGTCTATCCTTTGATTTTTCTGATATTTGCTTCTACAAATTGGCCTTGCAAATCGAATAGTAAACTATCGCTACCCAGAATATCAATTCGGTAAATATTATACTCTTTTTCAATACCTTGAATCAGACTTGCAGGGTGATTTTTGATAATGTAAGATAGAATATTTCTTCTGATATCTTGGGCTGACAATGTTCCTTCCGCTCCTCTTATTAAATTCCAATTAGTCATATAACTCAATTTTAATTTTTAAATATTGTGATTACCTAAGCTAGATAGCAATGTAGGAAAGAATTAGGAAAGCTTCTTCTGTTTTGGAATAGGCCTTCAGGCGTGTCTTGGCTATTGTTCGGGCCTTGCCATAACTACCTTGTTAATAAGACAAATATTAGCTACCTGTTTTTAATTCCACTTAAAGTCTGTCTTAAAATTCTAAGATATGATTGCTCCTTGGTGAATTCAACAGTAGGAAAACGTTTCTTGAAATCTTTGTCTTACTCGTAATCAGTTTTAATAACACAATTCTAGTTGGGAAATGAATATAAGCCTACTATCAAAAGAACGCTTACAGCACGGATAAAAACAGTTAAGGTGAAACTAAAAGCCTTTTGATTCCACAAGCGGCTTTTAGTTCTTCTAATAGTATACGTACCAGCTAATATTGTTCAAGATAAGTGGTAGAAACCACCTTATTCATCTTTCTTTGTTTAAGGAACTGAAAAATAGATCCGATGATAAAAAGTACAAAAAGAATCAGGAGTGTCTGCGCGATTATTGGATCTTTGCTATCGCTGGCCAAAGGATCTGCAATCGGGATGCGGGTAAAGGTCTCATTCACTGTCGGTACAAGTGATAGAAAAAAACTAAATGATAGTAAGAAGTTTTCAAAATATCTCGCTCTGAGACTAGCCTTTTTGCGCGAAAAGAGAAAATATGCTATCGCAACCAAAAGAATGATAAAGAGCGAAAACACATGCCCAGCATTGAAACCTCCATGCTTTGAAATACCCAAAGCCGATAGTGAGGTCACAATGGTTGCATAAAAATATACCCTTCCAGACAAGGCGGCGAGATTGATTTTGCCATATCTGATAAATCCTGCTACTGCAGCTACAATTGCTAAAATACCGAGGATGGTATGAAAGATTCCTACACTTGATAAACTCATTTTTTTACAATTTAATAATACACCAATGAATAAAGCGGCTTTGCCTAAACCGCACTGTGCCCACTATGCCATTCCTCTCTCCAAAATATAGCGAGAAATAATGCCCTGGAAGGAACACTACAAATTTGCATCGGAAAGATTAAAGAGACTTGGGGATTTGGTTCAACTATTTGAGATTTTGGCTCAAAAAACTTTTACGCAGTCGCTGGAAATGCGCAGCTAAAAAAATCTTAAAAAGCGGAATACCTACTGCTGATGTGCCCAGTCAGCTATGGTATGACACACTTTTTAATTACCTATCGGTTTATACTCCTTTCTGCTGTTGCCTGTAAGCGGTAGGGCTAACATGATATTTATCGCCAAAGCTTTTAGTAAAAGTGGCCAGGTCATTAAAACCGCAATCAAAGGCAATATCACTGACACGTTTATCTGTTATTGCGAGCAATTCGGCAGCTTTTTCCAATTTTTTGGTTCGGATATAACTGCCGGGGCTATCGTTATATAATTTTGTGAATTCGCGTTTAAAAGATGAAACACTAAGATTATTTAGCTCAGCCAATTGATCAATCGTTAGCTGGGAAAATAAATTTGCTTCAATAACTTGCTTGAATGAATAGCTCATTGGCGAAAATAACTGTGACAAAATCAATTGAATTGCTTCAGCGTTCTGGGACTGTCCCAGCAATAAGATGATTTCTTTCAATTTAAGCACCAATATATCTTCATTTACAAGCACAGGGTTTTCAAAATAGAAGAGCAACCCTTCTATATACTTTTGGACCAGAAAATCATTGCTTATTTTTTCATTTGATTTATTTGAAATAAGATGCTTAGGCTTTTGAAACAGTGCAGGCAGTTCGCGGTCATAGATCCGCTTCAGGATATCAGGATAAAAGGTAACGATAATGACCTGACAGCCTTGTCCCGCTTTAGCATTGTGGATTTGATTTCCAGAACCGACGCAATTGAGCAGTAAAGCGTAATTCGTAGGAAAGTCAGTTTGTTCATCGTTTCGTTGATAGCGAAACTCTCCTTCTAAAACATATAGAAAACAGGCTTGCTCAGCAATAGGGAAGTCATACCTAAAGGGTGCAGACAGATCAATTTTCTGGATCAATGGTTTACCAAACAGTTCGTATTTTTTATAATCATTCAGCATCGTCGTAAATTTACGGATTAATTCTGATCCATGCTGATTGGATCGAGTTGCTAAGCACACGGCCGGTTCAAACTGTTCTGATCAAGGGACAAAATAGAATCAAGAGATATCCATTACAGCACCCTTGACTCCAATTTCTATTCCACTGGATATTCTCTCAAGATTGAACTTATTTTCTTCTTTTTGCCGATATTTTCGCTGCTCTTGATAATTTCCTCGTTTATCCATTTGATTTTATTCAGATCCATTTTTTCGACCTTGCGATCATAAGTGACCAGCCCATTGATTTCATGCTCCACATCTGAAGTCTGCGTATAAATAGCCGAGCTTAACCCCCTGTAAATCATACGTTGTTCAATTTCATTGAGCAAGTAAATATAAGTATCTGTCAATACATCCTTATTGATCAATATTTCGTAGGCATTATTAGGTACAGGCCATAAGTGATTGCGTACAAAAAGACCTTTTCCTCCAAATTCACCTAAAGATGCGGCGCGGTGTGCATCCGGTTTGGGGAAAGCTTTATCTTCCATTTTTCCGTAATGGTGCATGTCTACAAAATCACCATTGCCAGGATCACCTTGTGCTGGCCTATAACCCGGTGCATAATTAAATCCCGAGTTGCCATTAACCAGCCTTGAGGGGTCATATTCCTTGGTCCATTGGGTGATATCCGGCACTTCAAAGGCGCCCCAGTTTTCATTGAAAGGCACCCAGGTAACAATAGAAGGCACACTGACCAGCTGATCCATCATCTGTTTAAGTTCGGTCCGGAACTGCTTCCGTACAGCGACAGAATCGGTATCATCTGGATACCATAAATTTGGCATATCCTGCCAGACCATTAATCCCAACCGATCGCAATGATAATACCAGCGCATGGGTTCGACTTTGATATGCTTACGGATGACATTAAAGCCAGCCCGTTTTGCAAGCTGGATGTCGTAAAGTAGAGCTTCCTCTGTCGGTGCTGTAAATATTCCATCCGGCCAATAGCCCTGGTCTAACAACCCAATCTGAAATTGGAACTTTCCATTTAACAAGGGTCTGTTTATACCGTCGACCTTCCCGATATTAATGGAGCGCATCGCAAAGTAAGAGTCTACCCGATCCACTGTTTGCCCCCGTCTATCTTTCAGTTCTACGTTCAGCTGGTATAGAAAAGGGTCGTCCGGGCTCCATAGATGAGGACTGCTGATCGGGAGAAAAAAAGTTTCATCAGCCTTTCCTTGTGCTTTAGCAACCTCCTGTTGTCCATCATTTGCCCTGGCAACAATCGTCAGGTTTTTACCTTGCGCGCAGGCTGTAATCTGTAATCTATTATTTTTTAGGTCGGGAATCAGCTTGAGCCAAGTTACATGCTTTTGCGCTACAGGTTCCATCCAGACCGTTTGCCAAATACCCGAACTAAAGGTGTAGTCTCCCTTATCACCATTCTTTCCGGAGGGCATTTTACCATCATTTGGATCATAAGCTCCCACGATGAGGCTGTTGTCGCCAGGTTTTAAAAAGTCCGAAATATCAAAACTAAATGCACTATATCCCCCCGTATGGTTGCCCACCTTTAGGCCATTGATATATACGCTAGCATAGTGATCTACCGCACCAAAATGTAATAAGACACGTCGCCCCTTCCATGTCGGTGGTATCACAAGAGTTCGTCTATACCATAAGAATTTTTCGGCGCTTCGGGCAATTCCGGACAGTTCTGCTTCCGGAACAAAGGGTACCCGGATCTTTTCTGTCTTTGCAGGAAAAGCTGGTGGGGTATCGGCTGTTCTTGGATCTGTATGTGTAGTGCCACCAATATAGTCCCATATCCCATTGAGGTTTTGCCACTCAGTGCGCTTCATCTGTGGACGAGGATATTCAGGGAGTGGTATTTCCGCTGTCAATGCATGCGCAGTCCAGGCTGTAGGAAGTGTAAAGTCGGCCAAAGACTGTGCTTTTAAAACATTCGTAAATAACCACGACATTAATGTCAACATGAACAGACTAAATTTTGTTAGGTTTATCATTCGGTTTAGTTTTAATCAGGTTTATTTTACACAACGCAGCATGGAATAAAGCCCAAAATCGATACTATTTTCTGCTGAATCGCGTTTCGTTTTATTCGCTTAAGATTTAAAGCTGTAATTTAAAACTTTTCCGCCCATTTAAAACGAAAATAACACAAATAATACAGAAATAACAAAAGCTAAAACGTTAATTCAAAATCAGACCATGAATTCCTTAAAAAAGCGCAACAAGCTGATGAAAACACTGACCACGACGCATATGTTTAATATTGAATTTAAGGGCTAGGGATGCTTAATCTGTCGTCTTGATGGACTAATGTAGTGAACACAAACTTATACTGAAAAAACAATATTGATCTCGTGTATGAGCTCTACCGGTACAAATATTGAGCTAGCTGGAATTCATAGTCGTGTGGATAATTAGCAAAATAATTATATCTTTAATACTCCAAATTTTTAAATTTTATGAAGGCACATACGTACGAAACACAATCAACTATTACTCCTCAAAAAGCATTAGACTTCTTAAAAGAAGGCAATCAACGCTTTGTCAATAATCTAAAGGCAAACCGAGATCTTCTCGAACAGGTAAATGCTACCCGCGAAGGTCAGTGGCCATTTGCCGTAGTATTAAGCTGTATAGATAGCCGCACTTCTGCTGAACTTATATTTGACCAAGGGCTGGGTGATATTTTCAGTATCAGGATTGCCGGAAATTTTGTCAATCAGGATATTCTTGGTTCAATGGAGTTTGGTTGCAACGTCGCTGGCTCCAAACTCATTGTCGTATTAGGCCACACCAAATGCGGTGCATTGAAAGGAGGATTAGATGCTGCACAAATCGAAGGAATGGGAATGGACAACTTGAACCATTTAATTAGCCATTTTGATCCCATTATCAATGAAGTAATAGATGGAAACGAAGAACGCTCCTCGAAAAATAGTGTATTGCTGGAAAAATTAAATCAACAGAATATTAAACACGCTATTAAAGATATTCGCAAGCAAAGTTCAACACTTCGGAAGCTTGAAGAAGAAGGTAAGATTAAGATCGTTGGTGCAAATTATGATGTCGAAACAGGCAGCGTAAATTGGTTGTAAAGTTATTTCAGAAAATGCTATTAACGCCGTTGACTATAAAATCTGATGATTCGTTCAAAGATAACCTACGTCACGGAATAAGTATGATCATGCTAAAAATATAAAAAAAGCCGCTTGGTAAGTATCCGAGCGGCTTCAATTTTTATTTAAAAGTATTGAAGCAGTTGGGTTTCGTACCAATAATTCACAAGCTTTACTAGGCTAAAGGTATAAGTTTCAAAAAAAGTCTTCCAAGGAAATAAATAGAGATAACTCAAAACACTTCTTCCCGAATATTTTTTTTGTGCATTTTTCCCCAATCCGAAAGTGCCACAATAACATTTTTTAGCGTTCTGCTGTAATCGGTAGAAATATATTCTACTACCACAGGTGTTTGATCAGCATGTACTACTCTTTTCACAAAACCATTCAGTTCAAGGTCTTTCAATTCGTTAGAGAGCACTCGCGCCGAAATTCCCCGAATATTTCTCTGAAGCTCATTAAATCTGATATTTCCACTTTCCTGTAGAACAATAATAATCTTTAATTTCCATTTCCCGCCGATAACATAAATTGCATCTTCGACAGAGGAGAGATTTTCGGAACATCTTTCAGCCGTTATAGGCTCTTCTAAATCCATTGTATTTTCCATGAGATTCGACTTCAAACTAACCAAAAGGTTACTACTAACCTTTTGATTACTACTAACTTTTAATAAGCGAATATACATAATTTTGCTAAAGAAATTTTAATAAAGAAAAAATGAAAAATATACTTCACATTATTTCAAGTCCAAGAGCAGAGGCTTCTGCAAGTAGAAAGCTAGGAAATGCTGTTATTCAAAAAATTCGGGAAAAGTATTCCGATAGCAGTGTAAAAGAACGTGATCTTACAAAAAGTAAAGTTCCACTTTTGGAAGAGGTACATATAAATACCTTTTTTACACCTGCTGAAAATCATTCTGAGGAACAACAATCAATCAGCAAATATTCGGAAGATCTGATTTCCGAATTAAAGGAAGCTGATATTATCGTTATTGATTCTCCAATGTATAATTTTTCAGTTCCTGCGACTCTGAGAGCCTATTTCGATTTTACGTCAAGAGCGGGATATACCTTTAAATATGATGAAAATGGACCAAAAGGCTTGCTAAGCGACAAGAAACTATATGTCGCTTTTACTTCTGGAAATATCTATTCAGAAGGACCATATCAGCTATACGATTCTAATATTCCTTACATCAAAAATATCTTTGGGTTTTATGGTATTTCAGACATCAGTGTTTTCCGCGCTGAAGGGCTTTCAATCCCCGGAATTATGGAAACATCATTGGAAAAAGCAATCAACAATATCGCCATTGATTAATACAATGATTTGATATAAAATTAATCCTTGTCATTCAAAATTTGACAAGGATTTTTTATATACCAGAGCCAGCTCACTAAAATTCCTGATGTTTCAACGGATTATGCTCTCTAGGAAGGAGCCGTTAAATTCATCCCTTAAATTATAAACTTCATCGGAAAACAGAAGCTATTCTAAAAAAATATTACATGGAAACTTTATTTTTGAAGAATGGTTCAAATAAAAAAAATAAATGTAAAAAGACTCGTTATCTTTTTCTTCTCAACACTGATATATGCTTTGTGCCAAATGCTTTTCAGCATTATTTTAATGAAAGAAGATTTATGGAATAATTTCCATAAACAATTATCGGCTCATTATGTGGTAATCTTTGCGATGTGTATAGCAGATTACCGTTTATTGTTGATTTTGAACAAATATCTGCCTTATTCCAAAAATATATTTTTGCGCATTGTGGCAGACATTTTAGGTATAACCTTAATATGCCTGATATTACTATGGATATTCAATTTTTTGATATACGATGTATTTCTTGTTCCTAGGGACGGATTACCTCCTTTGTCCGTTAAATTCGCCTTTGCGATGGCCGCAAATATCCCTATTTTGTTGGTATTCGAATTAATTCATTACTTCCAGTCCGAGCAAAAAGCCATCGCGGATTCCGAGAAAGTCAAACGTCAAGTTCTACTGTTCCAACATGAAACGTTAAGGTCACAGATAAATCCTCATTTTCTGTTTAATTCCCTAAATGTACTGTCTTCACTGATATATATAAATCAGGAAAATGCCAATAAGTTTACCAAAGCGCTATCTAAAACGTATCGATATGTATTATCTCTTACGCAGCAGCCGGTGGTGTCTATTGCGGAAGAATTGCTCGCTTTGGATTCCTATATATTCCTTATGAGAATGAGGTTTGAAAATGCTTTTACTTTTACAGTAAATAAAATAGTGTTCAGTGAACAAAACAAAATTATACCGCTTACTCTTCAACTATTGATAGAGAATGCATTCAAGCACAATATCGCTACCGAAGAGTCAACATTGAATATTACAATTAATATTGATAAAGATTATATTACGGTCGAAAACAATATCCAGCCATCAGGCAGTACTGACAAAGGCGGGATCGGATTAAGATATATTACCAAACAATATAAAATCCATGCTAAAGAAGTAAAGGTAGATCATACCGAACACATGTTTATTGTAAAAATCCCTTATATACATTCATGAATTACCTGATAGTAGAAGATGAGCGTTTTGCATACGAGGAACTGAGACGTATGATGATAAAATTACGTCCAGATTATATCTTGGAAAAGCAAACGAAAACGGTGGTAGATACCATCGGATTTCTCAAAGAATCTAATGTTGATTTGATTCTTATGGATATCCGCCTCGCAGACGGCAACTGCTTCGAAATATTTAACCACATAGAAATTATTATACCTGTTATATTTACGACAGCTTATGATGAACATGCCATCAAAGCGTTTAAACTTAACAGTATCGATTACTTATTAAAACCATTTGATGAGAATGAATTAGAGGCTGCATTAACCAAATTTGAGAACATTTTTCATAACTCCCCTTATAAAAACAATACGAAGAATTTTGAGCAGCTGCTATCATTTAAAACCAAAAATCGTTTCCTAATATCCAAAGGGGAAAACTATCATTATATCGAAACCAAGGATATTGCTCACTTCTATAGTGAAGATGGGGTCGTATTCCTGCATACTTTCAACGATAGACGATATATCATTAATTATACATTAGACCAATTGGAGCAGCAGGTTGATAGCCGTTTGTTTTTCCGTGTATCACGTAATTGCATAGGGAATGTAAAAGCCATTGAAAATGTCGCAAAATACTTTAACAGCCGACTGAAACTTTCCTTTTCACCGGAATGCCCACATGAGGTTTTGGTGAGCCGTGTACGTGTACCGGACTTTCTTAAATGGATGGATGGCATCCTGCAATAACTTGTTGCAGAAAAATCTATCCTTCGGATATTGCATTTCATTTATTGGATTCTAAAGCCTATCGTTTACACATTCCATACATGCACCGTTCATCGTTCTTTTGTTCAGAATTAAAAAACAACTTCAAAACTTTAGAACAATGAAAAAGAACGTATTTACATTTTTTCTCGGATTAGGCGCATTGATTTTCTCCGCTCAATTATCAGCACAAGACAACCCTGTATCAATCGGTTTCAAAGCCGGAACAAGCCTTTCCAAATATCGGCTGAGTGGTAATATGGAAGGATTCAACAGTAAAATGAACATAGGCGGTTCGGTCGGCGGTTTCATTAAATATGATCTAAGTCCAAATTTTGCACTGCAATCGGGTGTCGATCTGTATTACAGAACCTCTAAGCTGGAGACTATAACAGATAAAACATCTAATAAAATTAAATCTTTGGGCGTGGAAATTCCACTATACGGAATTGTACAGGGTGAAATAGGGAGCGGAAAAGCCTTTATAGGAGCTGGTCCGTATATCGGCTATGGAATCATAACGAAGTCTGATGGTGTCAGCCTATTCAAAAATAGCAGCACAATAAACAGACCAGCTATGAACCGCTTTGATTACGGTGTGGGTGCTATTATCGGTTATGACTTTGATAAAAATTGGCAAATAAATGCAAGTTATCAATTCGGGCTGTCAGATTTGCAGAAAGCCAAAGGAGGCGCGATGAAAAACAATGGTGCATCCCTCGGATTAGCCTATAAATTTTAAGAATCAGAAATCTACCAGAAACAGATTACGTACCGAGATTCAGAAGCATACCAAACGCATGATACCTGATGCCCGGTGCGTAATAGCTGCTTACAATGGTGCACTTAAGAATTTATTCCATTCTTTCTATACGCAGTTTCATCCTGTAGATTCTGAAATCCATGGTTAATAGCTTTCAGTATTACCTATTTCATCATTCTTTTGTTCGAAAGACAAAGCAAGTATAAATATAATTTTAAAATCGTGAAGTCAATAATATTATTCTTACCAACATTAGTTATGTTGGTAGCGCTAGAATCAAACGCACAGCAGGTGTCCTTCAGGACAGAGTACATTGGAAATTCGGGCTACTATTATTTACCTCCTGGCGAGAAACCGAGAGAAAAAATTGGTAATGCAAAGGGCTCAGCCATGGTCTATCAGGGAATGTTCAGTATGCCCTTATCCATGAAATTGAATGAGAACAATCGCCCGACAGCTTGGGGAATTGGTTTTGGAGGTGCATATGTCTCTTTGAAAAACCGAAACTTTTCGCAACCCATGGTGTCTGAAATTATGAATTTACAATTGGGCGTTTATCATTTACGTCCCTTAAACGACAGGTGGTCTATGCGGGCAAGTGCAGGAATGGGCATTTTTTCTCCTACTACCGATTTTTCCAAAATTACTTTTAAAAATGTGCTCGCAAGTGGCGGCCTTGTTTTTATCCGTCATCTGAATCCGAATCTGGATATTGGCGGAGGTGCGGCAATCAATAGTTCTCTGGGTTATCCTATGATATTCCCCGCAGTTTATGTTAAATGGAAGCTCCAGGGGAAATACGATGTAAATGTTGAAGTGATCGAGGGACTCGAGTTATCCGCAGGTTATCAGTTCAACGAGAAACTCAGACTGTCATATGCACTTGAGATGAATGGGCAGGTTGCCCTTCTGCAAAAGGACGGTAAAGATGTGATATTTTCCCATCAATATATTGTTACTGGATTCCGCCCTGAAGTAAAAGTTGGGACGAAAGGGGTAACACTTACGGGGATGGCAGGCCTAAACCTGTACCGCCCCGCTACTTACAGCGACAGAACTTTGAAAGGGGTATTTGCAGGTGATAATGACTATCATTTTTCGGTCTCTCCCTATGCGTCCATTGGTTTAAAAATAAATTTTAACCAATGAAAATGAAGCAAGCCTTACAGACTGTTGCATATAGAGGTATTTATATAGTTATCTATGCCATGAGTTTGCTGCCAATCGGATTTCTATATGCAATAGCTTCTTTTACTTTTTTCATTGTTTATCACTTCATTGGGTATAGAAAAGCGGTAGCACTCCAAAATATTGCACGTTCATTTCCCGAAAAACGATATGGAGAAGTGCACGCTATCGCAAAAAAGTTTTATGCTTGCTTTTTCTCCTATTTTGCTGAAATTATAAAAAGTATATCTGCTCCAGCAAAGGAGCTTGATCAAAAAATAACATTTGAGAATCTAGCGTTAGTAGATCAGTATATAAACTCGGACCGAAACGTTATAGCCTGTTTAGGGCATTGTGGCAATTGGGAAATATTAAATTTCATGCCATACAAAATACACCGGCAAATCTACGCCATTTACAGACCCCTTAGGTCTGTAACGATGGACAGATTGATGATTAAACTAAGGTCACGTTTTGGTGTGAAGCTAGTAGCTGATCACAAAGTAGTGCGCCATATTCTATCCAAAACCTCAGACCCAGCTGTTTATCTTTTTCTTGCAGACCAAAGTCCGCGTACAAAAGATGAAAATTATAAATTTACCTTTTTGAATCAGCAAACATATTTTTTTTCAGGTCTGGAGAAATTGGCTCGCAAAGGGTGTACGTCAGTTATCTATCTGCATATTACACAGCTATCAAAAGGAAACTACAAAATTGCTTGCATTCCGATATGCTCTCATGCAGAACTTACGGCAGAAGGCGAAATAACCCAAAAGTACATCGATCTACTAACAGAAAATATTAGGGAAGAACCGTACGGTTGGCTGTGGACACATAAGCGGTGGAAACGATGACAGTTTTTCTTAAAACAGTGTTCGAGGACTGACTTTAAAATGTGGTATGTAGTTTTAAAAATATCTGAAAATGAAATATTTATTGATTAATGATAAAAATCAGCAAGAACAAGCTTTAATCGACGATATTGCAGAGTTTTTATGGAACAATGGAAATGAGATATATGTTCGGGCCGATTTGGTTAAAAATGAGGATTATCGAGTTATTAAAAGTCAATATGATTGTATAGTGTACTTAATTTGTAGGGATGATTCGATAGGATCTTTTTTCCCTGATGCAAATACTGTAGCGAGAAACAGCCTTAATAAAAAATTTGTACTGATTTTCTCCATTAACGGTGTATACTGCAATGCCATTCCCTTTCCGCATAAAATTTTTCATTTTGACGGGTTGAACCAACACGAGCTGACACGCTTTTTCCTTTGGTGTGAAAACTTAAAACTATTTATCAAATAGTGACTGAGCACAACTTACCAAAATTCCTATTACCCTAAACTCAAATTTTAAGATAAGTTCCATGTACTCAAATATAACCTACAACGATATAGCCATTATTTTAACATGGCCAAATGCAACAATTCGTGGAGACGAAAAATGGATGATGTTTTTTAAGAAAATTGGCATTGTAAAGAATTTAAATTTTAAAGTCGGTCACACAGGTATCGTTTTAATTAAACGGGAAACCGGTGAAATGCTTTATTATGACTTTGGACGTTATATTACACCTCGGGGATACGGACGTGCGCGATCCAAATTTTCTGACCCTCACTTAGACATCGATCTAAAGGTAACGTTTGAAAACGAACACATTGCTAACCTTGAAGAAATTGTCGAACAGTTTGAAGCATTGAAATCTGTCTTTAATGGATCTGGTATTCTTTACTTCTCTATCGCTCGTGACATAAACTTTATGCTCGCCAAAACTTATGGTGACGACTGTGTGCGTCAAGGGAGCTACCCATATGGTGCAATATCACATAGTAATAATAATTGTTCACGCTTTATTGCCCGTATGCTGAGACGCGCGTCTATACGATACAATTGGAGTCACGGCATCAATTTTCCTGAAACAATTAAAGCAAGCCCAATTAGCAATGTGGTTAATGTAGCGCCTGACCGGATGATATATTCTTATTCAGAGGAGCAAGGTTTAAAACGTTTTAAAATGAATCGTTTGCAATCCCTAGGATTTCTATTGAAGAATCTGGGAGATAGTGTAAAACTAAAAAAAGCAAAGTTTCTGCCCAATGATAAAAGTATTGGCTCAATGAGCTTTTTTTATAAACCTACTACTTTACCTCATGATGCGCAATATCTCGGCGGTGTGGGTGACGGGGCTTGGTTTTGTATACGACCCGCATACAAGGATAAATTCGTCATCAAAAGGTTTACCTCAAATGGGGAATTGGAGTACGCCGTATTAGGTGAAATAAGCCAACCGATCGAACTATCACAACCGTTTGAAATTTCGTATGATAGCAACCTACTTTTTACTCATGTCAAGCAAAGCGGGTGTAAAATTCGTATTAATCACGTACAACGGCTTCCTATAGAACGTTTGTCTAGGCTAAAAGAATTTATTCTTAAAAAGGTCGGAGGGTGAAATGTCCGGTGATTGTCTTCAATTGAATGAGGATACAGCTGCTCACTATCGTCGATCTTATGCTTACATTTTCATCTCGAATTCTAGATGAGCGTACATATATTCTTATTCAAGCATATAGATCAGCCCCATAATTAAAATACCTTTATATCCAAAAACACAATACTTCGTCAGTTATATTTCAAGTATAAAATGGCTCGTATTGCGTAGTTAATCACTTAACTGTAATAGGTTTAGTGAGGTTCTTTATATAAAAAGATTGTAGACTATGAACAAAAACCAAATAACGCAAGATCAGCATCAAGGTATGCAGATCATTGCATTCGCGATTGTACCACAAACGGGCCCGGAGAATCTTCCTAACGATATACCAAATAGTCCAGAAGAAGAATTTCCCGAAAACGAACCCGATGAAGCTCCCGAAATGCCGGATCAGGATGATTTAGGCTTTGACGAAGAGGTAGGAATAGAAGGCGAAAATGCATTTCCAGAAATTGATGAACAGGAAATTGGTGAACAGGAAGAAGCGAATGACGCAGAGGGGCTTCCAGTCCAGCCTCCGGCACCGTCCTCAGACTTAGATGAAACAACTATCTAGAACGTCCTTGACATCATCCGACACTGCATATGGGCTAACTTTAATATTAGCCCATTGCTTATTTTTTTACTCTATTAATCGGTTATATAGCAAGAAAGAAGTTACTCTAGCGCCTGGTTAGCCTTGTACATTTATACACAAAACATTAAGCTGAGGTCACTTTAGAATCATGAAGCGCGGCTTCAACTTTTACTTTTTCGAGAAACCTGCTTCGAAAACGTTCTATTTGCTGCACATTCTGTATGCCAACTTGAATTGATACAACATAGGCATCTGCCGTAATATCTTTCGTAAGAATCTTCATGGGCTGGCTGCGGTCGATCTCCGGAAAATCCGCGATTGTGTCTGCTAGCCAGTTTTTCCATTCCTCAATGTCGCGCTCTGTAACAATGGTGAGTTGAAGATTCAATCGGATATCTGATTCTTCAAATGTCCAATTGACCAAGCGTCCGGATAGGAGATCACCATTAGGGATAATCACTTGCGATCCCTGATCAGTAAGTAAGGTGCTTGATCGGATGCCTACTTGCATTACCTGCCCCTTTTTGTCAGCGAGTTCCACATAATCTCCAACTTTAAAGGGACGTTCAAAAACCAATATCACTCCGGATACAAAATTGTTAATAATATTTTGTAAGCCTAATCCTATACCGACACTCAATGCCCCTACGATAACAGTGAGTTTGTCAACACCCAGCCCTAAAATACGGATTCCTATCAGAAAACCAACGATAAAAATAACGACACGCACGAGCGGCAATAAGGCTGTCCGGCGCTGATTTGTCTTTGCCTCGGACTGATCAAGTAGGTCTTTTAAATTCTTTTGGATCCAATTTGCTATCCATACGACAACAAAGGCCAAGAGCACGTCACCATAGGAATAAGTAATACTTCCAATTGTATGGTTGCTATGCAGCAAGCGATCAAAAAGTCGGCGGACCTCACTCGTAATATGCAAGGTATTTGCCCAAATGATGATGACTAAAATAATAGCAAAAAGTCTAATTACGCGATGGAGCGCCGCGATCATCTTTTGCTTATCAAATCGGTTAATAAAACGCCCCTCTTTGGCATTCTCATATGAATTAAGCAAATCATGGGACAACATATCCCGAAAAGCATGCAAGGATAGTGCCTGTAAAAGTCCTACACCAACAGCTATACTGCATGTACGGGCCAAATTTAAAAACCCGAATACATTTAAGATAATAGCAGATATACTAATGACAACAAGCCCCCAACGGGCAAAGGGGCGAAGATGATCAAAGTGGACTTTTCCGTCAGTTTTTTGCCCTAATGCCCACAGTAGACGAACCCCAGCCAAATTGACCAATATGACGGGAATCCGCGTTATCCAGTCAGTGTCTAAGACCAAATTGGCGATAAGCAAGGCGATGTAATAAAAGAAGACAAATTGCATCATTTTGATTTTGAGATCAGATAGTTCCGAGCGAATCAGCAGATACAAAAAGCCAAAAATCAGCAAATAACTCAATTCCAGTACAAGTATCGGTACTCTAAAGGATGTGAGCGGCAAGAGAATTAGAAAGAAAACAGTGAATTTAAGAATGGGTATCCACCAAGGTTGGTTTCTGTGTAATGGGAGCTTCTCTCCTGCCCCGACTGCGCGCTTTCGCATTTGATAAAGCCAGTAAAAATAAGCTATACTTAAAATCACGAGCAAAAAGCGGCCGTCCCATGCGCTATCATAATAACGTTGCGATAGGCCATCCTGCTCCAGATTCTTTTGTATAATATGTTTCCACCGATGCCAAAATGCGATATTTTGCTGCGTCTGAACAACTTTTTGCTGTTGCTGCGTTTTGGTATTTAAATCCCCCATATCCAGTAGCAACGATTCGATATCCTGCTCTAAAGTAGCTACACTATCTTGAACAGTTTTCCACGCCAAGGCAGTTGAGTCTTGCGGCACGGTCTGCTTGCGAAGAACGCTTACTTTCCCACGCAAAGATAAGACAGCTGGCTTCACATCCTGGATATAGCTTTGGACTTGCGCTGGCGCTGCTTTATCCGCCTCACCTCGTTGCCAAGCGATCTTGCGTTTAACACTATCAAAATCTGTATAATATTGATCTAACTCCCCACGCCATTGTTCCAAATAAGTTCTTGCGGTAGCGAGCGGATTATTGGGTAATGAATCACGGATACTTACCGAATCAGTAGACCTCAAGACAGAGTCAAGTTTTTGGGCAGAAACAATAGAAAAAAATAAGCTAAGCTGGAGTATCCAACTTAGCCTCAGTATTGGGCAGATTATAGAATTTATTTTCTTTAGCATATTCTTCTGTTTTCACATCCCTGTTCTTTAATCGGTTTTAGCAGGAGAAGGTTGTCTTTGTAGGGAATCGGTACTATCCCTGCCTAGGGAATCATTGGAAGTCACACCTGTATGTCCCTCGTCGACGCTAGTTGAAGAGTCATAGCTACCATTTGCTTCATTCCCTTTGTTGCTACTATTGCTACATCCCCACAGTCCAAGGGTGGCGGCTAACATCAATAAACCAATCTTTTTCATTTTTTTTCAGTTTAAGTTTTAATACTATTCGATGATTGAACAGTATAAAAAAAGGAAAGGTTGTCGCAATTTATATTTTGGGTAAAAATAGCTTATTACAGTAAAAGTACGTACACATAATTAGTAAGTCCATTATTTGGCACGCTCAAGCCTCCTGTCTATGGTAAGGAAGCTGGCTTCTTTGTGAGGACGAGGTATATTTTGCAATTATTCAGGCAAATTAGAGGCCTCGAGTGAAATCGATTCATTTCAGTGAATTACTTAAGAATGATAAATCAAGTCCTCCGCAGTTTCAATTTAATACTGAAAATTGAAAGGATAGGATTTTATCCAATTATAGACCAATTAATTTGGAAGGAGATATACCGTAAGCTTTTTTGAAAGCATAAGAAAAATGTGAAAGATCTCTAAATCCTACTTCCAAGTAGGCTTCAGAAATACGGTATCCCTTTTCAGTAATGAGATAATACGCATCTTCCAATCTTTTCTGCTGTAGCCACCGACTGGGTGAACTATTGAATACCTTAGCAAAATCTCTTTTAAACGTAGCCAGGCTTCTTCCCGTAAGAAAGGCAAAACGCTCAAGCTCAACATTAAATCTGTAATGCCTGTTCATGTAACCTTCAAGATCGATCTTCCCGGGCTCTGCAAAATCAAACAAGACCTCCTTCAATGAAGGGTTTGTCTCCAGTAATATCATAGCAGCTTCTTTAACCTTCAAAGAAGTAAATATCATTTTTAGCTCATCCTTATCGCCCATATAGGGTTTGATCGAATTCATATAATTCTCAAACAATATATTGCTTTGTAGCCTAATAATTCTGGGATGATTTGCTCTTGACTGGATTTTAAAATCACATTCATCCGCTAAGCTACGAAGGGTCTCTTGATCAAGAAAAATTGAAACGGATTCATATATACCGCCATCAGGTGGATATTTAGTAAATCTAGTCAGCTGGTTCCGTCTTGACAAGCGATAATCGCCAGCCTCAAATTCATATTTTTCATCACCAATTATATTCTCTGAGCGTCCAGATATTAGATAAGTGAATACATGATCAGCAATAAATTGTTCTCCTTCTCTATGTTTTGTATCATAGCAGGAATACAGAATATTTTTGTTTGTTGACTTGGTGTCCATCGTTTTATAAATTAGAGTACAAGATCTTTTTCTTATCAATACGCGCTTTTCGATTGCTTAAGATAGCTTTCTATTTTGATCTCTTCAATATTTAGCTAATCAAAGTCTTTGCTTCTAGGAATTCTTCCAAACCAAAATTTCCATTTTCTCTTCCAATTCCAGAATTCTTAAAGCCGCCAAAAGGAGCAAGTGGGTCATGCTTGAGTGTATTGATCAAAACTCTCCCCGACTTGACCAGTTTTGCCAGCTTAACCGCGTGTGCTACTGAGCCAGAGCTGATGTATGTCATAAGTCCATATTCAGTGTCATTGGCCATTGCGATAGCTTCTTGTTCAGTATCATACATAATAACAGAAAGTACTGGTCCAAAAATTTCCTCTTGAGCGATCCTCATATTGTTATTGACAGCGAAGAACACTGTTGGCTTGGCATAGTATCCTTCAGCTAGGCCCTGGGGACGTCCCAAACCTCCGACCACAAGTTCAGCTCCTTCCTCAAGGCCAAGGGCGATATATTGCTGGATGCGATCATACTGTTTATTATTGGCCAAGGGGCCTAGCTTAAAATCACCTTCTTTGGGATCTCCTACGGTAAAATTTTCAGCTTCCTGGATAATAAGCGCCTTTACTTCTTCAATTCTCGATCGTGGCACTAACAATCTTGTTCCAGCAATACATGCCTGACCGTTATTCATGAATGCGGCTTGAAGTGCCATAGGTATTGCTTTACAGAAATCGGCGTCCTCCAAAATAATATTCGCTGATTTACCACCTAATTCCAAGGTTACTCGTTTCATAGTATCCACTGCTCTCTTGGCTATTATTTTACCAACAACTGTCGAACCTGTAAATGAAATCTTGGTTACTTCGGAACTTTCCATAATTGCCTCTGTAATGATTTCGCCTCTACCATTTACCATATTGACCACCCCGCTGGGTAAACCGGCTGCATCAATACATTCCATCATAATTTCAGCTTGCCAAGGGCAGAATTCACTGGGCTTCAAAATGATAGTGCACCCCGCGGCAAGCGCTGCCGCTACTTTTAAGGCTATCGTCCCTGCTGTCGCATTCCAAGGCGTAAATAAGGCAGATACACCAATGGGTTCCTTAAATACTATTGATTCGTTGACTGAAACGGAAAAAGGAAAGTCTTGCAAGACTTGGATGGTGTCAAGAAATGTTGTGGCTGCAATCATACTCGCCCATTTAGCCCGCTCTCTTGGGGCGCCATATTCTATAATGGTAACCTCGATAAGATCATCGATTCTTTTTATAATTTCATCGTGTATGGATCTAAGATATCTTATTCTCTCGCTAATGGTACTTTCTCTATAGGTAACGAACGCTTTTGAAGCAGCGGCTATAGCGCGAGTGGCATCTAGTTGATCGGCATAAACTAGCTCTGCAATGGCTTGTCCATCCAGTGGACTAATGATTTGTCCCCTTTCTTTACCATGACTCATGATAAACTGGCCGTCGATATAAACACTTTTTACTGTTTTCATATTTTCTCTTCTTTGTTATTACAAAGTAAGTGTATTTCAGCATAGTGCGTTTTGTTCAAAAGCTCAATTTGTTTTGTTTAAAAGCTCAATACCAAGCATTCTATGGGCGACACTATATCACTAATGACTAGACAATTACACGTTCACGGAGCCTTTTACCAATAAGACATTATTTCAACCTTGCAGCTAATCAACGGTGATAGGACTTAATAGGAAGATAATCTCTAAATGCCGGCATTACGCCAAACTGGTTTCTGTGATTAAGCGAAAGGTTAAGTTAACACGGGCTTTCATGATTTTTGAAGATTTTGCGATACGATGTTCCCACATTTCTTGTAAATCGCCTCTCATAAGCAAAAGTGATCCATGTTTTAAAAGCAGCGAATATTTCTTTGTATGATCGTCGACTTTTCGAAAATCAAAATTACGGGCCTGTCCAAGGCTTACCGATCCGATGACAGGTCTGTCGCCCAATTCACTCTCTCTATCACGATGCCAAGCAACCGAATCATTGTGATCACGATATAAATTCAATAAGACTGAATTGAAAGTGCAGTGAAATTGTTCTTCAATGTGGGCTTTCAATTCCTTTAACGGCGTAATCCAAGGATTCACAATAATGGTTTTCCCACCTAGCTGATAGGTCTTACACTCGTCTCCATACCAAGCAGTCAACCTCGGTGTCAGTATACCTCGATTGTACATCTTTTTTGAAGTCTGCTGCCAAGGTACTTCCCTGATCAACAAATTGAACAGATCATCTGCTGCTTCTTGCGAAAGGTATGCCGGCTCAAAGTGCAATAGCTCTTCGGGAAAATTATATCCTTCATTTTCAAATAAACTCAACTGATCCATTTCAATGTTTATCGATAACTATTTTTTGACCTATTAATGCCCCTTCTCACCAAATATTTGGCTTTTTATCTATGTTACCCCATCCTTCTTTGATGGAACAATTGGGAACAAAGAGCGTTTGCTCAAGTCTCAGTGAACGTGTCAAGCACAGCCGAATGGGCAGGTCCGCAACTTTTTGAAGCGAGATCCTTTATCTTTGGCAGCCTTTTACCGCCAGTCTACTATAGATTATTTCTCAAATATCCATGAAAGTTGTCATGAAACTGCAGACCATTGCCCAGTCTATATTTACTTAATTTATTGTTTAGCGATAATCCCCAAAGTATGAATTCAATTAGGAAATATTGGTCTTCGGGCTTTGTTTGAGGCTGGTATTGCTGTATCAATGCGTGGACGGGTGTTACTTGATCCAAAAGACGCCGATAATCTGTTTCAGAGAGTTCGTCGGACAGTTCAATACCCTCCGACTCTGAGAACCAACGAACAATATCATCATACGGATAGCGTTCGTTTTCTTTTTCCAATTTCTCGACTTTGGGAAACAAGATGGGGAATAAACTTTTTACAGCATTTTCGATTAACTGCATAGCGACAGTAGCGGCACCTTCTTGTTCGCCTTCGTAAACGAGTTCTACTTTACCCGTTATTGCTGGCACGATCCCCATAAAATCACTCAAGCGAATAGCAGTGGCTCCCCCGCCGTTTCTAAGCATTCGCAGTTCTGCAGTACTTAATAAATTTTGGAATGCCGTAATGCTCATCCGCGCGCTGACACCACTTTTTTCATCTACGTACTCACTATCTCGAGCCTCGAAACTGATCTGCTCAATTAATTCACGCGCTAATTCAGGAACGTATATATGTTCCTTTTGTGCGGCTTCTAAATTAGCCTCTTGAGCAGTGATTGCCTTCGCTATCTCAACTGACGTAGGATAATGTGTTAAGATCTGTGATCCTATCCGATCCTTCAGCGGCGTAACAATACTTCCTCTGTTGGTATAATCTTCCGGGTTTGCGGTAAACACAAATTGTATATCTAACGGAAGGCGCAACTTAAATCCGCGAATCTGGATGTCCCCCTCTTGCAATATATTAAAAAGTGCAACTTGAATCCGGGCTTGAAGATCGGGCAGTTCGTTGATAACAAATATCGAGCGATTTGCGCGCGGGATCATGCCAAAATGAATCACGCGGTCATCGGCATAGCTCAATCTCAAATTGGCCGCTTTGATAGGATCTACATCGCCGATTAAATCAGCTACAGTCACATCTGGTGTAGCAAGCTTTTCGGCAAAACGGTCACTTCTATGAAGCCAGTTTATCGCTGTATCATCACCATTTTCCTTTAAAAGTTCCACTGCATACCGGGATATAGGTTGATAGGGATCATCATTGATCTCTGAGCCTTGTACCACTGGTACATACTCATCCAGGAGATTAACCATAAGCCGTGCTAGCCGTGTCTTAGCCTGACCACGGAGTCCAAGGAAATTAATATTGTGTTTGGAGAGAATAGCTCTTTCAAGTTCGGGAATAACCGTATCCTCATAGCCATATACGCCCGTAAATACAGTTTCTCTTTTGCTTATCTTTGCAATCAGATTTTGCCGTAATTCTTCTTTTATCGTCTTCGGTTTGTAACCTGAAGCTTTCAATGCACCAAATGTTGTAATCTTCGTATAATCCATATATTCTTATAATGAGGCGCAGAAACCGCGCTAGATTAGTATCGTATTATCGTTAAAGTAATGTTTTATCGTATCCTTTTTCTACGATTTTCTTCGTAATCCTCAAAAATCATCTGTCCCAAATCTCCAAGTCCTGTGTAATAAGCCTTACCCTGATTTGACGCCGTAAATTCGTCCACAAATAACTGTAGATAGGAATCTGAAGTAATCATAAAGGTGGTAATAGGGATGCCCAACTTTCGAGCCTGTGCTGCCATGCTATAGCACTTGCTGGTAATAAATGGATCTAAACCCATTGGATTCTTATAATAGGTACCGTCTGGCATGTTTAGACAGCTCGGTTTGCCATCGGTAATCATAAATATTTGCTTGTTTGCATGTCGCTTCCGTCTAAGTATATCCATCGCTAACTGTAAGCCAGCAACGGTATTTGTATGAAACGGACCAACCTGCAAATATGGTAGGTCTTTTATAGATATAGGCCATGCATCGTTACCGAATACGATGATGTCAAGAGAGTCTTTGGGATACCGTGTGAGAATAAGCTCTGACAAGGCCATGGCCACTTTTTTTGCAGGTGTGATCCGGTCTTCCCCGTATAGAATCATGCTATGGCTGATATCGATCATTAACACCGTACTCATCTGCGATTTATACTGTGTATCCTCTACAACTAAGTCATTTTCTGATAACGCGAACTCTCCTATACCATGATTAATCTGTGCATTCTTAAGGCTCTCCGTTAATGCTATTTTCTCTAAGCTATCTCCATACTGATAACTTCTAAAATCGCCCATATTTTCGTCGCTACGCCCTTGGTGATTCGTCTTATGATTGCCAGAATTTCCTTTTCGCATCTTTCCAAAAATCTGATCCAACGCATTCTGTCGCAAAGCTTTTTCCAACTTCGAGGTGATGTCTACGCTGCCGTCGCCACCAAACTCCAATCTCTCCCTGATGTATCCTTTATTCTTTAGATCTGCAATAAAATCATCTATCGTGTAATCTGGAGTGGTCAGTTTGAACTCTCTATCCAATTGACGTAACCAATCAATGGCCTCATCAAAATCGCCCGCAGTATGCGTAATCAGCTCTTTGAAAATACTAAATAATTTATCAAAAGGAGTTTGAAACGGTTCCTCATATTGCGTAAAGAAAAAACCTCTATTTCGTTTCGTGCTTTCCATGCATTCACTTTTATTTTGATGAAGAAGCTATCCGCATAGTTGAAATCGGAATAGCTTCATTAAGTGAATTTACGAAATAATAATCCTTATTAAGAGCCTGACATTCGTATAACAGAAAAACTGATTATCGCATGACAACAAACGATCCCATTTACACCGTAATCTTTAGTGATTGAATCAATCCTTCGACAAATTCGAGATCGTAAGTAAAAATCAATGGACTACCAAGAAATATCCCTGATATTTCAATTTTAATACGCCTTTATTTTCATCTCCTTCAAAACTGATTGGTTTCATAACCAGATTATATTTTTTATTACCTTCAATAATCCATTGAGAGATTTTAGTTCTCCCTATATGTGCTCTTCCTTTATCTAACATGATTCCTGTTTCGCAAAAACAATTGGAATAAGCGATACTATCAAATTTATTTTGTGCAGTATTGAGGTCTGCTATTACTTGAGGTAAATCCATATCTTTACGGATTAAATTGTTGGGATGGTTCCGCCATCTATGATATATTCCGTCCCCGTTAGATAGCCTGCTCGGGGAGATACAAGAAATCCTACTAATTCTGCTATTTCCTGAGGCTGAGCTGGTCGTCCATAGGGAATTCCTCCTAATGCATTCATTACACTTTGTCTTGCTCCTTCTAGTGAAATATGTGAGCTTTCTGAAATTCGTTCAATCATTCTTATGTATGCATCTGTCATAATCCATCACGGTGAAACGGTCAATACACGTACTCCCTGGGAGGACACTTCTTTTGACAAACCCTTACTATAGTTAATTAATCCTGCTTTTGCAGCTGCATAAGGAAGTGTCGAATCATAAAGTGGTAATCTTCCCTGAATAGAGGCCATATGAATTATCACCCCCGTTTTCCTTGTTAGCATTTGAGGTAAGAAGGATCTATCTAAACGGACTGATGCCAATAAGTTCGTTTGAATTGCTTCTATCCAATCTTTATCATCTAAAACGGTAAATCCTCCCGCCCGGGTTTCAGATCCTCCCAGATTGTTAATAAGGATATCTAGTTTACCAAATCTGTCCAATAGCGCTGTGGACACTTTAGCCGTGCCTTCTGGCTTACTTAGATCCGCGGAAATAAAATGCAGATCGTTGGGTGACTCAGGTTCGTTCCGTGCTGTAATGATAACGGTGGCCCCCGCTTCTTTTAACCGCTCTGCAATAGCTTTGCCAGCACCTTTGGTTCCGCCGGTTACCAAAGCAATTTTGCCGGATAATTCGTTGTAGTACTCAAATTTTTGATCCATTTGCATTTTCTTTTGAACAAAGTTCTTGTATAATACCGGTCTGTACAAGTACGGAATTACGAATTGCATAGGGATAAATTTTTCCCCTATTGCGCCAATTGGAACATAGGGTTAACTTTGCAATATGTATGAAAGAAAAACAACACCAAACTTAAATTGCGGCCTCGATCTCATAGGAGAAGTCTTATATGGCAAGTGGAAAATGCGTCTCCTTTGGTTTATCAACGAAGGATATCAGCGACCGAGTGAATTAAAGCGAAAGATACCCGATGCTTCAAGAAGGGTGTTGAATATCCAGCTGAAAGAACTCGAGGAACACGAACTGGTCAGCAAAAGGATATATCCTGTCCTCCCACCAAAAGTTGAATATAGCCTGACGGACTTCGGTCTGTCTCTAATCCCCATAATCGGTGCGCTCGGACAATGGGGAGATAAAAATGATCATAAACTGAGAGAGGTAATCACGAAGGCTTTACATAATCCCGTTATATGTGAAAATATTGACTGATACAATTTTATTTTTTTATACTATTACCTTACAAATCAATTTACTATTGATTGCGACAAGAATTAGTTAAAGTTATTTACAAAAAAAATCTACCTAATGGTTCTCCGGTTAATGCAAAACTCATTTCTTTGCACAAATGTGGTTCTAAATAGGCTAAGTAAACTTATGGTAATATATGAGCCAAACTAACTTATCAATCGAAATTTTAAATTATGGACTCCAGCTATCACTGGAATTTGGAGAAAATTGGCTGAAACCAATTAACGAAAGGTTAGGTACCAAATTTCCGTATCTCACTAGGCAGCAGCTTGAGGAATGCAATATAATTTGCAAAAAAGTACATCAAGTGGCTCACCGGTATATAACTGATAATCCAATTTATTCGGATTCAGGAATTAAGTTTGTAGATTTCAATAAATTTAGAAAATTTATGTTCACAAAGTATGATTGGTTATCGAAAACAAATCTCCAACGTCTTTACAGCCAAAGTTGTTATTACGCCTATAAATAAAATATGCCGTGCTTGTTATTAAATTAAGGTTACATTTAATGAATAAGGCATTCTCAATGTTCATTTGAGAATAAAAAGACTATTTCGCCTTATCATTTTCAAATTTTTTGTAATCGGCATCAAGCTCATCAAATTCATCATCCGAAACAGATATTTTTTGGCCATCTGCTATTCCCGCTATCCGATTGAAGATATCGACTGTTTTTCTGATAATTTCTTTTGGGAATTCATTTAACTTACCCTCTTCAATAAGTGATCTAAAAAACGTTAACTGTTTTGTATAAAAAGGTTCATCCTGATCCAAAATAGCATCATGGATCTTTCTTAAGGTATCTACATAAAAGTATAATTCGTTCTTTTCCATCTTTTTAAATTATTTGTTTGTCAAGTACTTCCTGATCACAGCATTCATACTGCCTTCGCCGATTTCAGTTGTGATGATATAACTTTAACAATTCCTATGACAAATTAGTTCCTATAAACTGAAATTTAATACTGTGAGCTTTGGATTGACCAATATATGGCGAGTATGTATCCTGCCTCAAAAAATGAATATTTGTTTTGAGGCAGGATACATCGACATGATTTTCTGTTATTTCCAACCTGGGTTTTGAACCAAATTTGGATTCTTGTCAATCTCCGGTTGTGGAATTGGAAACCAATAATTTTTCGCGGTAAATACACGTTTTTGATAAACTGATCGTTTAAAGAACGCTTTTGGATTCGACTCGTTATCGTCTTTTTCTGTACCTGAAAAATTCATCCCATAAAAATTTCCATTCAGCATACTTTCCCCTATTTTCCAACGCCTAATATCCCGGTAGCGAATACCTTCATTATTGAGCTCTGCCCGGCGTTCGTTTCGGATCGCTTTTCGCATAGCCTCTTGGGAAGACGGGACAGGTAGTGCATCCCTGCCAACGCCATATTGCGGTATGCCAGCTCGCACACGTATCAAATTGAGATACTTTAAAATATCAGCATGGTTAGGTTCTACCTCATTCAAGGCTTCCGCATAATTTAAATAAGCTTCACCCAAACGGTAGAGAACTCCTGGCCTGTACGGATTTGTCCCATTTCGGGGATCATGATCAGGATGCACTTTTTTTCGAATGAGGTATCCGTTTTGTGGTGCATCATGTGTAGGACCTCCATCCCAATTACCGCTATAAAACTGAGTAGTTCGGTTTTCCCTTCTATACCAAGAGCCGTTATACAAAACTGAAATATAAAAACGTGGTTCACGATGGGTATACATATTATAGGTTCCCTCGAGCGTAACTTTGCCATTGCCTTGCGACTCTACCCAGGCTGTATTTCTGACTTCTGCTGCTTTTGAAAATCCTTTCTCCTGATAGCCTGAGAGCGGATCGTCTATGGTTCTCCCATTCTCCATGAAAAAGGCGTCCACCAAGGATTGGGTAATTCCCAATCCGCCGTTTCCTCCCGTACCACGAGGTTGTGCATGTTTGTCGTATTCCCAGATATTACTTTCAGGACGGGCAAAAAGTATCTCTTGATTCCCATCTTGGGGTCTTCGAAACAGCATATTTTGGTAGGAAAGAAAAGGATCAACGGCCCCATCGGCAGTATACTCCACATACAACTTATGACCAGCCGCTTCAGCTCTCTCAAGCAATAATTTTGACGCTGCAGATGCAATTTTCCATTTATCGACGTTATAGGTCCCATTGAAGATTGGCTCACCTTTATTGTTTACAAAACCTGTATAGGCCTGGTTTCCGTTTACGAGCGGACTGGCAGCAAATAATAGCAATCGTGCCCTTACCGCCAAGCACATAATAGAAGTGGCCCGTCCATATTTTTGTGCTGCGCTGTATTTGGCTGGCAGAATGGTCGATAAATCCAATAGTTCCTTATCCGCCCATTGTACAACCTGGTCAAAAGGCGTCTGCCCAATCATCAGTTCCTCAGCCGATGCATTGGGATCCGTCAACCCCAGATGAAAGGGGATGGCACCATAGGTCTCAAGCAGAAGCGTATAATAATAGGCAATCATAAAACGCGCCTCCGCTTTCATCAGGTTTACCTCCTCATCTGTAACTAACTGAGCAGGATTGGGTTTGACATTATCCAGGAAAATATAGGCCGAACGGATACGTTTGGGGAGTTCGACCCAGTAATTCGGTTCCCAAGATGTACTAGGGTTCCAGTTTCCCGTCTGCATACCAATGACTGACCAACCAAACTGCTCCCAGCCAGTCGAAGGTGCCATATCATCAGAGAGTGGATCCCAACCTAGCGTTCGTGTATTTCCCCAATAGGGATCCGGCACATTGCTATATATTCCTGCCAACCAGTCCTCTGTTCTAGTTTTGTCTTTAAAAATCATTTCTAGGGTAAGCTGGTCATCAGGACTTTTGTCCAGATATTTTGAACAGGATATAACTGTAAGGCCTAATGTTGCGAACAGTAATATCTTGGTAATTGTATGTTGTATTGTCATCATCTTATTGATTAATATTATTTAAAATTCAACTCCAAGCCCATTGAAATAGATTTCATGATAGGATAGCGCATACCGTTATTTACGCCAAGTTCTGGGTCCCAAAGTTTAAAATCACTTATCGTTAACAGATTATTACCTCGGATGAATACCCTAAAATTACGGATAGAAAGATGATTCAGTAGTTTCGGAGGTAGACTGTACCCTACCTCGACATTGCGGAGTCGAAGAAAACTCATATCGCGAAGCCACCAGGTAGACGCCAGATTATTGTTTGCACTCTGATAATCCGAAAGTCGCGGATAGAAAACATCCTGTCTTGGATCATTCATTGTCCATCTATCCGAAACATTGCTAAACATATTGCCCATAGCACCGTTTGCACTTCCAGGAATGAAATTAGCACCCCCTATAATTCGATAAGTACGAGATACCCCCTGGAAAAACAATCCGAAATCAACGGCTTTATAGCGTAGATTGGATCCAAAACCAAATACTACCTGTGGATCTTCGGTCCCCCCGATTGCTGTTCTATCTAACGCATCGACTACACCGTCGGCATTTAGATCACGGTATCTGATATCTCCCGGCCGCACTGGACCAAATGTATGCCGTGGGATACCAGCCCGAAGAGTACCATTAGCGATATCCGAAAAATCTGCATCAGTGAAAAGCCCTTCATCGATAAAACCAAAAAGTTGTCCAATTGGTTTACCTGTTGAAGAACGTGAAGTACCCATGACTGCACTCGGTTCATCTTGTTCCAATATTTTGTTGACCGCATATGTAAACGTACTGCGTACAGAAAGAAACAAATTTGTATTCAGTTGTTTGTTCAATTCAAGCGACATATCTATACCTTTGTTGTTTACGCGACCAAAATTTGCCCAAGGAGCGTTGGTAAAACCACTCGAACCAGGGATAGAACGGCGCTGCATAAAAATATTTTTGCGATCTTCATTAAATAGATCAAACTGGAATTCTAAGGCTTTCCATAAACTGAGTTCAAGCCCGATATTAGACTTGGCGACCGTCTCCCACGTCAAGCCACTATTACCCTGATCACCTTCCATACGACCGCTACGCTTAAAATCGTTATTCAATCCCCATGAATACCCAGCTGTCTCGTTTATGGTCGTGATATAGGCAAATCGACGGCCGTCCAGCTTATCATTACCGACAAGCCCATAAGATCCGCGCAATTTGATTTTAGAAAAAGTACTTTTCAGCTGTTCCATAAAGGGCTCTTCGGAAATATACCAACCCAGCGCAAAAGAAGGAAAGAAACCGTAGCGCTTACCTGGAGCAAAATTTTCTGATCCATTGTAACCGAAATTAAACTCAGCAATGTATCTATTGCTATAGTTATAGGAAAATCTACCTGCTAGCCCTTGATTTCGATAAGGTAATAGATCGCCATTATCGTAGTTCCGCTGATTGTAGAGAAACATCCCTTCTACATTGTGGCCACCAAAGGACTGTGCATAATTAATGGCTCCCTCAAGATACATGCTCTTATCTCCCCAGTCTGAGTTTTTTTCATACCCCAGAAATTCCTGTCCATAACTGTCGATCACCAATTGCAATTTTCCATTTTCATCCCGACCGATAGCTGGATTGTAGTAATCAGGGCTTTTGCTTCTGACCACAGAAGTATTCGAGTATCTATCGAACGAAAAAAGACTCCGTGCTTTAAGTCCTTTTAGCCAAAATGAAAGATCTTGCTCTACAGCAAACAATGATTCTATTTTACTCGCACTTATACGTTCATATCCGCGCTGTGTGGCCAAGGCCCAAGGATTTGTCCGCTGAGGAGTACGTGGTATTTCACCTGACGAGTAAATTGTAGGGTGTACATAAGGTGGAATAGTAAATGCTTCTTGAAATAATTCATCCACACTTTGAGGAGCCCTAGTTCTATCTTGGAGATAGCCCCCTATATTGAGGCGAAAGAGTGTCGTTGGGCTGACATTGATATCTACATTGGAGCGCACATTGTAACGATTTAACCGAGAAGACGAGTTCCATGCCTGTTTTTCGTCACGCTCAATCAAACCACCCTCTCGATAATAAGACGTTACCAAAGAATAACGTAAGATATCTGACCCCCCGTTGACACTGACATTGGCCCGGGAATTGCCGGCCTGATCCCGGAGTACAGCATCAAGCCAATTGACATCTGGATAGAGATCCGGATCAGTGTGGTTTCGGATATTATCTATCCTTTCTTTCGAATATAACCCCTGCTCACCGCGTTCCTCCCGAATACTGTTCATAACTTCCAGATATTCTGCCGCACCTACAAATTTTGGCAGTTGTATTGGCGAAGTAATTCCCTGTTCAAAACGAGCAGAAACAATGGGCTTTCCTACTTTACCTCTTTTAGTATTAATTAAAATCACACCATTTGCACCTCGCACTCCATAAACAGCACTTGCTGCGGCATCTTTCAAGATGGAAAATGATTCGATTTCCTCCGGATCCATATTGTCAAGCGAACGCTCAACACCATCGACAAGAATCAATGGACTCCGGCTCCCTCCAAAAGTGCTTATCCCACGGATCCAAAAATTGGAATTGTCATATCCAGGTTCTCCGGAGCGCTGAACAGCAATAATACCAGCAAGCTGCCCCGCTAAGTTGTTACTCATGGAACGAGATGTTCCAATCTGCAAACGCTTGGGTTCAATCGTTGTAATAGCACCTACTACTGATGCACGTCTTTGTGTACCAAAACCCACCACAACAACCTCGTCCAACGCGCTAACACTATCGACGAGCACAATATTATACGCTCCATTAGCCTTAAGGGGAACGCGTTGACTAACATAGCCAACTAGACTAACAATAAAATAGTTATCCCGGGGATCAAGCTTAAGTTCGAATTGGCCATTGTCATCTGTGGATGTGGTATACTTACCCAGACCAGCCGTAATAGTCGCGTTTGCCATTGCCGTCTGTCGCTGGTTAATAACGCGTCCGGTTATTGTGCGCTCTTCCTGTGCTGTAGCTTGTTTGTTTACACGTTTCACAATAATGGTATTATCGTTTAACATATAGGAAACTTTTAAAGTCGAAAAGATCTTATCCAAAACATTCTTTATTGGTTGGTCCTTGAATGTCATCGATATCCGCTTGGAGTCGTCAATGTCATTTGGCGAATAAATAAATTTTAAACCTGTCCTGTTATTTAGTTCTTTAAAGACTTGTTTGACCGGAAGATTATTAAAATCTATCGTTATATTTTTTTGGATGTCGAAAAGAGGGTTGGCCGAGCTAAATAGCCAGAAAAAACAGCCAAAAAAAAGGCAAAAAAATTTTCGCGCAAACTTATTTTGTTTGCGGGATGTCATAAGTAATTTATACATTTGAAAATTGATTAATATTTGATCATTACCAAAGCCATTAAGGCACGATTAGGAATGTAGCAGCATTCCTAATTTTTTTTTATGGATTTGCTGGTGTTACATATATATTTCCTTTCTTTTCTAAATAATTTATATTATTGGTCATTTTAATCATGTTTAAGGTTTCTCTGATATCTTCGTACCTATTGATCATCCCTGTTATTGGAAGATTTGCAATAGCTGGATCAATAGAGATTTTAGTTCCATACCATTGCTCAAATTCGAGCACAACATCCCCAAGTTTCTCGCTATCAAAACAGAATAGGCCCTTTCGCCATGCATACGCTTTTTCGATGTTGTTGGATTGAATCAATAAGATCTTCGATTTGTCTCTTTCTAAGAATGCCTGTTGCCCGGGTTTTATAAGCACCTGTGTTCCATAACGGTTGTGTGTAAGTTGGATGCTTCCTTCTGTCAATAGTACATTTTCTTCGAAATTGCCGGATGTGCTTACATTGAATTTGGTCCCTAGGACTTTAATGGTCTGTAATGCGGAATGAACTAAAAAAGGAGTCCTTTTTCCTGCGGAATATTTTTTATGTACATCAAAGAAAACCTCGCCGGTGATTCGTACAGCACGATTGTTTTTATTAAAATCCGGATCAAGCTCTATCGTTGCCAAATAATTAAGCCAGACTTGTGTACTATCGTCCAATAATACAGAAAAGACACTGCGCGAAGGGTTTTCGATACGTAGTTTTCCCGTATGTTCTATATTGGCAAGAGAGCCAAGCGCTAGAACTTTTTCATTGTTGATAGTCGTATAACGGCTTCCCTTTGGCAATGTGACTAGTAGATCATAACGTTTTTGTTTTCCAATCAATAATGATGGGTTTTTCGTACTGACTTGTTGAAGCTCGTTTTTTGTATGAGAGCTATCCATGATTTGATAAGAAATAAATAAGCTTACAAGGATAATTATACTCGCCGCTGCATACCAGGCTTTATGCATGCGTAATATAGTGTGTTTTTTTACGCGTTTTTGAACTCCAGCTTTAATTTCCTGTCCAATACGGTCCGTATCTGTTGGGGACTCCCCTGTTTTGTCCATTGCATCATAGAGATATTCGACAAATTCTTGCTCCTTCGGATTGATATTTCCCGAAATGTATCGATCAAGAAGATCTTTTAAAATTGTGCGAACATGATGTTTTCTTTCAGACATATAAAGATGGTTTATATTGGTTCCTTTCTATATGTCGTTGTAACTGCTAAAAACTCCCAAAAAAAATTAAAAAAACATAAAAAGAATTTTTTGGATAAGATGCTTTAGCGTATTGGTGGTATTGAGCAATTGGTTTTGGACAGTTTTAGTAGATATCCCTAATAATTTCGCGATTTCCTTTACGGTTTTATCTTCATCATAATGTAATAGGAATATAGCCCTACGCTTTTGGGGCATGCGCGCAATCCACGTGTTGAGCATTAATTCAAGTTCTGCCTGCCTATATCTTTCATCAGCAGTTGACCCGTCACTCAGCTCTTCTACCAAAGTTTCCAGTTGGTCAAAGTACTTCTTTTCCTTTCTAAACTTGTCAATCACCTTAAAACGGACTGCTTGACATAGGTAATGATCGACATCTGAGATCACTTTCCGATCACGTTTCTCCCATAAATCAATATAAAGATCCTGAATAATTTCTTTTGCTGTTCCTTCATCTTTCAACCGACGAAAGGCAAGTTCATACAATTTCTTCCAAGTCCGATGATAAAGTTCGTCGAATGCATCTTCATTCGATTCTTTCACCAGAAGAAAAAGATCCTCAAGACTTGTATTGCCCATAACCGAAGATTTATATTGTTATGATATATATTGGTTTAAAATTGATAGATGCAATATATAAAATCTAGATGGAAGTTCCTATAAGCACTATGCTTACGGCAATTCGAAACTAAGCAAACCACCGGCTTAGAAATCTCGATTGAAGTAGGTACCCATACAACAGTATTCTATATTGAAAAATATAAGTTGTGCATTTTCGTCCATCATAGATACTAATCCTCCGAAAAACTCAGGGACTAAAAATTTAGCAGAAATTGTTTTTTAGATAGGCTAAAACATGTGCTAGTTAATTTAGGTGCTCCATTCGCGGATGGAGCACCTGTACGATTAGTTAACGTTTCTTTATTTTCTTAGCCTCTTCAGAAATTTTCGCAAAAGACTTGTCTCTTCTGCGTTTTTCATGTTCAGAAGCAGAAAAATACCAGGATTCTTTTCGCAACTTAAGATAACTATGATAGACATCTTCAGCTAGAAGACCGTTGTTTACAGCTTCGATAACAGCACAATCCGGTTCATTAACATGTGTACAATTTTCAAAACGGCAGGATGCTACCAAATCGGACATATCATATATCTGTGCTAAGGTCTCCGGATTGTCTGAAGCTAAACCAAATTCTCTAACCCCTGGTGTATCTATTAAAATCCCATTATCTCTCATCAGTATCATCTCCCGTCGGGTGGAGGTATGTCGCCCTTTGCCAGAAGATTTGCTTATCTCAGACGTTGAAAATACCGTTCGTTCACATAGCGCATTGATCAAAGAACTTTTGCCAACACCTGATGATCCCACGAGCACGACAGTTTCGCCCTTTTTAATTGATTCATGTACCGGAAGGATAGTTTCAGGTAAAAGTATACTTGTGAAAAATATTGGTATTTGCTGCTCAATATGTTTGAGCGCCCCATCTATTTGCTGGCGATTAAATATCAAATCAGATTTGGTTAGAATCAATACTGGTTGAATATTTTCTTCTAAAATCTGAACCATAAAACGTTCTATTCGACGAACATTGAAGTTGGCATCGAGGCTTTGTACAATAAATGCTTTGTCAACATGGGATGCGATAGCTTGTCGCTCGGATTCCGCACCGCTCCTTCTTCGAAATAAGGTATGTTTACGTGCTAAAATATCTATAATTATAGCTTTATTGTCCTCAAAAGGTTGGAAGATAATCCAATCGCCAACACATGGAAGCTCGAAGGAAGACTTCCCGTACAGCACATTGCCTGCCAGCTCACACAAAAGTCGGCCACTTTCGGCAATGACTTCATAATTGGTCTTGTTTACTGCAGCAACACGGCCATGAAAAAGATTTTTATATTGTGAGCTTTCTTTAAGTCGGAACAGATTGTCGTTCCAACCATATAATGATAAGTTATTCACTACTTAATAATTTAAAATGATGAAATAAATTGATTAAATCCTTTGTAATCGAATGACTTGTGGCATAAAAATCCCCTTTGATAATGTGATAACTACCAAACCTAAGATTTAAGGAACAGGTCACCCGGCATTAGGCAATCATTCCAATCGTTAAACTATAATATGTGAATAGTTTCTTTTGCATAGGCTATAAAGATAAATAATAATTTTAATATTCTCCTGCTTACAGCTTACATACGCATAGTTTAGTAAGATTCCTTAACTTTACTTTCTTTATCATAATAGCCGATCTTCATAAGAATACCATAATTGATAACCTCAAATTTATCCTTCATATTGGTGATACTTACCTATTTAATAATGAAATTAATTATCGAACTGTAAATTCATATACTCTACCTTTTTCTGTGATAATAGCATAAAGTGAGGTCTTGGGAACATTCAATCTTCCTTTTTGGATTTTTATCAACGGCTTTTTTAAATTCTACTATTTATTGCTTTTGTCCTATATAATAAGATTTTATCCTGAGCGAATGGGTAAACCATATGCAACGCGCGATGAAACAGTTGATAATTTTTTCAAATATCTTAGTTAATTAGGTTTATATTTTGTAAAAAACTGTCTATGTGATCAACACAGCTATCTACCCAGGGATGAAAAAGCCAAAATGGGTGTACTTGCACATCAATGGTATGCACTTCATATGCTATTCTCCAGTGTTTCAGCATTCCAACAAGCTCATTTTGCCCTGCATGAAACCTTGGAAATCCGCTATTGATAAAAAGCATGGGGATACGTTTATCCGCTCTAGCCCAGAAGATTGGCGAAGCTTCTTTCCAAATTAACGGTTTTTCGGTAAAACTTCCACCGAGCCAAAAGACATCCGGAGAATCGCTTTTACGGGTTAAATTTAGTGACATGGGGGCCATAAAATCAACGACACCGTCCAGATTTACAATGGCTCTAACGCGCGTATTATACTCTGCATTATGCGCAGGTTCAAAACGCTCAACATCGGCGGTTAAACCAACCAGGCTCGCTAATTGTCCTCCAGCAGAGCTCCCGGCTATGACAAGACGGCTGCTATCAATGCCAAATTGATCGGCGTGCTCTTTTATCCATAATATAGCAGATTTAATATTGATCACTGCCTGCGGATATTTAGCTTCTAACGACAATTGATATTCTATCGGAATACATACATAACCTTTACGCGCCAATAATTGGGAAATCGGGATATCCATTTCTTTATTTCCTGAGCGCCAGCCGCCACCGTGTATCCACAAAATAGCGGTTCGCTTTTCTTTATCGCTGGGTCTAATAATGTCCAAATGCAAATCCCTGGCCCCATATGCTGTAGCTGGCAAATGTGCATACACGAGGTTCCGCCATTCTACCAACCCTCTCGAATTATCAACTGCAGGTTTTATGTAGGGATGCTCCTTTTTTATTTGACGCCATACACGCAAGGTATTATATGTTGTATCTTTTGGAATCAACTTTTCTTGCGCCTGCACAGGACATCTCGATAATAAGAAACAGATTATGCAACTGCTGGTTAATACGATCGCCAGACTATCTTTCCATTTCATTGAGCATCTTTTTAATGTTCCAATCTCCCATTACCTTTTCTAACTCATACACACCGCGTTTAGCAGCAGATAGCTGGTGCGACCAAGCTGTTCGCTTCGAAAGATCTTTAGCTCCACCGCCCCTAGAGCCCAGTTCGGCATAAAAAACGGTTTTTTCTTTCTGAGGGAACAATTTGTCCCCCTTCCATTCATTCCAACCTTCTGGCACGATATGCTCCCCTAAATAACAGTCTATTAAAACAGTCCGGGCATAGGGACGCCAAGGCCTTCCCAAAAATACTTTACTGACAGACGTATCTGATCTCAAAAAATCACACTGATGAAAGACATATCCATAAGCTTGTCCAATCGGCGTAGCTGCGGCTGTGACGTAGGAATTTCCTAAAGAGATCATCTTGCAATTTGCAAAAAATGATGTCCCAGGACCAAAAATAAAATCTGTAGTTCCACTGATACAACAATTGGAGAAATAACTTCTACTATTTCCTTTCCCAAGGTATAATGTATCCTGAAATCCCAATAAAAGACAATTTACAACGGCGATACAATCACCTTCCAGATGAAGGGCTACAGCTTGGCCTACAGGTCCGGCTGCATTTTCGATACTGATATTTTTTATTAAAACGCCACTGGCCCTTACCAATAATGTATAACTACTGAATGTGCCCAATTTGGTCTGTCCTGTCTCATCCGGACATTCTGTTATCTTACCCGCATAGTCATCGAATACAATTTTCGTTTCCATAGCGTCTTCTCCAACAAGTTGAAGATTTTCCAAATAGGCTGGAATTACTATCTTTTCGCGATAAACGCCTTTTTTTACCAAAATCCGGACGGAATGATCACCACGGAAAGCGCGCACCGTATTGATTGCTGCTTGTATACTTTTAAAATCTCCATTTCCTTGTTTATCTACCGTAATCACTTCCGTTGGCGCGCACCTTACCTGCCCGCTGCACAGCAACAGCAGTGAAAAAATTAAACATAAATAAAGTAGTTCTTTTATCGCAATACGTTTATCCATCCCTTTGTTGTTGATTATTTTTTATTGTATTTATTTGCTTATTCGAAACCAATCTACCTCCGCATACCCACTGTCGTTAATCTGTTTATCCCGACTAGCATACAAGCCAAGAGTTGCACCTATCCATTTCCCGGGTTTAGCTCGGAAAGCTCTTTCTACCTCCAAATACTTTTTTCCATCAGTACTATACGACCAGCTACAATTATGTCCATCTTTGACCTGTACACGCAGGTAAACAAAATCATCTGGCAAATCAGTCAACAGACGTGTGCTTTCTTCGTTTCCGGCATAAGATTTCATACAACTTCCATAATATAGATGAAATACTCCATTATCTCTACGAATAAAAAGTTGGCTATAATCCTCGCCCACAACTACAAAACCTGCTTTTTCTGCTAAATCTTTTTCATTTGGTCGTAGCCGAATCTTAGCCGTCGCAACGAAATTATCAGCAGGAAATTTTTGTGTCAGAATATTTGGCAGAGCCATTAGATTTTTGCTCCCATGAGGAATCTGCTGACTATAGAGACGCAGGCTTCCTTTTTGTGACGGCATTAACCAATTACCGTCAGGATTAGCCTGCCATTGCCATTGTAGACCCAATTTAGGCGTGTCAAATTCGTCTGACTCCTGTGGATTTACTTGTGGGAATAGTTGCTTGCCAACATTTGGCTTTGTATAGGTCATAACCGGTGTACCTATGCCATCTCCATCTTTGTCTTCTCCTATGACAGGCCAATCTGCTCTCCATACCATGGGTTGCAAATGCACAACACGCCCCATGGCATCCTTGTCCTGAAAATGAAAAAACCAGTCTTCGCCACTAGGGGTATCCACCCAGGCGCCCTGGTGAGGGCCATTTACCGTTGAGTTGTTCTGCGCCATCACAATCTTACGCTCATAAGGTCCATATATATTTTTTGACCTTAGGATAAGTTGCCAGCCTGTTGCTACACCGCCTGCTGGAGCAAACAAATAATAATACCCATTTCGCTTATAAACTTTCGGCCCCTCTATGGTTGGATCCAGCTCGTGTCCATCATAGACTATTGTGCCCCTGTCCAATACACTTGTTCCCTCGGTGTTCATCTGAGCGATTCCAATCACACTCTTCAAGCCCGCTCGGCTGCCCGCGTAGGCATAAGCTAAATAGGATTTGCCATCTTCGTCCCAAAATGGACAGGGATCAATTAACCCTTTTCCTTCAAAAACCAAACTTGGCTTGGACCATGCCCCTCGAATATCTTTCGTCTTAATCTGGTAAATGCCAAAATCTGGATCGGGGTAATAGATATGAAACTCATCATTGTGGTAACGTATCGACGGCGCCCATACTCCCCCACCATGCTGTACTTGATTAAATACCGATTCAGGGACCTGCCGCTTTAGAGCATGTCCGATTATTGTCCAGTTAACCATATCTTTTGAATGAAGAATAGGCAATCCAGGACTATGGTTGAAGCTAGAGGCAATCATGTAATAATCCTCTCCGACACGTATAGCATCTGGATCAGAATAATCCGCATTTATTATAGGATTTTTAAACTTTCCATTACCCAAATCGGGATTCCAGACCTGGGAGTTATAGTATTGTCCAAATGTAAAAGAAACTGAACTCAACGTGAGGTAGCCTAATAAAGCTGTACATTTCCATCTATTTTTCCAAATGTCTACCATAAAATTTGTTTATAAAGGTTTCTATTATAATTCTAAATTCGATTTTTCCGCAAATTCATCCTAGCTTCAGATTCTCCAGTATCATTTTTTTTGACCTGAGTACCCTTCTTTTTGCCTCATGCCTAAAGCTTTACCTCCCAAAAGCTATAGCTCCAAAATAGCCTTCTTTTGACTCCTCAATAAAAAAGAACAAAAATTTTGAATATTTATCAAAATAGAGAAATGATGCCTTTTATACTATGAACAGGAAACTTGGTTATCACACCAAGATAATTATTATTTAGATTTTCCTTTCGAGATTTCTACGCAATCGTTCTCATTAATAATCCTATTCATCAGTTGAATTAGGTTAAGTGTAGATTTGCAAGTAAATCATCAGGGCCGTCAAAGAGTAATTTAAACAGCCCTGAGCAATGGAATTAAAAACTAAACTACCTCGCGACGCCAATACAACTAAAATCATAAAGCATGCTAAAGCAGTTCTTCGTGCTGCATAAGATAAGCAAGTGCTTCTTTAACCGCTTGTTCGCTACTTTTTGGATTAAATCCTAGTTCCATGCGAGCCTTAGAAATATCAAAGTCCTGTTGGAGACCAGAAAACATAGCAATATCTTTAATGGTGATCAACGGTGGGTTCCCCTTTAGCTTTGCTGTAAATTGCATTAGTCCGGCAATCGCATAAAGCACAAACTTAGGAACAGCGGCCGGAATACTAAGTTTTAGTTCAGGATAAAGTCTTTGTGCTAATTTGGTGGTATCCGTAATACTCATACACTTTTCATTGGTAAGTATATACCTTTCTCCCGATTTCCCTTTCTCTGCCGCGAGGTAGCAACCTTCGGCTACATCTTTTACATCTACCCAATTAAGGGTAATACCAGTGTCTACTGGAATCTGTTTGGTCAAAATCAATTGTAACACGCTATAGGAAACATTTAGAGGAAGAAAGGCCTCACTGCCAATCATCGCTCCCGGCATTACGGAAACCAGTTCTACACCGAGTTCTGCTGCCAATTTAAAAGCCAATCTTTCCCCATCGTTCTTAGAATTATAATAAGCATCCCTGCGATCAGAATTATAGCCATTACTTTCCTTAATTGGCAAATTACTGTAGTCCAAAGCTGCTATGGAACTCACATAAATGATTCTTTTGACTCCAGCCTCGGCAGCAGCTTCAATAGTATTACGTGTTCCGTGCATATTCACCTCGTAGATCTCTTTCTCAGGATCTTTTGCCCATAGCTTAAAAGCTGCACCTACTGCATAGAAGGTCTCAACGCCATTAAGAGCTCGTACGAAAGAAGCTTTGTCAGTAATGTCTGCTTGGACGACTTCGCAATTCAGCTCTTTGAAACAATTGTAGTTTCTATTATTACGTACCGACGCTCGTACGTTAAAGCCTTTTTTTATTAATAGTCTTACTAGATTATTGCCCAAATGTCCGTTAGCACCGGACACCAATACCAAATTTTTATTTGTCATGTGTATGGATTTTAAATGATAAGGCAAAGTTCCGCCTCGTAAATTTAAAATCGCTTCACAAATGTTACTTAATGATATTTCTCCGGATACGACTCAAACTTTTAGCGTTCATACCCAAAAAAGAAGCAATATACTGCATTGGTACATTGCGTAATAATTCCGGATGCTCTGTCATCAATTTCAGATATCGTTTGTCTGCAGTAAGAGTTGCAAGCTCCTTCGACCTTTGCTCATTATACGACAATGACTCCTGAAACACATAGATGCTAAAATCTTTGAATGAAGGTATTTGTATTAAAAGGTCTAGGTTTTTCTTGCTAATGCGCAATAATTCACATTCGGTAATACATTCTAGATTTTCATCTGATCGGGTTTGACTATTGAAATTTATATACGAGGTGATAAAACCCGGCGGGCAGTTAATATGTGTAGTCACTTCATCCCCTTTATCATTATAATGAAACAAACGAACAAATCCCGATACAACAAAATATAAATAAGTTGGAATCTTTCCCTCCTCTTCGAGGATATGGTTTTTGGGACACAAAACGGGTTCCATAAAACGCTTGCACAGATCCTTTTCCAAATCAGAAAGAGTGACATGTTGTGTAATAAGTTCGATAAACTTTGCGTGCATTATTGCTATTAAATTACTTCTCTAGTATTTTTTACCGATCAATATCCCTTGTATTGACAGTTGTGCAAATTAGCAAAAAGGTTGCCCATTGCAAGCAACCGTATGATCAAAAGGATTGCGCGAAAGCATTTAGACTGTCTAAGCGATATCTTGTAGTATTGGAGGTTTTAGCATTTCGACCTCTTTGGAAATCATATGAATTTCTATTTTTTGCCGTATTTTTTTAAACCAGGTAATACTGACAATCTACTTACCCACTTTAGCCTGATGTTCCTTTTCGACAAATAAACCATCAAGAAAAAGATACCTACCTCTAAATTCTTCGCGAGATGCCTGTGCCTCAACATTTAAGTTAAGTATATTCATAAATTTGTCTGTTGCTGTGGTTTTTGGCCATATAGCAAGATCTCCCCCATTGGGATTGCCGGTTTTAATGAAATTCATAAAGTAGCGCTGTCCGAGCTGCGATACTTTGTAATCATCTTCCGTCCAAGCGAAAACATCATTGCTCTTCAGGTTTCCCAATAGGTATTCGATATCGCTTGCATGAGAGGCTCCCGGTAGAGCTGGCGGCAGATCATCCCCTTTGTCCGTAGCATTGGCAGATTTTTTACTTATCCCTCCAGCAAGTCCTGTCTGCACATCGCTATAGGCTGGACTCATCGGCGGGCGTGCCTTGCTAAATGTATAGACGTATACTGGCTGACCACTATTCTTGCGTTGTAGCTCAAGCCACTTCCATGTACTATAAACAATAAAATTATCGCTGGCTAGGGCAGTTGCTGACTTGATAACCTCATTTTCTGTTTTTCCGGGATACAATTTGAGTACGTCATCAGCTTTAGCGCCGAACTGCTCCCGTACTAACCTTTCATAGTTGTCCGGTGATGGATAGGATTTTCCCATAAAGGCAGCATAAGGAGCTTCTGTAGAGGTCCAGCCGGCAAGCAGAGGAACTTTCGACTGTTCTCCCCCTTCAAATATCTCCAGCGGTGATTTAGGAAAAAAATAACCGTCTACAATCAGACGTGTCATAAAAGCACCGGGCTCACTTGCGCGGTCGAGTAGTTCATTTGCAGGAATTTCACGCAACTGACTAAGGTTTTGCGCATTTATCTTGGTAGCAAATGCGATACCTTGTTGTTCTTGCTCTACAAGTGAAACAGTACCATATCTCAAATTAAAAACACTTCCACTTTGACCAATGGCACGCTTAAACAATCCCTTGGAAAGAGGACTACCCATCTGCGCAGATACAGACATACTTCCGGCTGATTCCCCCCCAATAGTAATTTCATCAGGATCCCCACCAAAAGCGGATATATTTTTTTGAACCCATTTTAATGCAGCATACTGATCTAAAAGACCATAATTTCCCGAGGCATGTTTCGATGATTCCTTGGTCAATTCTGGATGGGCAAAAAAGCCAAAAATTCCCAAACGGTAGTTGACTGTAACAACAACTATCCCTGCTTTGGCAAAACTCTCGCCATCGTAACGGTTTTCTGATCCATCTCCCGCATTGAAACCACCACCATAAAAATAAACTAAAACAGGAAGTTTACCTGTGATTTCTACTTTTGGTCTCCAGACATTCAGGTAGAGGCAATCCTCACTTATACCCGGAGAGCGAAATCTCATATCACCATAGATTGGTTTCTGCATCGGTGAGCTTCCAAAACCATCCATCTTACGAATTCCTGTCCAATGATCGGCTGGTTGTGGCTCCTTCCAGCGAAGATCACCTATGGGAGGTTTTGCATAAGGAATTCCACGAAATGTTTCCACTCCACTGGACAACGTAATTCCTTCTATTGCTCCCTCGTCAACCTTTACCTGGGGCCTTTGGGCAAAAACAAATGATATAGCCAGGCAAGCGGCAATGGTAAAAAAAGTCTTTATCATAATAATGTTCTTTTTAACTCATGCTTTAATATTCAGCAGGTTAAAATACTAAATAAAAATTAAAACAAATACACTAAGACCCCACTGGATGTTGCAATCGTCTTGATAATTGTTACGTTCTATCTCTTTATATTTTATATCTTAAAAGAAACAAAGGTATACATGCTGTTTCTTATTTTTGTAAACGTCCTGAGTTGTTTTTCCATCCTATAGCTTTTGAAGTTTGCGTCTTTACGTCCTACCCAAACAAAAAAAGAGCGTATCCAATTGCAGAATATGCTCTTTTAGCAGGCTACAGGAACTTTGATAATATAATAGCGGTATTTAACCATGAGCCGTCACGGCAGCTTCATTCCCTTTTGTCAAAGTTTTAGCTTCTCTTCGTACTGTTGTACAAATGGTAGCGCTAATTTCCGAAAACAGTCGTAAGGGCGTGTTTTCAGTTTCAACGAGTTAATTTGATAATAGCGGAGGAAGTAGATTTCACCTGACCAAAAGTTTCAGCACTAGAAACAGTTTTTCTCATGGACTAGGTTTGTAATAATCCCCGTATGCCAAATGTTGAAAGCATAACCATTTGGTTCCTTCAAGACCATATGGATCTCAAATGCTTTCACTTCAGAAGCAAGCGTTTCACTTAATCCCTCAAGATTAAATTTGGATGCGTTGTAAAGTTCCATTGTCGCTAAGCTTGCCAAGCCTAATATCGAAGAAACCTGAATGATATGGCCGCTTTTCTGATTTCTTATGATTGGTAGGTAGTACTGCCTGATTAAGCCATCAGCAAGCGAATATTACTATTGATTCTGAATTACCAATTACTCTTGCTACATTTGTTTCAAAATTAAACACAATATGCCAAAAGAAACAAAAGCGGGCCTTTATCAAGGAACCATAGAAAAAGATGCGAATGGAAATTACTTTTGTGGCCCCTATCTATTGGATTATCAAACCGTAGAAGCTTATTTTAAATTAGGTGATCGGGTCAGCTTAAAAAGTATCATCAAAAATACCAGCCGTATGAGTATGGAAACCTATCCAGAAAAATCAATGAAGTTTTCATTTGCAACGGAAAATCATAATAATGATTAGCACAATATGAGCTAATCTTTCGATACAGCACTCATTTTGAATACAATTCACCTTTTTCATGCGCTCTTTACTTTAAGACAGGGCGTATGAAAGCAAGTGAATAACTGACCAACTTCTAAAAAAGTCGCTTTCTGTAATTTATAAGTTCTCCACCATTAATTTTCGGCTAAAATGATCCATCTCATTTACGTTTGAGATAAGGATCACGATGATCGCTAATCATTCTGCTTACCTTCGTGTATATTCAAAACGGAGATAACATGAATACAATGAAAGCCGCACGTTGGTATGCAGCAAAAGATATCAGGGTAGAATCAACGGAAATCCCTAAACCGAAGACTGGTCAAGTTAAAATAGCTGTTCATTTCGCAGGAATCTGTGGATCTGATCTACATGAATATGTACACGGTCCCCAATTAATTCCAGTAGATCAACCTTATCCACTAAATGGGCATCAAGGCGCCACCACATTAGGCCATGAGTTTTCAGGAGTTATAGATGCGATAGGTGAAGGTGTCCATCATTTAAAAGTAGGCGACCGTGTGGTCGTAGAACCGATTTTTAAGAATTTCGATAGTCCTTTTATCGCAAATGGCGCATATAATTTATCTGAACCATTGGGATTTGTAGGTCTATCCAGTAATGGTGGATTTGCTTCGTATGTTGTCGTCGAAGACTATATGGTGCACAAGATACCTGATAGCATGTCGTTCGAAAAGGGGGCATTAGTGGAACCTGCCGCTGTCGCAGTATATGCAGTGCTCCAAAGCGGGCTTAAAATCGGAGAAACTGTGTTAGTCTCTGGAGCTGGTCCAATAGGTTTACTATGTGTTCAGGCTGCGCTTGCCGCAGGTGCAACAACAGTTATTGTGACCGATATAGCAGACAAACGTTTGGAGAAAGCTAAAGCCATAGGTGCTACCCATATAATCAATGCAAAAGAAGTAGGTATACCACAGAAAGTTAAGTCCATTACAGGGCTCGGAGCAGATGTATTTCTAGATTGCGCCGGCGTACAAGCATCTTATACAACAGGAATTGATAGTTTAAAAAATGGTGGAACGGCTGTTTTAGTTGCACTTTTTGGCAAACCTGTAGCCACCGATGCACTGGATCAGGTGTTGCGGGAAGTCACAATTAAAGGTATTATTGCTTATCGTAATATCTTTCCCCAGGTTATCGCGCTTATCGATAGTGGACGTATGCCAGTGGAAAAACTTGTGACACGCAAAATAATCTTAGACAATATCGTTTCGGAAGGATTTGAAGCTTTGGTTAATGATCCCACCGAAGTCAAAATATTAATTGACATACAGAAAAATTAACGCCATTAAGATACGGACGATACGAGAATAATAAGCAACCTATAGAAAAAATAATGTCATACATATAAATCTGGCCCCTTGGATGTCCCAGGCGGCCAGATTTATTCCGTTTGCCAAATCTTTTTGTAAATGACTTATTTTTTATTTAGTATTAGCCGTCAACGGAAAGATAGCACTCTCTACATGCGCTTTCTCAATCAAGCGTTGCAATTGCTGTACTTTTTTCGGATTGCTGCTCGCTACATTGTTCTGTTCTTTTGGATCTTGCCTGAGATTGTACAGTTCCTTAGCCGGAGTACCAGTAGTTACTTTCTGCAAAATGAGTTTCCAGTCGCCTTTTCGTAAGGCCTGACGTCCACCATCTTCATGGAATTCCCAATAGAGATAATCATGTTGTTTTTGTTGTTTGTTGCGCCCCAATAAAGTAGGGACAAAAGAAATCCCATCTGTATATTTGGGTTTATCTGCCTCAGCGAGTTCGACCATCGTTGGCATAATATCCCAAAAAGCTCCCAGATAGTTTGATGTCTTCCCCTCCGCTATTTTCCCCGGCCAGTAGGCGATGAACGGTGTCCTGATACCTCCTTCATACAAATCGCGCTTATTTCCACGCAAACCTCCAGAACTATTGAAAAAATTAGGATCTGCTCCTCCTTCTTTATGCGAGCCGTTGTCACTTGTAAATATGATGACTGTATTGTCAAGCAACTGGTTTTGACGTAGTTTTTCTACAATTTGACCAACATAAGCATCCATGCGACTTACCATACTTGCATACATTGCATGCGGTTTCTCTACACCAGCATAACCTGGAACAGTTGCCTTTGGGCCGTAATCATTTCCTTTATGTGGTTTTTCATCAAATGAATTGCCATACTGCTGATAATACCCATCTTCTGGGCCAGAAAGTTCGGCATGGGGCAGCACGGTAGGTACAAAGAGGAAGAAAGGTTTGTCTTTATTCGCATCAATAAAGGCGAGGGTTCTCTCTTGGATCAAAGCCGGTGCATACTGGCCTTTTGCCAATAATCCATTACCTTCAAGCTCAATACGTTCTTTATTATGCCAAAGGTGGGTAGGATAGTAACGGTGGGATTGACGTTGGCAATTGTAACCATAAAACTCATCAAATCCTTTCTGATCCGGAGCCCCAGTGGTATTCACCATTCCTAAGCCCCATTTTCCGAAAGCCCCAGTCGCATAACCCGCTTTTTGCAATAACATCGCAATAGTCTGCACCGAATCTGCCAGCGGTTGCTGTCCCTCGGCTTCGATTTCCTTATTCCCCCTAACGTAAGTATGGCCAGTATGCTGTCCCGTCATTAGGGCAGATCGTGAAGGAGCACAGACAGAGGTACCTGCATAAAAGTTATTGAACTTCATCCCCCTACGAGCCAATGAATCTATATGTTTAGTCTCAATTTTTTGTTGACCATAGACACCAAGATCCCCATAACCAAGATCATCTGCCATAATAAAAACAATATTGGGTCTTCTATCTTTATTCTGCGCATATGTGAATCCCGTGATAACCAATAAGAAGACTGCTATTGCTGTCTTCTTAAAATCGAATAATTTTAATAAGTTCATGTGTATCTAAGTTAAGTAAACGAATAGAATTTGTACACAAGAAATCGCTAATTTAGCTGAGAATATTTTGTCAAATCTCAGCTAAACTTTGAAAATATTTATTCCGTAACTCTAAAAGCAACTATATTGTCCTAAATACAGTATCAGGATATTACCGACACATTGATAAATAACTCATCGACTCTAACTTCATATTATTGTTCCAAAATCATAATTAATACGGTTATAAAAATAGTTAGAGACCAAGTTGATCTCAATTTTATTGCAGCGCTTCTGAAACAGCATAACTATCTTCTAACAAGGTGTATTCAACGATTTTGTGATTGTTTATCTTCATGTGAATAAAAAAAATGGAGTCGACCAACTTTCCCGTTTCCAACATCTTGGAGGTGAAATTTCCTTTTATAATAACCTGATCTCCATTGGTCAATATCGTTTGTATTTCGGCAGTCACGGGTTCTACAGCTGACCACAGCAATTTGAAAAGTTGTCTCACCTCCGGTTTTGAACGTCTCCTTCCCAACCATTTTATCTTGGACGTATTTCCAGGAATTTCAAGATCGAATTCGTCTGCAAAAAGATCTACTAGATTGTTTAACTCTCTTCGCTGCAAATACCCTAAGAAATTAGCGATAAATATGTTTATATCTTCCATCTCAAATCCTGTTTAAGTTTTTACTTTGTAAATAAGCCATCATCCCAACCCATCCGGCAACGGCCAGGATCATGAAAGATCCTATTGTACTGATGGTAGAAAACAAGATGATAATCGCAATAGCACTAGCAATTACCCAAATGATATCCAGTGTGATGATAAACTTGGTCCAGCCTATCGGGATATTTCCCTTCATAGCCGTGGCAAAAACAAATAGTGAAAACACGATAAGGAAAATACCCACCATGATAAACGGGGTATTATCCCCTATTTCAAATAACTGTGTAAATACAGATGGCAGAGTGGCCAATAAAACTCCTGTCATTCCTGAGCTGACCGCATTAGTCAGCAGTACATTTTTTAGTGTCATAATTTCTCTTTTTTTGTTATTTCAAAAGTACTGCAGTATTCATAGCGTTGAGTTACCTATAGACGACAAGGTATTGACATTATACGACAAACTGATACAGGTTATAAAACATATCAGTACATTTACAACATGAATTACAAACAGATCATGTTGCAAGCCTTAATTGCTTTTTGTGAGGATCGAGGTTTGAATAGCACTAAAATTGTCGCATTATCGGGCTATTCAATTGCTCAGTTAATGAATAGTCGCAAATTTGCGATTACTGATCAGCAGATCGAAAACCTATGGAAGAATATTGTCGAACTTTCCAAAGATAAACTGATAGGCCTACATTTTGGAGCAACCATGCAGTTGGCAGCCCTAAACACTGTAGGACAGATCATTCAGACAAGCAGCACCGTGAGAGATGCACTGCTTCAAGTACGATCGCTCATGCATTTCGTCACGGATCTTTATTCAATGGAAATAGACTTAAGTCAGAAAACATGTGTAATCACATACCATAAAAATGAAGGTTTTGATCATTTACCTACTACCCAAATGCAAATCGGAGACTTCTTAATCGCGCTCACAATCTATGAATTAAAAGGGCTACTTCTTAAAAATCTGAAACCTTCCATGGTAGGCCTACCTAATTTCGATAGAGAACACCATTTGGCTTATGAAACAATCTTACAATGTCCGGCCAGAAAATCAGCTCATTATATCGTTGAATTTCCAAAGGAATACCTGGATTTTCAAATTATTACCGCCAATTACGAGATACAGACTTTGCTAATCAACCAAATAAACCAATTACAAAATCCAAAGGAGTTGTCCGGATCTCTTTCCAAAAGAATATTTAACTATCTTATTACCAACTCCTACCTCTACTCCCTCTCAATAGAGGCTGTAGCAGGAAACTTCAATGTAAGTGTAAGGACTTTACAACGTAAGCTCAAAGATGAAGGTGCGTCATATTTACAAATTGTTGAAGAGGTTCGCAAATCACTAGCCATACATTATATGCGGAACAGCACTTCCTCTGTAAAAGAAATATCAACCATTTTGGGTTATGCGGAACCGAGTGCTTTCGTTCGCGCCTTTAAAAAATGGACTAGAAAAACACCTACTGACTATAGAACATCTTGTCACTAAGCCATTCGCATCTTGTAAGTAAATGCTCTTCAATAACCTGCTACGAAATTGCAAATTGATGTACGATTCACCTGTCTGCTCACTACATTGACATTTCCAAGTCCAACAAACTATTGCTTACCGTGTTCTTCTTTTTTCGTTGTCACAAATATCAAACTGGGATAGTGTAGTCATTTTGCGCATTCAAAAAAAAGCTTATATCTAACTTATTTTACAATTATTCGACACTGCTACAATCAAGAGTGTAGTCTATGAGGATAGCAAAATAGAAAGCCCCTTTGTAAAGGCATCCACTTCATTCAGAACATATCTTAACACGATCCATACGAATAAAAACAAGTATAAAATAATAGTATTTTTAAAATCGGGCTCCTCTCTAGGTTCAACTATTAAATAATGTTTAGCTATACCAAATTTATTGAAAAATTCACTTCACAATATCATCGTTCATAAACAAATCTTCGAATATAATTTTCCACCTCAATGATATCCAAAGGTTTAGCCAAAAAACCATCTGCTCCACATTCTAATGATATACTTCGTCCATCGGAGCTGCCAGAAATCATGATAACAGGCAGTTTGTTATATTTATCTGAAGCTCGGAGTTCTCGAAGTATTTGATCACCATTTCGATTGGGCATATGGATATCAATAAAAAGTATATCAACTTTTATACGATCCAATACCGTAGACAGTGCCTCTGCATTCGCGGCCGTTGTCACTATTGTATCACCGTCTTCTATGATCATAGAAAATGCATTTAGGATCTCTACATCATTATCACAAACTACAATTTGTCTTTTCATCGCAATATTTTTTAACCGGTACAATAATAATTCATCGATTTTTAAACAATACAGCTCATTCATTGCATCACCCTAGCAATGCAGCAGCTAATATTAGGGTGGACATGCAACCATCACTGTTCAATTCCCTTATTCTTAATTTAAATGGAGTAAGCACTTTTACTAAGTATAAACATTTTCAGTGTGTATTTGTTCGCGCATTATAAATTTGATATATTTTAAGCAGATCGTTTAAAAAAACCTTTTAAAAGCGAGGACAATTATCCTTTTTATTTAGCTTGTATTGGATATTATAATTTTTTTTAGTAAATTAAATAAAAGAAGGCTCAGAAAAAAAGTGTGCATCGAAACCTATATATCACTGGGCATAGAAAAGCAACCGCTGCGTTTCCACAATGAATAATATAAATGGTAACACGATAATTGAGAACAGAAGGACATTTATGAATATGAAAATTATTGGGTCAGGCAGCTATCTTCCGGACAATGTAATAAACAACTCGCATTTTGAAGATCGTATTTTTTTGGATGAAACTGGTGAACCAATTAAATATCCAGAATCCATTATAGGTAAGTTTAAAGATATCACTGGAATTGCGGAACGCCGTTACGCAAGTAAGAATCAAGTGGCGTCTGATCTAGCTTTTATCGCAGCAGAGCGAGCAATCTCAAATGCTGAAGTGGATAAGGAGACGCTTGACTATATCATAGTTGCACATAACTATGGCGATGTGCAGTACGGAAAAACTCAATCAGATACCGTACCAAGTTTAGCCACACGTGTGAAGAAAAAATTAGGAATAAAAAATCCGAGTTGTATCGCTTATGATCTTCTATTCGGCTGCCCAGGTTGGAACGAGGGGATGATACAAGCAAATGCATTTATTAAATCGGGAATGGCTAAACGCTGTATGGTCATCGGCACCGAGACACTCTCCCGTGTCGTGGATCCATACGATCGTGATTCTATGATTTATGCTGATGGCGCTGGTGCAGTTATTGTAGAGGGAACTACTGGCGAAGCAGGATTGCTGTCTTTTGAAAGTGCAACTTATGCATATGATGAGGCCGATTATCTTTATTTCGGAAGTTCCTTTAACAGCCAGCACCAGGAAGGAACGCGTTACATTAAGATGAAGGGACGAAAAATATATGAATTCGCATTAAATAAAGTGCCATTAGCAATGCAAGTTTGCGTGGAGAAAGCGAATTTAGATGTTACTTCAATCAAAAAAATATTAATTCATCAGGCTAATGAGAAAATGGATGAAGCTATAATTTCACGATTTTATGGCTTATATCATATGCAAGCACCTAAAGACATTATGCCCATGTCAATCCATAAATTTGGGAATAGTAGTGTGGCAACAATTCCAACCCTCTATGATTTAATCATACAAGGAAAGATTGAAGATCATTCACTTCATAAGGGAGATATAATCTTGTTTGCCTCAGTAGGTGCTGGGATGAATATTAATGCGTTTACTTATAAGTTTTGATGGCCTATGAATCCTTTAGACTCTTCGCTAATTAACCGTTAGTTTTCAACCTATTAATGATGTAAGTATAACGAACGAAATATATAATATTAAAAAAGCGAGCAAAAGCATGGTCTAATACTCCATCCTTTATACTCGCTCCAAATTAATAATCTACCATTATTTTAAGCTAAACAATCTTCTAAAGTTGCTTATTTCTTTTTCTTTCGGAAGATATTATCTGTTAAATCTTTGGAGACTGAGTCCTTCTCTTTCTGATAAGATGACTGCGTTTTCTCCTTTGTACTTTTTTCCTTTTTTTGATCTTTACTCATGATCTATAAACTTTATATTGTGAGGGATACCCAATAACCATTAATATATTAAAGTTGTGGGCGTTAAACTTTATTGCTGTTGGTTCTAAACAAAAAATTTCGAATTGTGTAATTGAGGAAATTTAAAGATAAAACAAGAAGTTTTTATCATATTGGGTTTACCGAATGGGTTATGTAAGTAGTAAACCTTCTTCCTAAAGATACAAATAATAATTGACATTAATCCATTTACAAGAAACAATTGATAAATAGACATATGTCGACTTCATTCTCACTCAGGAAACAATCCTACTATATGGTTGTTGTATAATTTTTTAACATAAAACTACTTGCCTTAAGGCAAGTAGTTCAACAAAAATTTCATTTAGTTTTATACTACAAACCCACTTTTCTATGCACATCTTTTTTTCAGTGTTCACGTTGTCATGTATCATTTTATTTGGGCTGGCCTCCCCTAATAAAATGGTAATCATTCCTATTATAATATAGACATTGGCGCTCTCCGCAGTCTCATCGCTAAACATTTTCCCAGCATTTCTGCCCTTTTTTGTACTTATTTTGGTAAGTATTTTCTTACTCAGTATAAGCTACTACAGCTTATTAAAAAATGCCAATTCAAACGTTGACTACCTATTAGGTATTCATATCATTAGAATCCCTATTGAGTTCATTATTTTCCAACTTTTTAAACATAATATGCTCTCCATCGAAATGACTTTTCTTGGATGGAATTACGATCTTTTTCGGCATCACTGCCATTTTATTTTTAGTATTCAGTAGGTTAAATCCAAAAACACTGAAATCTGTGCTGTTCAAAGCCTAGGATATTTTGGGAATCTGTTCGTTATTGGAGGTCGTCGTTATTGGCACATTATCATCGCCATTACCTTTACAGGCAATGGCTTTTGATCAACCTAATATCGCTGTTTTGCAATTTCCATATGTCTTACTTCCGACTATCATTGTACCCATCGTTATTTTATCTCACTTTCATCTTTTGGGATACGTAAATACTACTGAAATCAACAAAATACATACAATCGCAAAATAGAATAACGCTCAACTAAGTTATTATCGAGTTTCTTGTAAATTGAATACTGTACCTGCAGGATCCGTAATCCAATGCATATTTTCGGGTAGTTCCTCGATTTCGTCACAAGTTTCCACCCCATTTGACAATAGATAATCGGTCGCTTCAGCTATACTAGGAACAGTAAGCTGCAACCAAGTTTCGGAATGGGTATAATTGTCAACACAATCTAGCCAGATAATATTATTTCCAAATTTCACCTCATGGGTGCTAGAGACAGTTGGATTATCGATAGGCTTCTCCTCGACTTGCAATTTCAGGATATCTCTGTAAAACGCTACTGTCTTTTCGTATTTACTTTTAGGAATCTTTATAGCGATATTAATCCCTGCTTCAAATTTTGTACTCATTTTTTTATCTTTGATTAAAGACAAAATAGTAAAATAATTAGTCGAAGTGCTTGTCCTATGACAAGATCTAATCCAGAGTACCTCAAATTATCACCTAAGTTTTAGCATTCTATTCGAATATTTTCTTATCGCTCAAAACAAATGACACGAAGATTTAACATAAAAATAGTACTTTAGGTATATCAATCTGTTTTCGGTTTATTCCCTATTATGAGGCAAATTTTTATATGATTCCACAGTTATACGTTTACCTAAAAATTATCGCTATATTTCTTCTCCTAGATATTTTAATATACTTAAGGCTACGCCGGCTGACTGTAAGGAGATCACATTTGTTATTTGGAAACATCATCTGGTGGATACTGAATATCGCCGCATATGCAAGTATATTTTTGAATTTATTTTTTGAATGGAGCAATTTTTTTACCGCTTTATTCATGTTCTTTCCTATTTCCTTATTACTCGGAAAAATGCTCCTGCTTTTCTTTATTGGAGCCGATGTACTATCTCTGATTTTTAAAAATATTAGCAAACGCTTAACAAAAAAAAGGACAGTAGCAGATCCACATCCCAACAATAAGCCTATAGGGAGATCCGATTTTATTCTCAAAAGTGGAATTCTTCTGAGCAGTATTCCCTTAGTCGCATTGACCCGCGGATTTATGTTCAATCTCTATGACTACCAGATCAAACATATCGATTTGATTTTATCAAACCTTCCAAAATCTTTCGAGGGCATTACCATCGCTCAGATCTCTGATATACATGCTGGTAGCCTCTATGATTCTAATGCGGTAAAAAAAGGTGTTGACCTTTTACTTTCTCAAAAACCTGATATGATCTTTTTTACCGGTGATTTGGTAAATGACTTCGCTGAGGAGATGGATGACTATCTATCCATATTTGATAAATTAAAGGCTCCATTGGGTGTTTTTTCTATTTTGGGAAACCATGATTATGGGGACTATCATTTTAATAGATTTCATTTTAATCGTGAGCCTAAATTGACGAAAGAGCAAAACTTGGCCAATGTAAAAGATATCCATCGTAAACTTGGTTGGCATCTTCTACTAAACGAATCAAAGGATATTAGCATAAATAACGAAAAAATCACGATCATTGGTGTGGAGAATTGGGGTGTAAACAACTCGCACAACTATGGAGATCTTGACCTAGCTATGTCTAAAGTAGCCCCCTCTTCACCTATCAACTTATTGCTTTCACATGATCCTTCTCATTGGAGAGCTGAAATATTACCAAAATATCCAATGATCGATGTTACCTTCAGCGGACACACACATGGTGGACAATTTGGTTATAGCAATGCCGATCATCAATGGAGCCCAATTAAATATACATATCCTGAATGGGCCGGACTGTATCAGGAGAAACATCAATCACTTTATGTGAACGTTGGTTTTGGTTACCTAGATTATCCAAGCAGAGTGGGGATAATGCCTGAGATTACGATATTCCACTTAAAAAATAAGGTGTCATGAACAAGGTATCATGCTATAATTCATGAATTATAGCATGATACCTCAAAATTAAATGCAGATCAATGATAACTTTCGATCGATATAAAGATCGCGGTCATTATTTATCCAGTGAAGCCATATCGATAACAAACCGGTATTTTACATCGCTGTCCAATACACGTTGGTAAGCCTCGTTTACATAGTCGATGTCAATCAATTCTGTTTCCGGAAGAATATTATGTTTTGCACAAAAATCAAGCATGTCTTGTGTTTCCTGTATTCCACCAATACTGGATGCAGTTAAAATTTTATTTCCCCCCATAATAGAGCGTCCATTGATTTCCATTGGTGCTGCTGGGATACCGACACAGATATATACACCTTTGGTCTTTAACAGTCCTAGATAGAGATTGTAATCATGAGGTGCCGAAACCGTATCAATTATAAAGTCAAAATAAGTAGAAAACTCCTTCAGCTCCGAAGATTCATGCGTATTTAAAAACTTTTGGGCCCCTAAGAGCGCCGCATCTGCTTTTTTTTGGGGCGAATGGCTAATCATCGTCACCTCTGCTCCCATGGCAACAGCGATTTTCACCGCCATGTGACCTAAACCGCCTAAGCCCAAAATACCAACTTTATGTCCCTTGCTGATATTCCATCGCTTCAGCGGTGAGTATGTGGTAATCCCCGCACAAAGTAAAGGGGCCACCTTTTTGATATCAAGCGACTCGGGCACATGCAAAACAAAATTCGCATCGGCGACAATATTGTTGCTGTAGCCCCCATAGGTACAGGAGTGATCGTGCATCACATCCGTACTATTGTACGTCCACACCGTTTTCTTCTCCGAACAAAACTGTTGCTGATCCGATTTACAATTGTCGCATTCACCACAGGATGCCACCATACAACCTACACCAGCGAGTTCACCTTTTTTAAACTTGGTCACCGCGCTGCCTACCGCACTGATGCGACCGACGATCTCATGCCCCGGAACAATCGGATATTGCGTCCCCCCCCATTCGTCGTGGACCTGATGAATATCAGAATGACAGATACCGCTATACAAGATATCGATTAACACATCATTTGAACCAAGTTCTCTTCTTTCAAATTCCCAATATTCAAGCGGAGAATTATTGTCTTTCGCCGCGTAACCTTTCGATTTAATCATTCTTTTGTACTTTTATAAAACACCAATTGGATCTAAATGACCTATTCCAATAGATAAGATCCTTTCACTACGATGCGCGAAGTTAATGTGGAACTACCCCAAATAAAGAATCTTTCAAACATTATTGACATTGAACAAACAATGAAAATACAAAAATGTTCTTGGGGTCAGCAGTGCTCAACAGCCAATTTAATCCCTTTCAATTTTATCCGTTTAAAAGTCAACCTCTTAGCCCCCCGACGACTTTTATAGGGTTTCTTTATGGACTCAGTCGAGCTTTTTCTCCATCCATTTGCTGTTTGCCAGTCCACAAGAATTTATTTAGTTTAGAGCGTTGCGCATTAAGCAATAGAGATTTAGTTAATTATTTCACCGTTACCTTTGGTCAATCGTTCACGAAATCTTTGAAGATCTTCAGGTCTCGGTCTGTCCCAGTCTTTTGCTTCACCAACAATCTTCAAGGCAGCGGTGGAGCGATACGAGCGCGTTGGATTACCGGGAAATTTTTTATCTGTTAGGTTTGGATCATTTTCAAAGGTTCCCATCGGTTCAATAATATAGACACGCTCACGGCCTTCTCCTTTTGCCAAAGCAGCAGCGAGTCCCGCTCCATTAACTAAACCCGTAAAATAAATATGATTCATGGTAAGTTCAGGCTGATAATTCGAGCTCCCCCCAGCCGTCAATAGATCTCCCACTTTCAAGTCAGCTTTGGTGCCATGGTAAAAAGGCCCGGTATCCGATGGCTTTTCGTTCAAGGCCGTAGCCAACTCAACATATCCAGCTGACTTTTCGCTATCTCCCAGATCTTCATGGCATTTGGCAAGCCTCAGATAGAGATTTGGCAGCGCACTCTTCACTGTATCGTCATTAAGTTTTAAAGCATCGCTCAGGGCCTTTTCGAGCCATGTTAATTTGTCCGAAATAGTTTTTTGCTGCCGGGCTACATAATAAGCTGCAAGAAAGCGTTCGTGCTCATTGGTGGCTTCGCTCCAGGCCTGCATAAATAGCTTAAGGGCTTCTTCAGGCTGTTTAGCTTCTTCCATGCCCATGCCCTGAAGACAAAGTTTAACAACATTGTTGAAAGGTGAAAATTCCATATATGCATTATTTTTGATTACATCGCCGAATTTACCGATAGTACATGGAGACTTCAAATCCACATGTAGGGGTATCTTATGGATTAAAGTTACACATTCCACCCCTTATATTGTCGCGATTGCACCGCATTCGCATTTTTAAACTTCGCTAAATTTGGATTAATAATCAAACACTTGAGACAATGAGAAAGATCAGAATTTTCGAACACATCTCGCTTGATGGCGTTATCGAACATGATGGAGATTACACTTATGGTGCATGGACAACAGCCTATAGAAGTCCCGCAGGAGCGGAAATGCTCTTTCAGACTTATGGCCCTGACTTTGACCTTCTTTTGGGCCGTCAGACCTATGATATCTTTAGCAGCTTCTGGCCCAATGCGGGCGATTTTCCAATGGCAAATGCAATAAATGCTGCTACGAAACACATCGCAACTCACCGTCCCGACAGTTTAATCTGGGGACCTGTCAAACATTTAGACACCGACATTGAAGCTGCTATTCATACACTCAAATCAACAGATGGTTCCGATCTGATCGTTGTAGGAAGTTCCACACTGACCTCCCTTTTACTTGAACGAGGTCTCGTCGACGAAGTCGTACTCATTACTTATCCTGTTCTGCTGGGGCATGGCAAACGCTTACTCTCAGACAATGTAAATGCGCAAAAACTCGTTTTTATCGATTCAAAGGCAACCCCTACAGGTATTTTCATCAATAGGTATAAATATATTGGATCACTAAAAAAACAATAGTTCGCTAGGAGAGATAAGGCATGCACCTATTCAAATTTGTATCAGGCAAGGATTTTGCGATTTAATTTTAATGTCTCAAAAGGCTAACACATAGCGACCGGATCCTATCAACCATACAATCACAATGTTATTTACATAAATATGTCTGGTTTCTTGTATATTTGATTTCAAACAAATCATTTCTATGAAAAGAACCTTATTATTCATTGCTATTGTATGTAGCTCCACCTTTGCCTTTGCGCAAAAAAACACGTACAAAGTCAATACACAAACGTCAACGATCAAATGGCAGGCAAAGAAAGTCGTCGGTGGTCATGTCGGTACCATAGCCCTGAAAGAGGGAACGGTCCACACTGATAAAGGTAAAATTACCGGAGGTGGATTTACCATTGATATGAATTCTATGGCTTGTACGGATGCGCCAAAACTAACTGGTCATCTTAAAAACGAAGATTTCTTTGATGTGCCTAAATATCCAACGGCAAAATTCGTTATCGCTAAAGTGGATAACAGCAAGGCTACTCCAATAATCACAGGTAATCTTACAATCAAAAACAAAACGAAAGCCATATCTTTTCCAGCAAAGGTAACCAGCACCGCCGATGGGCTTTCGGCTGAAGCATTGGGTATAAAGGTAAATCGACTGGATTTTGATATCCAATATCGTTCGGCAAGCTTTTTCTCTGACCTCGGAAACCGGGCTATTGAGGACGAATTTACATTGGATATTCAGATCAAAGCCACAAAATAATTTTCAGAATATAAGAGGTTATTGCAACCTCTTTTAACCAGCTATCATTGATTGCCTAAATCAATTCAATCCCCTGTGCAATATATTTATTCATCAGGGGGCTCGTAGAATCGTTCTCCGTGACGATGATATCAAGTTTTTTGGTCTCATCGATGATAAAATTTGACTCCGTATCAAATTTATCCGATGTACACAATCCAACGATCTGGACACTCTGTTTCATCATTGCCCGCTTTGTTTCGGCATCCTCCTGATAATTGCACGATAAATTTTCGGAAGTAATCGAACAAACACCCAAGAAATATAGATCAGCCCTAAAATTAGCGATACTTTCCAACGTCGTATTGCCAAATGTTGTAAAGGCCGACTTGTAGAGTCTGCCTCCCAAAAATATAATCTCTATCAAAGGATGGTCCTCAATCACACTCGCGACAGGAAAGCTATTCGTAATGATCGTAACCTTAAGATCCTTCGGTAAAATTTTAGTTAACTCTAAAATGGATGTTCCTCCATCGAAAAAAAGTACCTGATCATTTTTAATTAATGATAATGCTTTTTGCGCAATGATCCTTTTCTGTTCCAGCCCTGCCTTCTCGCGATCACGGTAATGGTATTTTTTTTCCACAATACTGTGCGCTCCTCCCCTTACCCCGCGAAGAAGATCCCGGTCATTCAATTCCTTAATGTCTCTCCGTATAGTATCTTCGGATACCGAAAGCTTTTTGCTCAAGGCCTGAAATGTAACCGACCCCTCCCTATTGGTGATATCTAAAATGGTTTGTAGACGATCGTACTTTAGCATAAGAACAAATATATAGATTTAACAGAATAAAATGAATTGCAAAAAATTGCTATAATTGCAATATTTTGCAATTATATAATTACATTTGAGCCATAATAAATATAAAACTTATGATAAAAAAAACAATTTCCATCGATATGGACGGTGTGCTGGCAGACATCCAACGGCATTATCTTTCACATTATTTTGAAGAAACTGGTATACGGATAAATGAGGATGATATCGTAGGGTTAAAGGAAGCAGATTGTTTACCTGATAAAACGGCAGTTTTAAGATATTTGCATAAACCGGGTTTTTTCCGTAGCATCCCTGTTGCACAAGATGCACAAGAGGTGGTGAAGGAATTACAGCATTATTATGACATTTTTGTGGTATCCGCCGCGATGGAATTCCCAAATAGTCTTTTAGAGAAACGGGAATGGTTACAGGAAAATTTTCCATTTATTTCCTGGAAAAACATTGTCTTCTGCGGAAGTAAAGGTATTATAGACACCGATTTTCTCATTGACGATCATCTAAGAAATCTAGACAGCTTTTCCGGAAAAGGGCTTTTATTTGATACATTTCACAATGTCAATGAGCACCGGTTTGAAAGATTGAAGAACTGGACGGACGCACATCGTTTTTTTACCGCTATTCTGTAAAATAAAACGTCCAATCGCTAAGCTACAGCTGGCCAATCACAAGAAGTGATTTGCCAGCTATAGCCTACTGGAATTTATTCTCCCGTCTGAAATTTCCAATAGATCCAATAAGAAACTGAAAGCGAAAGCATAAGAAAAGCAACCACCATAAGGGAGGTTGAAATTCCATAAAATTGTGCGACTCCCCCCAGTAAGGCTGGTCCCAACAATTGTCCCGAATGCCCTAAAGTAGACATAACCGGAATACTTGCGGAAGCCCCTACTCCTTTTAAATTTCCGGCATGACTAAATAAAATCGGAACGATATTCGCAGCCCCGAAACCCAAAAGAATAAACCCTGCCAATGCCCCCCAATAAGAAGCCGATAAAATAGCTATCAACAGACCAAATACGGCTAACAGACCTCCACTGACAACCACAACACGATGATCTAACCGAACGACAAGTACATCACCAAAAAGTCGCATTGTCGCCATGGCGATAGAAAATGCCGCATATCCTATACCCGCAATTTCAAGTGGTGCTTTTTTTTCCTCATGCAAAAATACGGCACTCCAATCCAGCATCGAACCTTCGGAGAGATAAGCACAAAAACAGAGCATACCCAAAAATAAAACATGCAAATTGAACCAACCTGCCCATTTGGACTGACCTACGGCCATTTCCTTATCGTCGTGACGGCTATTAATGCGCGTCTCATCATCATGCGAATACAATCTACGATACATGACAAACATAATGATAACAATCAACAAGGAGATCAATAACATGGCATAAGTTGCCTGAAATCCCAGTTTAATTAATAGCCCTAAACCAAGTGATCCCGTTAATCCCCCAACACTAAAGATACCGTGCAGACCGGATAATATTGGCCGGTCAAAAAGTTTCTGGATCAGGATCGAATGTGCGTTTGCCGAAACTTCTATTCCCCCCATGCACATACCAAAACAGAATAGCGTAATCCCCATGGTCATTATGGAATTAGCATTTAACAACATCGGCAAGATCAGTCCAAGGGTGATACCCGAAATAAAGATAATTTTTCTTGTTCCAAACTTATTTAGAAGAATAGTCGAAAATGGCATGATAAAAAGGGCTCCACCGCCGATAAGAAGCATTAAAAGCCCCAACACACCATCATCTAAACCGAGCCTATGTTTAACATAAGGAACGACAGGCGCCCAACTGGCAAGCCCCAGCCCGCACACAAATAATTTCCATATAAGTTGAGTTAAACTAAAATAGTATAGCGATAGACTTGTCTAGGCTTAGTGCACAAAACTATCAATAATAAATCACAAATAAATCATATTATTGCATAATATTGCAAAAAACGCGAACTAAAGCAATAATATGATTTATTCAACAAATGACACCAGTACGCAGCTGTCCACTCCCGACTAGAACTACGATTCCAAAATGATTTTACACGATAGAGTTCAAGGACTATTTTGCCATAATAGTGATTTATCCTTAAGTTACTGGCATAAACAATGTCTTTTCAACAAAAAAGACTTTATAGTGAACCCTAAAGAACAGCTATTTCACGACATGAATTATAAAACTATAGGCTATTTTCTTTCATCAACGCTAATTATCGGATTACTTTATACGAACCGTTGGTTTGACAGATCTTACACCTTCCGACAGTTTCTTAAGATTATATTCCTAATACTGTATTTCGTAGAGACGATCTTTCTCATCAAAAGACCGATTTTGAAGAATAGAACGTTAAGAAAACATCTATTGGTCAGATTGAGTATCCTCATGTTTATCGCCCTGATCATTCTTATTTCCCAATGGTTTACGCATAAAGAAAATGACCGTCTGGATGCGGGTTAAATATCAGATCAAGCAGAAATTTGGGACAGCTGATTTGTTATGACTCTGTCAGACAAGCAAAAATTTTTCGTATATTTTTGATATTCGCCGCTCCAAAACTTTTAGAAAAAAGACCAGCGACATGCCGCCGGTAAATAATAACGCATTTTTTATCAATAAATTTAAACACATGCAAACTCGTGAAGAAAAATTACAGCAGATTATTAATTGGTCGCAAAACAATCCGGATATCCGGGCAGTCCTCCTGACAAGCTCATTGGTAAATCCTCTAGCTCCAGTCGATGAATTAAGTGATCTAGATATCGAACTTGTATTTGATGACAATACCAATTACATCCTGGATACGAATTGGATAAATAACTTTGGTACCCCTATTGCCATGGTTGAAGAGGATGAAAGCTACTTTGAGGACAAACATGCAATGAAGATGGTTTTATACGCTGATCATACAAAAGTTGATTTTAAATTATACAGTAAATCAAATTTTTTAGAAGAGGTCCATCAAAACCACTTACCTGAAGACTGGGACATTGGCTACAAAGTACTTATGGATAAGGAGGGCATAACACAGGCACTCCAAAAACCGACGTATCAGGTATCAATCATCAAAAGGCCTACAGCACAAAGATTCGAGCAGCTGCTCAATGACTTTTGGTGGGACTGCACCTATGTAGCCAAATGCCTCGTCAGAAAGGATATTTTTTATGCGAAATTTATGTCCGAGGACAATATACGTACCGATTATTTGGTACCATTAATTGAGTGGTATATCGCGAGCCAGCATGGCTGGAACATTACAACCAATAAACACGGGCGTTTATTTGAGAAATATTTGACCCAGCAGACCTGGGAGAAAGTAATCCAAACCTTTTCAGGCAGCGATATAAACGAAAACTGGACGGCATTATTTGCAATGGCAAACCTCGTCGCAGCGATCGGCAGGGAGCTCGCAATTAAGTTAACCTATGAATATCCCGCAAAACTTGAAGCGGATGTCAGAATATATCTCAATGCTCTAAAGACAAAAGAAATATCTTGCAGCTCATCAATATAGCGATAGTGGTACCTCAAAAATACATCGGGCGCTTAAGCTTAGTTATTTGTTAATAACCGGAATCGAGAACAATATCAGCCTATTTTGCCATTCTTTTCTTTTTACTCATTTAACTGATTTTTTAATATCTTTAATTATCATATTTTCAAAAATTTAAAAGTATCGTTATGACAGTAAAAACACTAACATTGAATATGTTCTTTTTGCTATTGACCTTCAGCGCATTTTCGCAAAACAATGCAGGTTTAAATTCGCTATTAAATAAGAATTCAGAATTTATTTTTCCGCAAACAGCACAGAAGATTGAAACCGCATTAAACACGAAGACCATTTACTACGAAGATGCAAATGAAGAAAAATACGCTAAATGGCTAACAAAATCCGGGCTGGAACTGTATGCTAGTCTTGGAAAAAATAATGCTATTAATGAAATATTTTTTGACATTCCGGACGATAAACCGCTCATCGTAGCGGGACTTCCTTTCGATCTTGTAATCAACAAAACTACCTTGGAAGAGAGTACAGCGAAATTTAGTAAATATGCTGCTAGAAAACAAAAAATGGAGGAAGGAAGCACATTTCCGGACGGCACGAGACTCACCTTTAAAAAAGGAAAGCATTATGCTACACTAATTTTTGACAAAAATAACCTACTCCGTTTTTTAAGTCTTACAACCGAGCTCATCACGCCGGGGGTAAATTAAGCAAGCTAACTTTGATATAAATCAAAGTCTATACCGGAGAGAGATGGCTCGCCAGATGTGATTTGCCAGATCCTGATCTAAATCATGTTGCAGAAAAAACCATCTCTCTTTTATCTTTACCAATGTCTGTAGCCCGCCATCTAACAATACTTGCAGCTCTGTTTCCTCTTTTGTAGGGCTTTTTTTTAAAAGCTGAACCTGAAAATCCTTTTCCTTAAATGTAATGCGAAATATCTGCCCTTTGTAGGATGTATTTAACTGTCCGATCGTCTCTTCCATGAAAAGCAACTCAAAATTTAGTAATCTATCAAAAAAATGCTCAGCTTATCTAAAAGCATGTAAACCAATATACCGTTACCGCCAATCTAACGCTAGACTATCGCTAGGCTTTCATGTGTGAATTAAGCATGTAAATATACAAAACAGAAATATATAATACTAATTTTTTTAGTTACACACAAAACATCATCCTTGTGGAAAAACGCAACAGCAATTAAATATCCATAACTGTGTCAAGTCCCCGCTTCAAGCCGGTAAAGGTGGATAGCTTCTGGACGGCTAGAAAAACTCCCTTTATATAAGGCTCTGCTCCATTTCCTGCATCATGCCGTAGGATCAGCTTCTCATCCTTTTCACCAAATATCACCTCTACTCCGAGGATATGGCCCGGTAATCGCACCGAATGTACCTGTATACCATTTAGACTTGCACCGCGTGCATCTTTCCGTCCGATGGTATCTTCAATTGCTACTGTCAGATCAGGTGTCCGAATCGCGGACAAACGATAAGCGAGCTCAGCGACAGTTCCACTTGGTGCGTCAGGCTTGTCTCCTGAGGCGTAATCTATAACTTCAAAGTGAGGAACAAATTTAGCCGCAATCTCGGCAAACTTTTGTAGTAGCACGGCCGTAATTGCAAAATTACCTGCAGCCAGAATAGCGGTACTATTGTCAGCTGCAACCTTCGCAATTTCTTTAAAATCCGAATCAGACAATCCTGATGTTCCCAATACAACCCGCTTACCCCGGTTCAATGCAGCAATCACATTGTCTTTTGCAATTTCTGGTTTGGTAAAATCAATCATAACGTCAAAATCCACTCGGTCAAGAGCATGCTCCATAGTATCAAACAATGGAATCGGGTCCCGCTTTAATTGTAAAATTTCAGCCAAATCAGCCCCATTTCGGGATCTGGACAAGCCCCCCACCAATTGTAAATCGTTTTCCTCTACGATCCTTTTGCTTAGTTCAGTCCCCACCCATCCTGTTGCTCCTGCGATAAATACCTTAATCATAATTTTTCTTTTGATTATAAAAAACAGACATTATTCTTTTATGGCCACAACAGCATAAACCATTGGAATCTTGTCTTCTAGCTGGTCAATCCGATATTTATTCTTTTCAAATTCAATAGTCCCTTTAAAACAATTATAAGGGGAATAATCAAATTCGTCAAGTTGTGTTATACGGAGTCCATTTCTGATCAAATTATTGACCACTTCGCTTATGCTATGGTTCCACATCACATATTCCTGTTTTATAGCTGAATTTTTATCCGCATAGGTGCCAGTTGCTGTCTCTACAATAGCTCCTGAATTAAAATACCTATAACCAACCTTCTCAAAATTATCATCGAACATCCAAACAACGGGATGGAATTCAACAAATACAAATTTCCCATTGGGCTTCAAAAATCTGGAAACAACCTGTGCCCATTTATTCAAATCTGGCAACCAGCCAATTGTACCATAACTCGTAAAAACAAGATCAAATTGCTGATCTAGATGATTCGGTAGATCATATACGTCACAACAGATAAAGTGGACATTAGCATTTGTCTGTTCAGCTATTTTTTGTGCACTGTCTATTGCCTTATCGGATAGGTCAACTCCCGTCACCTCCGCGCCAAGCCTACTCAGTGAAATGGTATCCTGACCAAAATGACACTGTAAATGCAAAATAGTTTTGCCCTCAAGGTTATCGAACAAGCCCAGTTCAATCTCATTTAAGGAGTTTCTCCCCTGCAGAAAGCCGGGAAGGTCATAAAACTCAGAATTAAGATGTGCATCTGTTCTGTTGTTCCAGGACATTCGGTTTATATCCAAATAATGTTTTTCCTTATTCATAGCCTAAATCTACCTTTTCTATCCAAATAATTTACACGATCAGCCTATTCTTATAGAAGAATAACCGCTTTTAACAGTAGTTGGCACCTTTAATCCCTCATTGTTTTAAAAATATCGAATTTATGATAGAATGCTTGTAACGCCCCAACCTATTTTTATCAATTAGCTTAAGTTTCTTGTCCGTGCGGACAAATGTTAAGCCCGTAAAATCGTAATAACTCCAATATGACCGTGTGTAAAAATGAAAAGAGCGAAAAGGGATGTGATCAAAATCAAAAAAATAACTTTCCTGCGTTTGCAGACTGTCGATAATTAAAAGTTTATTGCTTCGAGGTTTTTCAATAACTAAATACTGATGCAATGGGATCTTATCTTTTGCGGTCTCTATCGCACCAAAGTCTCCATCTATTTCACAGGTTTTCACCCTCAGCTTTTCAAATTCTCCATTTTTAAACTCAAACACCTGATAATATTGCGGTTCAGCAATATTGTCAAAATAGATTTTGACACTACTAGTATCAATTTTCTCATGCGTTCGATACAAGGGCAAAAATTCTGCGTTCGTAGAGCAATCCGTTTTAACATCGATCTGAGACGGCATTGAAGAAAAAAAAGTTAACGTATCATTTTTGATTGCAAATGTACCCCTGGATTGATTTTCATATCCCACATCCTCACCTGCTTTTAATGGTAAGTTTGTTTCCTTATAAAAATAACTGTGATCCAGGAAGTTTAAAACCAATTCATTGGTTGAGTCACTCTTATATTTTACAATTCCGGTGTCATCATCAGTAAAATGTACGGTACTGTCCCTGAATTTCTGAGCATGGTTCCCACAGGATTGTAGTATGAGTACGAACAGCAGTATTTTGTAATTTTCGAGTGCCAGCATAACAATCAAATTTTAAGTTTTAATATCACTCTATACCTGATTCAATAGGATAAAACAATTACTTCACTTTTTCGATAATATTATCCGATGGACCATCTCCATAGTACGCCGGTTTCTGCTCAGCTATTTTAGGATGGCCATTTTCATCTTTCTCTAATTTTTTGATTCCCGTTCTCGGCGGACGCCTGGTATCCAGCTCCATTTCGAAAGATATCGTAATTTTATCGTTAACGCCAAGACTATTCCCTTCTTTATCAAAAACCTGCAAATCGTGCAAATAATAATACAGTTGTGTACTTAATGAATAAGTAATCCTAGAAATACCATGTAAAACATATAATAAGCAATAATATTTGGCAATAAAATCAAAAGATCCCTTCCTGCTC
>JAQZAZ010000052.1 GCA_029239355.1 Sphingobacterium sp.
ATTGGATACAATTGGCGGGGACAATATCGACCATTCGCTCGAAGTGACCAAAGAAGGCGGTTCCATCATCAGTATTCCGACAGGTCTGAATGAAGATGTAACTTCAAAAGCAGAATCCAAAGGTGTGAAAGGTTATTTTATTCTTGTACAGTCCAGCGGAGAGGATATGAAACAGATCGCTTCTTTATTGGAAAGTGGAGCCGTAAAACCTCATGTTTCCAAATCTTTTCCCTTTGAGCAAATGAGAGCAGCGCATCTGGAACAGGAAACGGGGAGAACGGTTGGTAAAATCGTGATTACTCTATAAATTGTTTCAGCATTAGAATTAGGCCTTTACTTTATTGTACCTGGGATCCTTTTTATATGCTCTTCGCGGTTGCAGCGCCACGCCTGGCCTTCTATCTGCAGGTGACGTAAAATGCAAATGTTGGAAGGCTTAACGTTGCTTCCTATCTGGGCTTTACACCCGAGTATCTCAGCGAAATCCGCAAAAAAAATTTTTCTTAAACCCGTTTAAGTTTTTCCGGCGCTCCATTCTCCAATTTTGTAGTATCAAAATAAAAAATAAGAAAAATGGAAAAACGAATCAACATCAGCACAACAGAACCACAGGCATTCAAAGCAATGTTAGGATTAGAGGGTTATCTGTCAAAAATTGAGATCTCGCAAACGCTTAAAGAACTCGCCAAAATCCGTGCATCACAGATCAACAACTGTGCTTACTGTATTAGCATGCACACCAAGGATGCCATCAAAAACGGTGAAAGACCAGAGCGTATCTTTTTGTTAAGTGCCTGGAGAGAGGCTACCAAATTTTTTACCGAGGAGGAGCAGACCATACTGGCAATGACGGAGGAAGTAACCCTTATACACCAAAACGGATTAAGTGAAGAAACCTACAGCAAGGCATCCGAGATTTTCTCCGAAAACCAGATCGCTCAGATCATCATGCTCATCGTCACCATCAATGGCTGGAACCGTATTGCCTTGAGTACTCATCTGGAAATAGAAGATTAATACGTACGTTTATAGGGAGCTGTGGAAATGGACCAGAAGTATTTCATTAGCTCCCTTATTCTGATAAATCCTATAGCAAAGGCGATGTAACGCGGCCAGCAAAAACGAGCAGTGGCCATCAGATTATAATCAACAGAGTTGACCTTCACAACAAAGGAAATTTGAACTCCACAACAAAACGACATAACAGCAATTCGACGAACTTTGTAAAAAAATTAAAGGTTATGTGGACAAAAAATAACATCCCTGATTTATCGGGGAAAATAGCAATCGTCACCGGATCAAACACCGGTATAGGGTTTGAAACAGCAAAAGCGCTGTATGAAGCAGGTGCACATGTGACCCTTGCCGCAAGGGATATCCAGAAAGAAAAGAATGCCATTCAAAAAATCCAGTCCGAAACGGCTGGGGTGGGAACATTGGACTATGGAATGCTGGACCTCGCAAACATCGGCCTGATTCGGGAATTTGCAGATCACTTTATGCAAAAGCATACAAAACTGGATATGCTCATCAACAATGCCGGAGTGATGGTTCCTCCAGCTGCTAAAACGGATGACGGATTTGAAATGCAGTTCGGCGTAAACTTTATGGGGCATTTTGCGCTGACAGGATATTTGCTGCCGCTCGTTAAGCAGACCGCCAATGCCCGAGTAGTGACACTTTCCAGTGGGGCGGCTACTTTGGTGGACAGCATTGACTTTGACAACCTCAGACTGGAAAAGAACTATGATGAATGGCGTGAATATGCCGTAAGCAAGCTGGCAGATATCTTGTTTAGCTACGAGCTGGACCGGAGATTCAAAAATGCCCGTATATCGGCCATTTCTGTGGCGGCGCATCCCGGCGTCACGCGAACCGATTTACAGCGGAATATCCCGGGTGAAAATCTGGAAGGTTTGTTTGCTGCATTTGATCAGGTGATGGAGCCTTGGCAGGGTGCCCTGCCAAGCCTGTTTGCAGCAACAGATCCATCCGTTGAGGGTGGTAAATTCTACGGCCCGGACGGTCCGAAAGAATATGCGGGATATCCGGCCTTGTCCGGCCATCATACAGCAGCCATGAACGATGAAGCGCTTGCCAAAAGGCTCTGGGAATATGCGGAAAACGCCATACAATTGACTTACAAATTCTAATAATTGATCTGAAATGAACAATCAAACAGTTTTAGTAACCGGCGGTACCGGATTTTTGGGGGTAAATATTATTCTTGAATTACTCAAAAAAGGATTTACCGTAAGAACAACACTGCGCACGCTCTCCCGTAAAAACGAAATTTTGGATGCCCTTACAGCAGGTGGCATCAGCACTTTTGATCAGCTGTCTTTTTATGAGGCCGATCTGCTCTCCGATAATGGTTGGGATGAAGCAGCACAAGGTTGTGATTATGTCCTTCATGTTGCTTCCCCATTTGTGGCTGAGCAGCCCAAAGACGAAAATGAGCTGATTATCCCTGCAAGAGACGGTACGTTGAGAGCGTTGAGAGCGGCCAAAAAAGCAGGGGTTAAGCGTGTCGTGCTCACATCCTCTTTTGCTGCAATCGGTTATAGCATCGATCCCAGAAATCATGTTTTTACAGAACTTGACTGGACCGATGAAAACGCACCGGTACAGGCTTATATAAAATCAAAAACAATTGCAGAAAAAGCCGCATGGCAATTTATGGAGGATGAAGCCCCTGCTATGGAGTTAACGGTCATCAATCCCGTCGGAATTTTTGGTCCTATACTTGGCGGTATTTCCTCGGCCTCCCTGGATACTGTCGTCAAGGGAATTGTGGAGGGACACATTAAGGAAAATGCACCATTTACATTTGGTGCGGTGGATGTGCGCGATGTTGCTGATATCCATATCAAAGCCATGTTACATCCCGAAGCTGCCGGACAGCGATTTCTAGCAACATCGGAAGGGGCGATGTCTTTTTATGATGTGGCGGAACTGATCAAAAAAGAACGGCCCAAATTGGCCGGAAAAATTGCTACTATGCAGCCCACTCCAGTCGAAGAGTATACGCAGATGTCCAATAAAAAAGCCGCTGAAACACTGGGCTGGGAGCCCCGCACCAGAGAGGAAGCGATACTTGCAAGTGTGGACAGTTACAATTTCAGTAATCCGCAAAATTAATCTGTAGGGATCAGTATATTTGGTAAACCATGAAAGTTAACAACATCCAATCCTGTCACCTTGGCCCGGAGATCTCTCCCGAGAACTATATACCGGAAAATTATTTTCTATACTTATTGAAGGGCGATATGAAGGCTTATGACGGCGAGAAAAACTACACAATGAAACCGGGCGACTATTGTATCGCCCGGAAAAATCATTTGGTACGTTATACGAAATACAAGGACAATGATGCGTTTGAAAAAATCATCATCACCCTGGATGAAGCATTCCTGAAGCGCTTCCTTGAACGGCATGTTTATGACGTCCGGCCATCAACCATCAGTGACTCCTTTATTTTTATACCGGAAAACAAGCTCATCCAGAATTTTATAATATCACTGGAACCTTACTATACCGGTGATCTTGAGATCAGTGCGGATTTTGTTGACGTAAAGAGAGAGGAATTATTGATTATTCTATTGAAATCGAATCCTGACCTGATTAACATATTGTTCAATTTCTCGTTACCTGATAGGATTAATTTAAAGGAATACATGAACAAAAATTTCAGGTTTAACATCAGCCTGGAAAAGTTTGCATTTTTTACGGGGAGGAGCCTATCGACCTTCAAACGGGATTTTCAACGCATATTCGGAACGACCCCGGGCATCTGGCTCAAGAAGAAAAGATTGCAGGAGGCTTATTTTCAAATCGCCGAGCAATCCAAGAAACCAAGTGATGTCTATCTCGAAGTAGGTTTTGAAGACCTGTCGCATTTTTCCTACGCGTTCAAGAAAGAATTTGGAAAGACGCCAAATGAGATAGCAAAGCCAATTTCAAATCGCATTTAATAACAATTAGCAAAAGTTCAACTAAAAATCCAGTTGACTGTGAGGTTAAACCAAAAAACCTCCCAAGGCCATTTCATCTATAATGCCGTTCTTGAAGCTGAAATAAACTTAAGGAAACCATCAGATTACATAAGGACATTAACTGACACTCTGAGCGCAAAAAACATATAGCGACTGCGCGTTTTGCAGCGGACTTTACCGACCATCCCCCCAACGATCAATATTCCCTTTTTAACGATACTTTATGCCCGTCCGATGGATAGTGAATTCAGCGGACGGTAAATAGGCATAGATTTACATCAGTAAAAACAAATCAATCATTCAAAAATTTAGTATTATGGAAATTATTCAAACCTCACAAAACGCATTGTCACATTCAGCAGTTACAGCAATCATCAATGCCCCAATTGAAAAGGTAAATATCGCAGACTGGTTATTGAACCTGACTGATGCGGAATACCAAAGGTGTTCAACACAGCATATCGGTGCAGCAATCTCCACAACATTTGACGGAGAACCGGTTTCGCTTAATGTCGAAACAATAGGAGACGCATTAATGGTACAGCACTACGTAGCTGTTGTCCATGAACCTGCTTACTGTCGGATGCTTTCGATTTCAGATTCAATCACTAAAGGAGGCCGTACAAAAGTACAGGTACTTTGGGAACTTAAGGCTACCAGAATTGACGATAACTCCTGTCTTTACACCAATGAGATCCACGCGACTGCTACTCCAGAGATGCTGGCTTATATTAAAGAAAATGGAATAAATCTTTCCGATGCAGCAGCAGCAAGACAGGCCGCTTCGGATGCGCACAATCATGAGGAGACACCCAACTTTGCTAAAAGTATAGAAAATAAAGCCCTTACAGGAAAATACAACCAACCTTTTTAAAAATTTCTTTAAAATGGAAAATACATTATTTGACAAATTGATCGGTACCTGGACATTGGTGGAGCTGGTAGAAGTAACACTTGAAAGTGGGGACATTTCCTACCCCATGGGTGAAACACCAAAAGGTCTGATTATATATAATTCTGATGGCTATATGTCCGCGCAGATCATGAATCCAGATCGGAAGAACTTTAGCGAGGAGCATTGGACCGGAGCTACAGCAGAAGAATACATACAGGAAGGCTCTACCTATTTAGCATATTCAGGGCCTTTTGCTGCTAATCATAACGAACAGACATTAAGCCATACAATGTATATTTCTCTTTTTCCGAATTGGACAGGTCAAACACAAAATAGGAATATACATTTTGAAAATGAATATCTGATCTTAGAAAGCGGCAAACCCTTCCTGTCTGAGGGAAAAGTAGTTATCCATAAACTGAAATGGAAAAGAGCAGAAAATTTAAATCTAAAAATTGATTAAAATGAAAGCGGTTGTAATGTCAAGCTATGGTGGTCCTGAGGTACTACAGCTTAAAGAATTTGAAACTCCAAAAGCTACAGGTGATGAAGTTTTGATCGAAGTAAAAGCAGCAGGACTTAATAGATCGGATATATTTCAGCGACAGGGCAATTATCCCGCTCCCGCAGGTGTCCCGGCAGATATACTGGGTCTTGAGATAAGTGGGGTCGTCGTGGAGTGTGGGCCAGAGGTGTTGAACTTTAAGGTGGGAGATAAAGTGTGCGCATTGCTCGCAGGCGGGGGATACGCCGAATTTGTATGTGTACGTGAAGGGCAATGCCTTGAAATACCTGCTGATCTCAGTTATGCCGAGGCTGCAAGTCTACCCGAGACCGTGTTTACCGTATGGTCAAATGTCTTTCAGAGAGGGGCCTTAAAACCTCATGAAACCCTTCTGATACACGGCGGAAACAGTGGTATTGGTATTACTGGGATTCAATTGGCACATGCGCTCGGGTCACGCGTCATCGTCACCGTCGGATCTGATGAGAAAGGTCAGAACTGTATCGATTTGGGAGCAGATTTTTATATTAATTATAAAAAGCAGGATTTTGAAAGAGAACTCCAGCAGGAGGGCGTTGACGTTATCCTGGATATGATCGGAGGTGATTATTTGCAAAAAAATGTCAATATATTAAAATCCGAGGGGAGACTTGTTCATATCAACGCCGTTTCGGGCAGCCATGTCGATCTGGATCTCTGGAAGATGATGGTAATGCGTCTCACTATAACAGGCAGTACGTTAAGAAACAGAGCATATGAGTTCAAAAAATACTTGACAGCTGAAGTTAAGAAGAATGTTTGGCCATTGCTAGAATCAAAGAAGTTCAGACCCATCATTTACCAGACATTTCCCCTTAAAGAAGCTGCACAAGCGCATAAATTACTTGAAAATGGCGCACATACCGGTAAGATCGTTCTTGTCAGATAAACATTAGAAAAATATAATTATCAAACACTTAATTTATAAATACCATGAAAGCGAATATTGGAATTACCGAAACAGATACAAATGCTGTTGCTGAACAATTGGCAAAATTATTGGCCGATGAAAATATACTTTATATCAAAACTCGAAATGCCCACTGGAATGTGACCGGAGAAAACTTCCATGCAAACCATATTTTCTTTGAAGAACAGTACAAGCAGTTGGACGGGATGATCGATAGCGTTGCAGAACGCATGCGAAAAATTGGACATTATGCTCCGGCAACGATGAAGATCTATTTGGAACTAACACACCTTACGGAATACAGTGAAAGGACAAATGATGGCCTTGGGTATATGAAAGACCTACTGGCAGATCACGAAAGTATTATCGAATTTTTACGTGGTCATATTATTCCTTTTGCCGAAGAATTCAAAGATTATGGAACCAGCGACTTCATTACGGCACTGATGGAAAGCCATGAGGAGATGGCATGGATGATCCGTTCATATTTTAGATAGGAGCTATTGATTAGCGATAAAAAAAGAAAGTAATAAGTATATTTGTCATATTAACATATATACTTATTACTATGAAAGCTCTGATTGTTGACGATAATGATATTGCAAGAACGACTTTAGCCCATTTGGCAAAGCAGGTTCCAGACCTTACCATTGTGCAGGAATTTTCAAACGCTATGGACGCCTACCATTTTATTCAGAAGAACGAGGTTGACCTGCTCTTTCTGGATATTGAAATGCCCGAAATGACAGGTATTGAACTTACCAAAAGTTTATCGGGAAAAGATACAATCATCATTTTCACTTCCTCCAAAAGGGAATATGCGATCGAGGCTTTTGAGCTTAATATCGCGGATTATATTTTAAAGCCCATTTCTCCTGTCCGTTTTTTACAGGCGGTGGAGAAAGCCCAGTCAATCCTTGATAGCAGAAAAGAGAATGTGCATGTCACCAATGATGAATTTTTGTTTGTCAGAGACGCTAACGTGACAAGGCGCCTGAAGCTTGAAGATATCTTTTACGCTGAGGCGATGGGAGATTATGTGAAATTTTATACGAGAGAAAAGATGTTTGCCATTCATGGCAAGATGAAAACCGCAGAGGAGCGTTTACCAAAAAACGACTTTATCAGAGTACATCGGTCCTACATAATATCCGTCAGTAAAATAGATACATTACAGGATGGTGGTATTATTATAAATGGCCAGTTTATTCCTGTAGCAGATGCCTATCGAAAGGCTCTTAATACAAGAATGAATGTATTTTAGTCGTAAACTGCTGTTATTTTCGTCCTGATCCATGAAGCCGCCAAAATCTTCTTAGCTTTTATATATGACAAAAAACTCTGTAATGAACAGTAAACGGTTTAGCTATTTTATAATTCTGACATTTATTGCGGGAACAGTACTTCTGATCGCCGTTCAGGTTAATTCGGCCAGCAATACAAAGGCGCTGATACAGAATAATAACACACTTTTGGCTGAGCTCCGTGCGAGTAATCATCTGAGGGAGATCGATCGCGATATCCTTGGCGTGGAAAGTAGGATCAGGGCATCGATAGCAACAAATGATACGACCCATCTGGAAGGTATCGACAAAAAGATAAATGAGATCGAGAACTTTCTTGATTCTTTGTCCAAAGATAATGCAGACCCTGTGGAAGAAAAGCTGATACAGCGGCTCGGGGTACTGGCTATGGACAAAAAAATAGTCCGGGATCAGCTTCTGGCACGTTATAGTTCCTTAGGAAACATGGATGACCAGACCTCTATTGCCAATCCAAGAGCCCGAATTATTTCCAATGAAATTACAGCAATCACGGCTAAGATCTATAAAAGCAGGCAGTTGCACATGAGTGACCTCAGTAGACAGAGTGAAGCAATGGGCAGAAAAGCAAGGATCTATGATATCTCTTTGTTAATTTTATTGATTTTGAGTGGCTCCGTGGTGGGCTTTCATATCCTCCGCCAATTCCGCCGACAACGGGTGCTGATCGAGGAATTGGATGCTGCAGAAAAGAAAGCTTCTATTGCAGCTCAGACCAAGGAAAATTTTCTTGCTAATATGAGTCATGAGATAAGGACTCCGCTCAGTGGAATCCTTGGTTTTACCAATCTACTCCAAAAAAGAGCACTGGATGAGACTTCTTCCGAATTTGTGTCATCCATTCAGCGATCCGGCGAGAATTTGATGACGATCATAAATGACATACTTGATCTTTCTAAAATAGAGGCCGGAATGATGCGCATCACTGTTGGGACATTTAGTATTAGTGGGTTGTTAAATTCTGTAGAAACCTTCTTCACTGAAAGGGCAAAAGAAAAAGGACTATTGATTTCAAGTAAGATCGACAAGTCGATTCCGGATACGCTAATGGGGGATGCGACGAGGTTAACACAGATTTTGGTAAACTTAATCGGTAATGCCATTAAATTTACCAAACAGGGCAGTATCAATATCGAAATTTATAACAAAAGCATAAGTGAGGGTAAAGTTGTTGTTGGATTTATTATTGCCGATACTGGAATTGGAATTGACAAGGAAAAATTAGGCGATGTGTTTGAACGTTTTAATCAGGGAGAGGATTCTATTACGCGTAATTACGGAGGAACAGGACTTGGATTGTCTATTGTAAAAAATCTGATTCTACTGCAACATGGTGATATCGAGGTTCAGAGTGAGCAGGGAAGAGGGACGACTTTTAATTTTTTTATCCCTTATGGGATAGCACAGGAGCAATTGTTAGCCGCTTCGGTGGTCGATACCGATTATTTCAAAGATTATTCAAATTTACCACTTCATATTTTAGTCGTTGATGATAATACGATGAACCAAAGTCTGATGAAGCATATGCTGGGGCAATGGAATGTTGATTTCGGAATTGTTTCCAATGGACTGGAAGCCATTGAATATCTGAAAACCAAACATTGCGACTTGGTATTGATGGATTTGCAGATGCCCCAAATGGACGGATATGCAGCGACACAACATATCCGGGAAGTATTAAAATTGGATATTCCGATCATCGCCATGACTGCGCATGCCCTGGCAGGTGAACGGGAAAAATGCCTCAGTAGGGGAATGGATGAATATATTTCTAAACCTATTAACGAAGAGGAGCTGTTCAAACTTATTTCACATTTTGGGCTAGGGATTGATGGCAAACAGCAGATCGAAGATAAAGATAGTGAAGATTTCAATTATTTACATCTGGCTTACATGCACACAGTGAGCCGTGGAGACATAAGTTTCGAAAGAAAGGTGACCAGCCAGTTTATTGACAAAATTCCGGGCCAGCTTCAGGAGCTAAAGACTGCTTACGCAAATCAAGATTTCTCCAGATTTAAATTAAGAGCACATGATTTTAAAACCAGCGTCGCCATTATGGGATTGCTTCCTGTTCTTGATGATAAATTGGGAACACTTGAACTTACAACCGAACAGAACACATTATCGGAAGGTGTTTTAAAGGAAGTCGAGCAGATCCTTACCATAGCCGTCGAGGAAGCTCAACGTTTATTGGCAAGTTATACGGACTAAGGTATACATTAACAATAAGTAATTGAAAAGATCATCAAGTCGTGCTTGATGATCTTTTTTGTTGTTTCATAGTATGATGAAAATATGTTGAATTCAGTATTTTTCTGATAATCGGATTTTAACGATTCATTTTGCCCATTCGTCGAATGATTATTGAAATTGGCTAACTGTTCGTGTAGTTTTATGGTAGCAAAAAGAAAATACATATTCACATTTAAACCAAATAGCGATGAGCACTTTAAAACTAAAAGACGGAACAGAAATTTTTTACAAAGACCAAGGACAGGGTCCAGTATTGATGTTTCACCACGGCTGGCCATTATCTTCCGATGACTGGGATGCACAGGTGATTTTCTTCCTACAGAGAGGTTATCGCGTAGTCACTCATGATCGGAGAGGCCATGGCAGATCGAGTCAGGATATTTATGGACACACCATTGAGCAGTACGCTGCTGACGCTGCCGAGCTTGTTGAATTTCTCGACCTAAAGGATGTCATTCATATCGGTCACTCAACAGGCGGGGGTGAGGTAATTCGTTATGTGAACAAATATTCGAAAGGAAGAGCTAAAAAAGCTGTACTCATCAGTGCTGTTCCTCCGATCATGGTGCAAAACGAAAGTAACCCAGATGGTGTGCCGATTGCGGTATTCGATAATATCAGGGATCAGACTTTGAACAATAGACAACAATTTTATATCGATCTAACACTTCCTTTTTACGGTTACAACAGAGCGGGAGCCGATATTAAAGAAGGAATTCGGAGAAACTGGTGGAGACAGGGTATGATGGGGGGAATTGTTGCCCATTATGAGGGTATCAAAGCTTTTTCTGAAACAGATTTCACAGAAGATTTGAAAGCAGTTGATATTCCTGTCCTGGTGCTGCACGGTGAGGATGATCAGATTGTTCCTTATGAAAATGCCGGCGTTAAATCTGCTAAACTCTTAAAGAACGGAACGTTGATTACTTACCCGGGGTTTCCCCACGGCATGCCTACGACTGAGGCTCCTACGATTAATAAAGATATCCTAGCTTTTATTGAATCCTAAAACAGTCATACAAAAAGTATAAAAAAGTGAGCTCCATGGCTCACTTTTTTTGTTAACGTGTAATTAAGAATGCCCCACTCAATTTTATAAGCCTTTCAACTTAGCACATTTAGATTGTGCGAATTAGTACATGCCAGCTTATCGCCGAATACTTACATTCTAAAAAAGGTAAGTCTAGAAGCGACTCCCGATAAACGAATAATTTGACTGATCATTTGAAGGACGAATGTCTTGCTATAGCACTGTTTCAACGATCATATCTGCCTGTTCACCGAAAGTCAGCAACAACAGCGTCCTTTCTTCGGTAAATTTACGTTAGTAAAAAACAGGAATATCAATCGTTAAAAAAACAATATTATGAAAACGACATCTTTAAGCTTCAAGTACGAATTAGAAAAAAAAGAACCACGTACAAACGATGGTGGGACTACCAGAGGGGCTTCTGTAACTGACTTCCCAGCTTCGATCGGAATCGCAGGTGTGTCGATGCGATTACAGCCGGGCAGTATGAGAGAGCTTCATTGGCATGCAAATGCTGCTGAATGGGCTTATGTAATTTCAGGAACTGTTCGTACGACTATCATTCATCCGGACGGTCATAGTTATACTGACAATTTTGAGCCGGGTGATGTATGGTACTTTCCTAAAGGTTATGGACATTCGATACAGGCAACAGGAAATGAAGAGTGTCATTTCATCCTGATATTTGACAATGGTAATTTTTCCGAAGACCACACATTTAGCGTAACTGACTTCGTTGCCAGTATGCCTCCAGAAATTGTAGCACAGAATTTAGGGTTGACTTTGGAAGAAGTTGCTGCACTGCCGAAAAAAGAAGCCTATTTCGCAGCTGGTATTGTCCCGGATGAATTGTCGTTTAATGCTACTGCTAGACCAGAAGAATCTGACATAGAACTTACTAATCTACATCGTTATCCGCTTCACGCACAACAGCCTAGAGTCATTCCCGGGGGCGGTCTCCAGCGATTGGTTACAAGTAAGGAGTTTCCGATCAGTACGACCATGGCCGGTTCTATTCTTGAATTGCAGCCTGGGGCACTTCGGGAAATGCACTGGCATCCGAATGCCGACGAGTGGCAGTATTATATTTCGGGCCAGGCGGAGATGTCTGTTTTTCTTGCTGAGGGTACTGTAGTCACCGAACAGTTCAATGCAGGTGACGTAGGCTATGTACCCATGGGAGCCGGGCACTACATTAAAAATACAGGCGATACCCTGTGCCGTGTTCTTATCGGATTTAACAGCGGGAAATACGAGTCTATTGATCTGAGCGAATGGCTTTCAGGCAACCCTAAAGATGTCGTGGTGACAAATTTCGGGCTGACGGATGGTGAAATTGAAAAATTTCCAACAAAAAAGATTTTTATTCAACCTAAAAAATAAAACTTATGTTGCCAGAAAAGAAAGCTTTTCTGTCCGCTGACAAAATAGGGGTACAAGAAAAATTAGCGATACTACTTGCTTTCATAGCTGGGTATATCGATGCAGTTGGGCTGATCAAATGGAAAACCTATGTTTCTTTTATGAGCGGGAATACCACGCAGCTTGGAACAGCGATAGACACAGGAACAGTAGAAGTCATCAGCTCATCGCTGTGCGTAATTGGGAGCTTTGTAAGTGGTATCTACCTGGGCACATGTCTCTCGCAGTGTCAGAGACAGCGAAAATTTTCATCCAAATTCTTTATTGTGGCCGGCATTTTAATCACTTACAGTATCGTTGGTAGCTATTATCAGATACCGAACTATAGCTCGCTGGTCATTATCGGCTTTTCAATGGGGATGATGAACACGATCGTTACTTCGGTAGGAAAGCAAAATGTAAATACCGATTTTGTGACGGGGACGTTAAACAGTCTGGCAAAGAACTCGGCGATGTATACTATGAGCAATAGCAAAGAGGATAGGACTACCTATAGATCGAATACCATCCGTTTGTTGATTCTTTGGATAGGTTTTATCTTGGGCGCTTTTATCGCGCCGATGCTTCTTGATATGCTTACAAAGTGGACACTGCTTCTACCAGCGTTTTTTCTACTGGCATCTGCATTCTTATTCCCTATATCAATTATTAAAGATTAAAATTATGTTAGAAAAAAATACTGTTGCGCCTGATTTTACATTATTTGCAACACCAGACCAGAAAGTTACATTATCCGAATTTAAGGGTCGTAACGTGATCTTAGCATTCTATCCTGCTGACTGGAGTCCGGTCTGCAGTGATCAGATGGCACTGTACAATGAAATGCTCAAGTACTTTAAAAAGTATGACGCAGAACTGTTCGCAATTTCTGTGGACAGCAAATGGTGCCATCTGGCTTTTTCGCAGTCCCGTAACCTACACTTTCCGCTCCTTGCAGACTTTGAACCAAAGGGGGGAGTAGCAAAGAAATACGATGTCTATAATGAGAATGAAGGTCAGTGCAACCGCGCTCTTTTTGTAATCGATAAAGAAGGTATCATCCAATGGAGCTACAAATCACCGACGGCGGTAAATCCCGGTGCAGATGGAATATTGGACACTCTTGAAAATCTTAAAATAAAATAATTATGTCATTAAAAATACCTGTCAGTACTACTGACCACGCCCAAGGCAATCTAAATGCCGATTTAGTTATCGTAGAATATGGTGACTACCAATGTTCCTACTGTGGAGCCGCTTATCCGGTGCTAAAGAAGCTCTTGAAAAAATTTAGCGGAGAGGTGAAATTTGTATTTAGAAACTTCCCGCTTTCAGAAATGCACGAATATGCGCTTCCAGCCGCGATCGCTGCCGAAGCTGCTTCTTTGCAGGATAAGTTCTGGGAAATGCACGATGCCATTTACGAAAATCAGCAATACCTGGACGACCTGTATCTTTTTAAAATGGCAGAAGAAATAGGATTAGATATGGAAAAGTTTAAGTCCGATATACAAAAAGAGGAGCTGGCGAATAAAATCGATGCCGATTTTCAGGGCGGAGTTATCAGCGGAGTCAATGGGACACCATCCTTTTATGTTAATGGCAAGAAGTTTGACGCTGGGGCTGAAGACCTTTTCAAGCTTTTCATTAAATAAAAAAGGAGATCTATTGGTGTAGTAATGTTTGCTTACAAGTTTGATAATAAATATAAAAATCAAAAAGCCGTAACTGTAGTGATCAGACCCTAAAGACCCGAGATATTCTAAAAACATAGACTTATCAAACCCGACAGCAGAGCGAGATGCCTACTTTGTGGTTTTCTAGTTCCTTCACATATCGTCACTTTTATAATGCTTTTTTCTGTATTGTATATGGTTTTCAGGAAACCGAAAAGTTAATTACATCGGATCTACAAAGTTAGAAATTAGTTTATAAGGCCGCTGGTTTAAATATCATTGGTGATACCAACTTAAAAAGTGATCCTCATAATGACTAATTTTGGAACTAAAATTCCAGTAATTGAAATATACTTTAAAACAAATGAAAACACTAGAAAATAAGACCGCATTTGTAACAGGCGGTACAAGAGGAATGGGAGAAGCAATTGTAAGACGCTTTGCTTCCGAAGGAGCCAATGTCGTATTCACCTACGCCAACTCAGCAGAAAAAGCAGAAAAGATTGTAGCGGAAATAGAAGCGCAGGGGATAAAAGCGCTTGCCATCCCTGCTGATGCCTCAGAGGCAGGACGTTTAGAAAGTGCACTGGGTCAGGCTAATGCCAAGTTCGGAAAGATTGATATCCTTGTAAATAATGCCGCTGTTGCCATTCCAGGAACAATTGACCAAGCTTCCCTTCAGGCTGAAGGCTACAATAAGATGATAGACGTGAATATCCGCGCTGTAGCTGAGGCGGTTAGAACAGTTATTAAATTCATGCCCGATGGCGGAAGAATCATCAATATAGGCTCCGTTGGTGGAAATAGAATTGGAGGTCCCGGCATGGCTGATTACGTTGCGACCAAAGCCGCGGTTTCGGCATACAGTAGAGGGCTTGCATGGGATCTTGGCCCAAGAAATATTACGGTGAATGCAATTCTGCCCGGCGCAACTGATACAGATATGATGCCCAAAGATGAGGAGATCCGTCAGGCTTATACAAATGCTATTCCGCTTAAGCGTCTTGGAAAGGTTGAGGAAATTGCTGCACTTGCAAACTTCCTTGCCGGACCTGAATCTTCCTATATTACCGGTAGCAGTATCGTAATTGACGGCGGTATCAGCGCATAAAGTATAGCTATGAAAAATTTAAATCATGAAGATCTCATTGCAATTGTCGAGATCAAAAAAGTAATGGCCCGCTACACCAGGTTTGTCGATACAAAGCAGTGGAATTCCTTTAAAGAATTATTTGACGAAAATGCCCATATGCTCTTCGAAGGAGAAAAAGGCGAGCGGCTTTTTGAGTTTAACAGTCCCCAAGAAATGGTGAATGTAACCGCACCTGTGCTGGAAGGTGCCCGCTCTGCCCATCACGTGCATAGCCCAGAAATTGAACTGTTGCCCGAACATCGTGCCACAGCGATATGGGCAATGGAAGATCTGATCAACTTTGCGCAGAGGGAAGAGATTCCCTACAAAAAGCTGCATGGTTTTGGTCATTACCATCTGGAACTACTTAAAACAGAACAAGGATGGAAGATCACCAGACTACAGCTTAAAAGAACTATATTGGATATTTTAGTTTAAACTACTATCAATTAATAAGGGGAACCGGGTTTCGGAAATGGAACTCGGTTTTTTATCATTTTAAAATGGAAAGTGTCTGCTCGATCATTTTGCGGCAGGCCTCTTCATCCATACCCGCTTTGGTGGATACGACCATTCCTGATATGGTATTGACCAGGTAATCGGTAATAGTCTCCATATCGATATCGCTGTGCGAAGGAGAGGAGTTCTTTAGCATTTCCAGGAAATGAAAGATTGCATACCTGCTGTCATTGTAGCTTTGCTGGATGATCTGGAGGGCCTGCTCATCGTGCGGACCGAACTCAATGATGGAGTTAACAAGGAAACATCCATTGGGCATTCCGGGTTGGTAGCATCCTTTGACAGCCAGATCAAAGATCTTGCTGATACCCTCTCTAGGGTTTTTGGCACTGCGCTTGATCTGTTCAAGGGCGTCAGTGGTTAATTTTGAATACCGATGGAGAGCCCTTATTAAAAGACCGCGTTTGTCACCAAATGTTGCATACAGGCTTGAGCGGCTGATCTTAAGATGGTTGACGAGTTCTTCAGGTGAGGTTGCGTGATAACCCAGCTGCTGAAAAAGAACAATCGATCTGTCCAGTATATCTTCTTCAATAAAATTTTTTTTTCGGCCCATCGTAATAAAAACTGTAATGCATACCACTTGATAGACAAATTTAAGGTTTTATTATTTACCGTTAGCCTAGCGGTATCACAGGTGGAACCACCTGTGATTTGAATTTAAGGGCAGAAAATCAGTGAGTTGACTGCCTGATCATTGAAAATATTTTAATAATTTTAATAAAAAAATATGAAAGATATTAATGTCATTCCTTTGACCGCAGAAAATACGCGGGCCCTGCAGGACACCATATATGTGATCGGAGGGAAGTGGAAGTTGCCTATTCTGTTTTCAATCTGCAGTGGCAATAAGCATTTTAAGGATATCCAACGTAGTATTCCGGGGATTACCACAAGAATGCTATCTAGGAGTTTAAAAGAGCTTCTGGATAATAAGATTATTACAAGAACAGCGTATTCTGACAGTCCTGTCATCATCGAATACGAATTTACCGAATATTCCAAAGAATACGCTATACTGATAAACCAGATGATCGAGTGGGGAAAAAGGCACCGTAAATTAATTATTGAAAGTGTATAGCGATCTCAACAAGTTTGTCTTCCGGCTTTTAAACAAAAAAATCTTATCAATTCTGATAAGATTTTTTTGTTACCGGGACATCAAGCAGTATATCTGCCTAAAGTTGTTTTGCTGCAAACCTACTGTAAACTAACAACAATCTTACCGGTTGTATGGTTTGTCTCCATTTCCTGATGGGCTAGCGCCATTTCTTCAAGTTTAAATGTTTTTGAAACGTGCGGTCGAAGGATACCCTTGCCCATTAAATGGGCCAAAGCTTTTATGTCCGTTCCACTTGATATTACTGCGTTGTAGAAAATGTTGACATTTTTTTCTTTTGCCAAAACTTCCCATTTTGTTCCCTCGATGTGGTTCCATAAACTCAGTAGGTTACCGCCCTGTTTTAGCACCTTGATGGTCTGCTCGATATGCTCATCACGCAAGGCCTCAATTACATAATCCACAGGCTGAAGGATATCCAGAAAATTTGTTGTCTGATAATCTATAAATTCATCCGCACCAAGTTCCATAAGAAGCTCTTTTTTTGAACCTGAGGCTATCGCAATAACATATGCTCCGAAGCTCTTTGCAATCTGTATGGCCAGATGCCCGACTCCGCCACCTGCTGCTGTAATCAGAACACGGTCTCCGGATTTAATTTTGACTTTATTTAAAGGTTGCCAAGTCGTTAAAGCTGCAAGAGGTGCGGCCGCAGCTTGCTGATAAGAGATACTCTCTGGTTTCAGCGCAATATCCTTGACACGGGCAACTACATATTCTGCATACCCTTTGGCATGTCCCGGGCTGCTGGAAGTCGGGAAATTGAGTAGACCAAAAACTGCGTTTCCTACTGCAAAGTCTGAGACACCTTCACCCAGCTCCACAATATCACCTGCGATATCCCAACCCAGTATTTTTGGTGATTCACCGTTAAATATATAATCTAATGCTACATTTTCCCTAGCATAAATATCTGTTGGGTTAATCCCTATGGAATTTACTTTTACCAATACTTCATCTTTTCCAGGGCTAGGAAGAGGTAGATCTTTTAATTCCAATTGCGAAATATCGCCCTGTTTTTTTAAAATAACTGCTTTCATTTTTCTGTATTAAAAACTAATACAAAATTAGGAAGATTGCACTGTCGATTTATTGGCAATATCATCAATGATACTAAGCGCCGGGCGTTGTTTGTCAGTAAAACTTTTTAAAGAGGTCAAAGCATGATGGAGCACCGAAAGCTCCTATCAATCAAAAATTCATGATCGAGTAAGGCCAATTTAAATAGCTGTATGAGCCCAGCATGCTGTACAATAAAAAGATACAGGTCAGTAAATGCCTGCATCTTTTTATTTAGGAAGCAATTATAATATAATGGACACGTTAAGAACCGAATTTAATTTTCCAAAGTACTTAACGCCCAGTCCTCAAAATGGATCTTGCCTGCATTATATTCTTCAGCAGGGACGAGCAGTGATCTAGGAACAACAAGATGCATATATTTGCTGTCCTCGTCAGAAACAACCTTTATGGGCTTTCCGGCTATCGCAATATATTTCGCGACAAAATCATCCATATTTGCCCTTGTAGGCCCAGCAATCTCTACCGTACCATTTTTAGGCTCTTCGAGTGCAAACTGTACAATGTAATCTGTGACATCTTCCAGGGCAATGGGCTGATAGTCGATCTTCGAAACAAATACCTCGTCACCCTGGCCCTGAACGGCAATGATGGCATCAGTATGCTCATAAAACTGTGTTGAACGAATGATTGTATAAGGTATTCCCGAGTTTTTGATGTTGTCTTCCTGGTATTTCTTTGCGCGAAGATATCCGATCTCCAGCGCATCGTCTGTTCCGACAATGGAAAGTACGAGGTGATGCCTGATGTTTGCAGCTAGCTCCGCTTTTACCAGATTCTTTCCTGCGGTCTGAAAAAAGCGGATTGCATTTTCTTCTTCAGGAGAGGAGGAATTGGATAGATCGATTACTATTTCCGTATTTTCCAGTGCTTGCGAAAGACCTTCTCCGGTCATGAGATCCACTCCATGTGAAGGTGAACCAATGATCACCTGATGACCAAGGTTTGCCAGTTTTTTTGTGACCAGCCTTCCAGTAAGACCTGTACCACCGATTACTAAAATTTTCATATGTGAACTATTTAATTTTGTGAAATTGATTAAAATAAGCTGCGCACCTGTACGCCGAATGGATTTCCAAACCAGCACCGCCAATATCCGTCCCGTCCTTTCTTTGCGTAATCGCTTGAAGTTCCGGTAATATTTACTTTTTCGCCGTTATTTCCTGTCCCAGTGATTCTCCAATGCAGGACCAATGAGGCCAGATTATCGGTCGAATAAATATTCCTGGCAAAAATTTCTATCGGCAATCCAAAACCGAAGGACTGCTGCAGCTCATGGGCGATCGCTATTTTTCCGCGTTTGGGCTCACCGCTGGTACTGATAACGACTGCATCATCCTCATAGAAGCCGAGCATGGTTTCAATATCCCTGGAATTAAAATGATCCAAAAGAGAATCGACAATTCCTTCAGGGGTGGTTGATAATTTATAAGTCGGACTTTCTGCCAAATTATGACCTTCCATAACACCTAAGAATTAATATTATGCGATCTACTGTACCGTACAGTGTATCTATAGTACAAAATTGGTCAAAAAATGAATGCAGGAAAACTGACAAACAAAGGTAAAAGGTGGACAAAAAAAGAAGCAGGTTCTAAGTTCAATAGGATAGTTTGTCTAATCCAGGTCTGGATTGGAACGTAGTGTCTTTCTGTAATCACCCGGTGATCGTCCAGCTTTTTTTGTGAAAAGCCTGATAAAATACTTGGTATCTTTATAACCTAGCTGGACCGAAATTTCCTTAATACTCAATTGCGAATAATAGAGCAGGCGCTGTGCTTCGCTTAGTATTTCCTTCTGGATCAGTGCCGATGCAGATAAGCCCGTCACTTTTTTAACAACATCGTTTAGGTGGGCCACGGAGATATTTAACCTTTGGGCATATGCTGAGGGGCGTTTAAGGCTGCGGTAATCACGCTTTACAAGATTTCTGAATTCGTTGGTTATACTCATAACCCTGGGGCTGTGACTTATGGACCCAGCGGCCGATCTGCGATCGTGACAAATTACCGCCTGCGTTATAAAAGCTGACAGCAAGGGCTGTTGCACTTCCTTATTTGCGGTATTGTTTATACTGTCCAAATTTTTCAGGGAGTCTAGGATTGCCGTAAACCATTGTTGCTCGGGCGCTGAGAGTGACAATATAATGGTTTCATTTAAAGATGCATCAAGTATGTCCTTGGCTGACCTGGTCATATGATGACCTTCAAAAGAAATGTAATAGCCAGATGCCCCTAAAGCCGTGGTGATCTGATGTACCTGGTGCGGTGGGCAGACAAAAAGTGTTCCTGCAGGCATGGTCAGCTGTTCAAAATCAAATAGGACTTCCAGCTGCCCAGCTTCAACAAGCATGCAGGTATAGTGGTCATGCCGATGTGGATTCAGCGCTTTTAGGATGCCCGGAGTTGAACCATCCCATAGGCCAACAGCCATACCGCTGCTGGAATCCATGCTGTTCACTAAAATAGAATCTCTTTTTGGCATGTGGCGCAATTTTAAATTCAAATTTAGTTTATATACTTTAAGAATTGCTATAGATTACGTTTTATGTTAATTCTTTCGTATTTGTATTAGTTTGAATCTTTCAAAATCAACTACGTACCGTATTCAACAGATCGTGCGGATACCCGAGGCTAATGGAGCTTAAAGCATCCAGTTTGGCCAGCTCCTCAGCTGTCAAATTAATTTCAGTAGCGCTAATACTTTGCTCAAATTGATTGAGATTTCGCGCTCCTAGCAATGGGAATGCCTCTTTTGATAAATTCCATGCAAACGCAATCTGACCGGGAGTTGCTTCATATTTTTCCGCGATTGATATCAGTTCATCAATGATCAGTTTGGTTTTCTCGTCTTCCGTATATTCAGTGTCATTAGAATGGCTGATGCGTCCCGCTTCTCCCTTTCTATACTTAGCGGTGAGCAGTCCGCCCGCCAATGGCGAGTACATCATGACTCCTAAACCAAATTCCTTAGCCATCGGGATCAGTTCACGGTCTGCGGTACGTTTCAATAAATTATATTCAATCTGTAAAGCAGTGAGTTTAATTGCTGATGCAATGGCCGACGCCTTCCATGCCGGGAAATTCGTCAGTCCCGCATACAGTATTTTTCCTTCTCTGATCAGATCCTGTAGCCCTATGGCTATTTCTTCCAGCGGAGTTACCCCGTCATCATAATGAGGCATATATATGTCAATGTAATCAGTCTTCAATCTTTTCAGACTTTGTTCAACAGCCTGGCGCATGGATTTACGGTTATTTCCAAAATTACTGATTGCCGGGCTGGGGTCGCTGCTTCTGGTATATTTTGAGCAGATAATAAAATTGCTTCGCCGGCCTTGTATAAAATTACCAACGATTTCTTCTGCTTCTCCAAATTGGTAAACATCAGATATGTCGATAAAATTACCACCTGCATCTCCATAAGCTGTTAAAATCTTTTTTGATTCTTCAGGATCGGCTCCGTAGCCTTTTCTTGTTCCAAAATTGGCTGCTCCCAATATTATTTCACTGGCATGCAGTCCTGTTTTTGATCCAAATAACTTGTATTTCATATTTTTATATTTACTTTGTTGCAAAGTTAAGGGCATAAAGTAACCGTGTCAATTACGGATAAATTTATCTATACTCACTTTATACCTTCGTAAAATATATCAGCTATGTACGAAAAAAAGCTTCCGGTCAATTTAGATTGTGGTTTACACCTGTTTTTGCAGGTTGTTCAGGGAAAATGGAAAATAAATCTGCTCTGGGCGATACATTCGGGTATCAAGCGTCCGGGTGAGCTGCAGCGGAAAATCCCCAATGCAACCCGTCGTGTACTTGATGCGCAGCTTGGTCAGTTGATTGAACATGGTTTAATCAATAAAGTCGTCTTTGATCAGCTTCCGCTGAAAGTAGAATATGAACTGACTGGGCTAGGTGAAAGCCTTATACCGGTCATTGAGGTAACGGCCCAATGGGGCGAGGATCACAGAAATGAATTGGAACAGTTCTTTAAGCCTAATTCATTTTAATTTACAAACTCTTCACCCCATTTAAAGAGCTCTGTAAGACTGGGTTCCAGCTTTCTTCCTTTTTCCGTGAGTGTATATTGCACTGTTGGAGGTACAGTAGCAAATACCTCCCGGATAACAATCCCATTTTCTTCCATGTTCTTTAATTCTTTCACCAACATCCGGGTATTGATATTGGTGACTAATTTCTGAAGTTCGTTGAATCTTTTGGTGCCGTGAAGGAGAGCAAAAATGATTGACATTGACCATTTCCCCCCAATTATATCCAAAATTTCCTGGATCACACACTTACCTGAAATTTTTTCAATTTTTTTTTTGCTCATAACGTTTTGATTTGCTGCAAGGCTGTACTTTTTGGTATTACTTTACATTTGTGTAACTACTTTCAAATGTAAAGCTTTGGACTTAGATTTACAGCATAATATTTCAATTTAACATTATGGCAAATTCATTAGAAGGAAAAATTGCGCTCGTAACGGGCGGAACAAAGGGAATAGGAAAAGCGATTGCTGACAAGCTTTCTTCGCTGGGCGCAAAGGTTATCATAACAGCCCGGACTAAACCAAATGAAGAAATAGCACATTACTTTATAGCAGGTGACCTGATCAATCCCAACACGGCCCAGGTCATTGGGGAGGAACTACTGGAGAAATTCGGTAAAGTTGATATTGTGGTAAATAATGCCGGTGCCAATACCAGCCCTGGCGGGGGATACAGTAGCCTAACTGATGAGGACTGGAATAACGAGATACAACTGAATCTCATGTCTGCTGTCAGGGTTAATAAAGCACTGATTCCGGCCATGGTGGCCCAGAAGGAGGGCGTGATCATCAATATATCTACCGGCGCTGCATTACAGCCTCTTTGGAAAATGACCATGTCGTATTCCGCTTCAAAGGCAGCTTTGAATGCCTATACAAAAGCTTTGGCGAGCGAATTGGGACCTCATGGAATAAGAGTTAATGCCGTTTCTCCGGGCTTGGTCAAAACACCTCTGATGGAAGCTTTTATTGAAGACATTGCTAAAAAGTCCAATGTTACATTTGATGAAGCCTTTGGTTCTATAAAAGCTGAAATAGGTGACCTACCTCTTGGAAGGATGGCAGAGCCGGAGGAAGTAGCAGAACTTGTCAGCTTTTTGGTCTCACCTGAGGCAAAATATATTACAGGATCAAACTATAGAATTGACGGTGGGGCTATACCAACAGTTTAATTCATGTAAGAGCTAGGAGAAATCATACGAAAGAAAAGTCTGCAATAAAGTATTTTATTGCCAAACTATAGGCAGATGATGAATAGCTATTAGTTTCTTGTGGCCTAAACTATTGGGGCATACTAGGGGAGCTTCATCAGTGTTAGGTGATAAAGCCAAATTCTAGCATATGGTCATCTACGGATTGTCCTAAAAATGAAAAGCCTTTGATTATATCAAGGGCTTTTTAGAGATATTTGGCTCATGAATGATCCTAACGAAGTCTATTTCCACCAAACATTCCTGTTTCGCTATACGCCGCATCTTTTTTATCTTAAACAATACAGGTCGCTATCAGAAATTGCCTTTAAGGATCAAATTGAGCTTGATTGTGGCGAAAATGACGGAAAGGCTTAGCGCCAAGTTTCGCATTTTGGTTAAGCATTGCCTCGATTCTGTTAATTCGTTGAATGTAGTTTAGCGCACCTTTGTATTATAAATCAAGACAATGAGAATAATATTAACAGGTTCTTTAGGGAACATCGGAAAACCACTGACCAGATTATTGGTCCAACGCGGGCATCATATTACGGTTATCAGCAGTAAAGTAGAAAGAGTTTCTGATATCAGAAATCTGGGCGCAGTTGCAGCAATAGGAAGTATCCAGGATTTAGATTTTTTAAGGGAGACATTTAATGGTGCTGATGCAGTTTATTTAATGGAGGCCTGGGAGGGCATCGGTAGCCTTTTTGATAACAAGATTGATTTCTTAGCCGAATTTAAAAAAATAGCTCAAAATTACGTAACCGCCGTTCAACAATCTGGGGTCAAAAAGATCATCCATTTAAGTAGCGTTGGTGCACATTCTGATCAAGGCAACGGGAGTCTTTTGGTTCATTATCATGTGGAGCAGATTTTAAAGACGCTTCCTGAAGATGTTTCGATAAAACTTATGCGTCCCGTTGGGTTCTTCAGTAACCTTTACCGCTCACTTCTGACAATACAATCTCAAGGTGCAATTATTCAAAGCTACGGCGGAGACCGAAAAGAGCCTTGGGTGTCACCGTACGATATTGCAGCGACCATTGCTGATGAAATGGAAAAATCTTTCAATGGTAGAACAGTTCATTACATGGCAAGTGACGAAGTTTCACCCAATGAAATTGCGGCAGCATTAGGACAATCAATCGGTAATCCGGATTTGGAATGGAAGGTAATTCCGGGTGAAGATTTATTAGATCAAATGCTTTCTGCCGGCGTCAATGAATGGATCGCCAAAGGAATGGTTGCGATGCAGCAGTCGCAGGGAGATGGCAGCCTGTATGAAGATTTTTATGCCAATAAACCAACATTAGGAAAAGTGAAATTAGCAGATTTCGCGGGAGAATTTGCTCAGTCTATAACAAACAGCATTTAAAGTTAATGCAGTCTGCCCGGAATTTGTTGCGACAGATTTTAACAACCACAAGGGGACCGGAACCGCCGAACAAAGCGGAAAAAGAATTGCTAAATACGCCATGATTGCGCAGGACGGACCGACCGGAAAATTCATCAGTGAGGAATATAATCCCGAAACAGGTGAAACACCTTGGTAATTAATTCACTATTTTTACACGATCCCCACCTGGAAAAAGATTTTTCAGGTGGATCATTACGACATTAAAATGAAAAGCAACCAAAATCATCTGCATAAATTTCTGTCATTATCCGAATTCCATAAGATGTTCGGACTACCCAAACCCGAGCATCCACTGGTCAGTTTTATCCGTCTGGAAGATATGACGCTACCGACCGAAGGGTTATCGGAAAATATGGTATTGGATTTTTATAAAATTGCCTATAAAGATACGATAGGAAGTGCAAAATACGGGCAGCGTCAGTATGATTTTGGTGAAGGTGGTCTGGTATTTACGGCTCCGGGCCAAGTTTTTGAAAAGCCCAAGAATAACAAAAGCAAAGGCGTCCTTATTCTGATCCATCCTGATTTTCTGCTTTCCTATCCATTGGCAAAGAAAGTTAGGCAATATGGTTTTTTTTCCTATTCAACGGACGAAGCCCTGCAAGTGTCGGAAAAAGAGAAGGAAACCTTGTTTTCAGTATTCAAGATTATTGATGAGGAGCTTAAAAACAGAACAGATGACTTTAGCCAAGATGTTGTCATTTCGCAGCTCGAACTCCTTCTGAATTATAGCAGCCGTTATTATAAACGGCAATTTATCACCTATAAAGCAGTCAATGACCACCTTATTGAGAAGTTTGAGCAGGTTTTGGAATCTTATTTTACGGCAAATGGTGAATTACAGAATGGAATACCATCGGTACAAAACCTGGCTGACCAGTTAAATGTCTCGGCAAGCTACCTGAGTGATATGCTGCGCTCATTAACTGGCCTTAATACACAACAGCACATTCACAACAGGTTGATTGAAAGGGCAAAGGAAATATTATCCACCACGGACCTGTCGGTGGCTGAAATTGCCTACCAGCTGGGTTTTGAATATCCGCAGTCTTTTACCCGCTTATTCAAAAGTAAAACCAATCAGCCCCCCTTAGAATTCAGACAGTCCTTTAGCTAAATCACCCATAGGACCAACTCTTCTAATGATTTAATCAATAACAGATATTTAAGACTGGAGCAGGGCGCTGCCCATTTGGCTACGAGCAGGCTTGGTGAAATGAGGTTCCTCAAAGAAGAAGTTATACATAGAACGTAGACAGAGATTAGTGTAAAATAAAATTTTCTTGCTCCTTTGTTAGCACGATGGGCGCTGTCATGATGTTTTGAACTTCAATCGTGCTAGCATTTCGGAAGCCATTAACAAATTTCTCCAGATCAACTTCATTGTTGGGCAGGAAAGATGCGGCATTATTCTTTGCATTGGTCTGAAATTTTTCGATAATAGGCTGCATCAAGGTATTATAGTTTTTACAGGCGGTTGATATATCCTCTGAATATTGACTGATATAGTGTGCCAATGCCTTGGCTCCATAAATAGACAGTGAAGCACCCATCCCTGATAGGGCCGTAGGACAGTATCCGGCGTCGCCCAACAGTACCATCCGACCGGTCACAAGGTTTGGCGCATGTACCATCCCCATTTTATCGATGAAAAACAAGCCCTTATCCAATAGGTTATTCAGTAATTGCCGTACTTCAGCATTGTAATCTCCAAAAGCATTGTCCAGGATGGAGGGAGCGTTATTTTGTAGGTTGCGGAGATCTTCATAACTACGTATATAACACTGTATCGCTATCTCATCCTCCGCGATAGGGTAGAGAGACAGCATTTTGTCGACATCAATATATACCTTAAAAATGCCAACTTGCCGAGCATGCTTTTGCTTTAATTTGCCGCCTACATAAAGTGTGTTGAAATCCTTCAATTGTACATCGCTAAAATACCGTTCTCTTGTGGCAGATCGCAATCCTTCTGAAACGATGACTAAATCAACCGCTAGCGTATGACCATTTGAAAGCGCAACCTGTGTATAATCTTCTTTTTCATCGACTTGTGAAATCGTGGTGCCAAATAGGATATGGACATCGTTTTTGATGGCTTCGTACAACACCTGATGTAATCCGCCACGCGATATCAGAACAGAGCGTTCGATGTTTTCATTCATGTTATCATAGTCAATACTTCGAATGATGGCCTCGTTGGTCTCTACAAAATGAACGGTTTCGGAAGGCGATGATGCTGCATGCAGTGCTTTGGTAAGCCCCAATTCGTCGATGATTTTCACACCGAAGCTTTTCAGGGATATAAGAAATCCGGCTTTGCTGAAGGAGGGCGACCGATCTACTAGAGTAACGCGATGACCTTGTTTGGCCAGGAAATTTGCCGCTGTCAGACCGGCAATACCAGCGCCAGTGATTAAAATATGTTTTTTCATTTCTTTTATTTTATTTGATAGTGCAAATTTATTTATACTTTTAATGCTAAAATAGTTCAATAAAAATCAAAAATAGTCTGATAAAATGAATAGCATTCACAAGAAAGAAGCAATGAGCTATTGGGCGGAACGCTTGGGTATTTCGCTTACTCCAGCTGGATACGAATTGGAAATGCTTCAGCTGAATGAGCTAAAAATTATAGATCTGCTCCCCGAAATGCTGCTTATGGTCCGCTCGGTAGTGGCCAAGGAAACATTCTGTTTTCGGAGAAAACCGATAACAATAATTGAAAACGGGATATCCATTTCATTTCAAAATATCATCAATTCGCCTTCGACAGCATGTACCTCTGATAAAAAAATATTACCACAGGCACAGCCACACGTTCGCATAACCCCATTGCATGTCGAAAGTGACGTAAGCTTTCCAAAAGGTGTAAGCATTCAACAGGTAACGATTATCGTAAGCCTTGATTATTTAAAAAGGTTTATTGGCACAGACCAGGTAAAATTCGATTACCTATTTTCTAACGAGAAAACGCTTTGGATAGAGGAATTTATGTCGCCGGAAATCGCCGAAGTAGTCAATGAGATTTCGCTGATAAAATCTCCGGATACGCTATCCGATGCTTATTATAGGTTAAAATCACTGGAGCTGCTGTTTTACCTATTTAAAAATCTATCCATTAGAACGCATGTTACGCATCAGCAATTATCAAAATATGAACTCGAATCGGTGTATAGCGTCCGGGATCAGATTGCATCTTATATAGACAGACCATTTGTTCAGGAAGAATTGGTAAAAATAAGTGGTATGAATGTCATTAAACTGCGGAAACTTTTTACGCAAGTCTTTGGTAAAGGTATGTATCCTTATTATCAGCATTTGCGTATGCAAGAGGCTGCACGACTTTTAAGGGATGAATATTTATCAGTTTCCGAAACTGGCTATCAATTAGGTTTTAGCAATTTAAGTTATTTCGGAAGATTATTTGAGAGCCACTTTGGATCTAAACCGAAAAAATGGGCCCAGCAGCATCGGAATACATAATTCTCGGTCGTCATATACAAAGAGCCAGAC
>JAQZAZ010000251.1 GCA_029239355.1 Sphingobacterium sp.
TAATTCCACACATATTATGAAAATTTTAAATATTTCGTTTTTACATTATGTTATTGACACAAAGTAAAACAATTAAAAACTAAATTCATAATAATTTTTTATTTTTATTACACTTTTATTAATAAACACTATTTAAACAAATCAAATTAACAACAAATCCTTTATTTATTTACAATAATCACACAATAGCTTAATAATGCATTTCAAGATTTATCTTTAAATTCACTACATAATCAAATAAACCAATGATATGGATCTAATAGGAACATTTTACCGTGACCTCGCAATTACGCCTGATGAACTGAATTCCATAAAAGAGAAACATCAGGCCATTACGATAAAAAAAGGTGAGTTTATATTAAGCAAGGGTCAGGTTGCCAATGCCTACTATTTAATTGAATATGGCCTTACCCGATCGTTTTTACACGACTATGAAGGCAATGAAGTTACCATAGGTTTTTGCAGTGACAATGATGTCGTGATCGAAGTTGCCTCTTTTTTCCAGCGTACACCAACAGTGGAAAATATTCAGGCCCTTACAGACACAAAGCTTTGGAAAATACGGTTTGAAGATCATCAGGAACTATTTCATCGTATTCCTGAGTTTAGGGAATGGGGGCGTTCGTGGATGGCAACAGAACTGGTTCACAGCAAAAACAGAGCAATAGCCATGATCACCGAACCTGCGACCAGTCGCTACCTGCGTCTCATTAAAGAAAAACCCATCCTGATCCAGCAGGCCCCATTGAAACACATCGCTTCTTACCTGGGCATTACAGACACCTCACTAAGCCGCATACGTAAAGAAATTGTTCACGGCAATTAAATATTTCCCCCACCATGAAAGCCCAATATGAAATCTTGCCTTAGGGCAAGATCATTATCAAAAGTTCCCCTTAATTTTATCTTCATATCCGAAGATAGCCTTCTTTTACTGGGCTATAGGAAAGAAAATTTGAGAAAACCCAGGTTTCGCGTGTATCTTTTCGGGTCATCAAAGCTATAGATACACGCCAAACGAAATAATCAATATATTCAAAAATTAGAATCATGGCAAAATTACACGCTTATTTAAATTTCAATGGCAACTGTGAAGAAGCATTCATGTTTTATGAAAAAGTCTTTAAAACAAAAAATCCGGGATACATGCGTTATGGCGACATTCCTGCAGATCCGCAAATGCCAGCAATTCCGGATGAAGCCAAAAACAAAATTTGTCATACCGCTATTTCCATCAATGGGGAAAGCATGCTCATGGGCGCAGATGTTATCCCCGCTTTCGGCCAACAGTATGTGCAAGGCAACAATACCTACGTCATGTTGATGTGCGACAATGGGGACGAAGCCAAAATACTTTATGAAGCGCTCAGTGTCAATGCAAAAGTAGTGGAAATGCCTTTGGGCGAAACATTTTTTGCGGAGCTCTACAGCTCATTCCAAGATCAGTTTGGCATCTGCTGGATGGTCTATTACGGCGGCAGCAAAGATGAAGATTGCGAAAGCAATAGTTAAAGAAGATTGCCGTTCTACACTTCGTATGCAAATTAGGGCTGTACAAAGGTGAACAGCCCTAATTATATTTGAAGCAGAATAACTAAAAATTGAAAATTTCGTTTGTATTCCCCTGCTGTATCATTTCAACTATTCGGTTCCAGCGGGTGAACTGACGATGTCCATCCCAGATCAGTTGATCTGCGTTTTACTAAACTGGAAACTGTACGCTTTGATTTTACTTATCAGTCAATACCACAGCATCAAAAAAGACCCCATTCCAGCCATTTGCCATAAACTGCCGGATATTCTGATGCCCTTCTCCTGCTGGATCGTCCAATACATTTTGATAATGTTCTGCAAACAACAGCAAAGTATCGGCATGCGAAAGATTATGGAGCTTGGCAAAATACAGGACTTTTGCACTCCCTTGATTTTCAGTTACTGCATTTTTCACGTTTCCATTTTGGAATGCTGCTGGACTATACGTATAATTTGCTGCAATGTGATCCAATACGTTTTGAAACTGCAGCTGGTTCGCTTTTGACTTTACTAATAATTCTTCTGTTTTCATCAGATTAAATTGTCTATTCTTATTTTGCTTAATTGATCTTAAATAATTCCATGGAGCGAGCCTCCTTTCGCTCCCAATTCGTCAACCCGTTTCTCGACTGCAGCGTCTTTGATCAGCGCCGGTGCATGATGTGGTTTGGTACGTGCATCAATAATAAATGGCCCTTCACAACCCCAGTGTTTGAAGGAAGTAAAACTCTTAATGCCATATATATCAAATGCTGGGTTACTTCGTGTAAAGGTCGTCCAGACAAAATTATTGACTGTCTCGGCGGTAAAACCAGCATCATCGCACAACACAAGTAATGGAAAACCTTCCCAAGCCAGTCCCTCTGCGGCACGGCACCATTCCTGGACCAGCACTGCCTCATCCGCATAGGCCGTAAAGGGCTGCCCTTCGATTGCCAATACGCCTGGAATCACAAACTTCACTTTATTGAAAGGTCTTGGTAGATCAAAATTTGCCGGCAGTTCGTGTGCTAGCTCCCTTTTCTTGGTGCCTGCTGCCGCAAAAACCACCTTCGATCCCGTGTTTAGCCCATCACCTGAATAATCCAAAGTATCTATCGTCGTATTGGTTTGAAAATGGAGGTCTCTTGTCGGATCAATCCTCTCTAAAATATGACCAAAGAATGCCGGAATATCATGAATATCCAATTTGGGATCATCCTCATGCGCAGAAATAAAAAGATATTTGGCTAAGCTCAGCTGATTTTTTCCAAGAATCTGATTGGCAATGGTTAAAATTTCTTGAGGACGGTCCACCGTTTGGTAAGGTGTGTAACGCTCCGATCCAATCGCAAACAATAATGGATGCACTCCGGCTGCATCTACTGCATTTACTGCATGCAACCCTGAGATTTCCTGTGGGATTGCTGAACCCGTAATTTCATGAATAAGCGCGCCGAAACTCGTATCTTCCTGTGGCGGTCGCCCCACCACGGTAAAGGACCAGATCGGATCCTTCTTATGGTACACATTATGCACCTTCATCAAAGGGAATGGATGCGTGAGGCTATAATAGCCGATATGATCACCAAAAGGTCCCTCGGGTTTATTCTCATTGGGATATACCGTACCTGTAATGACAAAATCAGCATCCGCAGAAATGCAAAAACCTTCATTATCGTAAAAATAGCGAAACCTTCTATTGCCCAATGCACCGGCAAAGATCATCTCCGAAAGCCCTTCTGGCAAAGGCATAACCGCAGACAGCGGGTGCGCTGGCGGACCACCCACAAAAATACTTACTTTGAGTGGCAGGCCGAGCTTATTGGCTTTGGCCTGATGGATACCGATGCCGCGATGCAGCTGATAATGCAGTCCAATTTCTTGATCCGAAATATAATCGTTGCCCGAAAGCTGAATCCGGTACATCCCCAGATTGGCTTGCATGATTCCCGGATTATTCACATCTTCAGTATAGACTTGTGGCATGGTGACAAAAGCTCCACCATCCATTGGCCAATTGACAATTTGAGGAAGCTTACTGATACTCGTTTTACCATGTAAGATGGGGGCACCCGATTTCTTTTTCCAGGGCAAAGCACCCAATGCGGTCATGGAGGAACCGATATATCGGAATGGATTTTTTAGTACAGCGCCCGGGTTCATCTTGACATCCACTAATTTTTTAAGGTGGTCCAAGGAATCACGGAACATAAACTTCGAACGATCCAACGTCCCAAATAGATTGGATACGGCAGGAAATTCCGAGCCTTTGATATTTTCAAAATACAAAGCAGGTCCCTCAGCATCAAACACCCGCATATGAATGGCAGCCATTTCCAGGTAAGGATCCACTTCCTCTTTAATCCGGATTAAATGGCCATGTTTTTCAAGATCCGCAACACATGCTGCTAGACAATTGTATCCCATATATTAAATCTGTATCAACGCGTTAATCCACAAATTTAACAGAATAAATCAAAACTGCCCTATACATCTACCAATAACAGTTCGGAAAATCAGGCCAAGGATTTTCGCTTAGCCATCAAGTGATCGGCAGGTGCCAAACAATCAGGTATCCATCTTGACATAGGCTTTCAGCGGTGTAAATTCAAAGGGCTGCACTTTCTGCCAGGTTGAGTTGTCGACATTTTTTTCATAATACAGCACCCGTCTAAATTCATCAATATCTTCTTTATTGATATCGTTAAATCGACTCAACAATAGTTTTGCAAGAAATTTATTTACTCCGATCTCCCTTTTTTGTGTATTGGAAGTAGAACTCAGAAATTGATAAAATAAGTTTCTAAACGTCACCTCTTCATGCCCGCCGAGGTAAATTACCTCAGAGATAAAATTATTTTCCCAGGGCATTTCACGAAGCCAACGATAGACATCCAATAAGGGTAAAGGATGAAATTTTAGGGAGGCTACCCAGTTCCAATAGAATATGGTCTGCCGTTTGGCCAGTTTACCAAAAATTCGGTTCAACACACTTTCTTTCCCAATAACACTGCTTTTGACCACAATAGTATACTGTACGCGTAAGACCTCCAATAGATTGCGAACGGGTTCCAAAAAATGCTCATCCATCAGTCTAGCCACATAAATCACCCGATTGTTGCCAGCACGCTTACAGATTTCCACAAAATTACGGAGCCCGAGCAACTCCAGCTGAAGCTGAATATCATTATCGAGAGAGGGAACTTGCGTAAAATAGATTCCAAAGTTCAAATCGCTGATCTGAAATTTATCATACGCAGGACCTTTCCGCAAGAGATCTAATTCAAATAGTTTCGCCGTCACCTTCTCTTTCACAATTTTATTAAAAATGGATAAGTTGCGAACCAACCCCGTCACATCAAAATCCTTGGTTTGTAAATAGCATGATGCCCGTCGTCCCAAATAGGTATTTAGCCCACTGATTAAAACCTTTTTCATTCTTATAATTATTTATGAGCATTCGCTTTCGATGGCGCAAATAAGTGTTAGCTGGCCCTATAGATTACGTAAGCTCACGATGGTTTTGTTTCCGATATGCTGACTAACAACTATCATAATTCTTTGATTTTAGAACAGAGAAACCTCAAATAAGTTTAACACTATTTTTTATTTTTGTATTTAGACAAGTTATTCTTCTTCACAACGGAATAAGTATTGATCAGTCAGGCAGCGTCATAGCCCAAAATTGAAGTACATCATAATACTGTAAGAAACTTATTACATCCCTTAATTTTTGTCCCAAACCACTTCTTTGTCCTTTTTATGTCAATTCATGCCTAAATATTTTCACAAACATAATATCCTTATATATTTGTAAATCTTCTGAAAATAGGCTGCACTAAAAAGTATTTATCTTCACCTCTATGGACAAAA
>JAQZAZ010000252.1 GCA_029239355.1 Sphingobacterium sp.
AAAAATTAGATTACTTAGACACCAAAAAGGGTGGAGTCAAGAGGATGTTGCAAAGCGATTGGATATCTCAATCCCAGCATTTTCTAAAATTGAAACAGGTATTACAGACGTGAATCTGTCTCGCCTAAATCAAATTTCAAAATTATTTAATTTGACAGTTGTTCAACTATTATCTACTTCTGATTCGGAAGAGGATAAAGAGTATGTTAATGAAGTCAATGCGCTGACGCAAAAGTTGCAACAACGCGATGGCGAGGTTATCGAACTTCAGAAAAAGGTCATTGATCTTTATGAACAATTGCACAAAAGATAGGGCATATTAAAAATGTTACTGAAAAGGCAATCCATTTGGATTGCTTTTTTTGTTTATGCAACTTTATTTTGTCCAAAAGTGATTTTGTTTTTGTTTCTTTGTAAGTATTTTATAAAAATAAAGGTTGATTACTTATGGGGAGATTAAGCGGGGATATAATAACTAGCCCGTCTACTGATTTTTTTAAATCAAATGTATTAGGGCAGCGCTCAGGGCTGTTCGTACTTTTTTTTACGGAGATGTGGGAACGGTTCTCGTTCTACGGCATGCGTGTCTTATTGATGCAATTTTTAACCGCTGCGGTTATACAAGGCAGTCCTTTCTCGGGCTGGGCTTGGACAGCGCAACAGGCAGGTGCATTATACGGAACGTATGCAATGATGCTTTATTTGACACCTATCCTTGGTGGAATTATCGCCGATAAATACATCGGATCCCGAAAAGCTGTTATTATTGGTTCAGCAATTATGACATTGGGGCATGCGGCAATGGCTTTCGATACTGCTATCATGTTTTTTCTGGGTTTGATCTGTCTAGTGATCGGAACTGGTTTTTTCAAACCCAATATGCCTTCAATCCTTGGTGAAATGTATAAAGATCTGCCTGAAAAGAAAGACGGGGCATATACGATATTCTATATGGGGGTCAATGCGGGCGCTTTCTTCGGTATGATGCTTTGTGGCTATATCGCCGAAACGTACGGGTGGCATTGGGGATTCGGATTGGCCGGTATTTTTATGCTTCTTGGCACGTTACAGTTTGTTTTCGCAAAACCACTTATGGGCAATCTCGGTATTTTAGACAAGTCTGTGGCCGGTGAAAAGAAAGAAGTCACGGTTCGCGATACGGATACTAAAAATCCGTTTACACTAAGAGATTATGTGCTGATTGCTATCGTATCTATTATAGGTTTTGTATACGCTTTTAATGACCCATTGTCAAAAAATGGTATTGTTGATGTTTTCGCCGGACTGGATACCTCTTTTCTGAGGGGACAGTATATCATGGTCATCGTCGCATTGATCCTTTTTATTTATTTGATTGTTTCCCGGATTTTGCGCTATGACAAAACAGTTAGGGACAGAATGTTTGCTGTGGTGCTGTTAGCTTTTTTCCTCATCTTCTTTTTCATGAGCTTTGAACAAGGGGCAACCTCATTGGTTATTGTAGCGAGAGATAATATCGACAGAGCGCTTACAGGTGGGGCATTGACAACATTTAATATCGTCAATGGTTTACTAACCATTGTACCGCTATCAATTATTAGTTGGGTTCTTATTAAACTAGCAAAGGTAACCTGGGATAAGATTGCAATATCAAATATCGTATTGTTTATCTGTTTTGGACTAATCTGGGGTGCCGCAATCTGGATGCTTTATCAGGAGTTTAACAAAGAAGCTTCAGAAATAAAAGTATCTTGGTTTTCAATTCTTAACTCCTTTTTTATTATTGCGCTAGCGTCTACAGTTTCTAAGATCTGGGAATCGAAATATAATCCTTCCGCAGCATTTAAATATGGATTTGGTTTGATTCTAGTTGCTATTGGATTCTTAATTATCGGATTAGGTTCTTGGGGAATAGCGCCAGGCGCGAAAATTTCAATGATATTTCTTGTCTTAACTTATCTGTTCCACACATTGGGGGAATTATTTATTTCACCAGTGGGCTTATCCTATGTTTCTAAATTGGTTCCAGCCCGAATGTTGGCTTTTATGTTTGGTATCTGGTATCTAGCCATTGCTATTGCACAAAAGGTTGCAGCGGTACTGGGGGGACAAGTGGAAACAATTCAGCAAGAATACTCTTTGAGTCACTTTTTCTTTTTATTTACAGCGATTCCAGCTTTTGCCGGTTTGCTTGTAATATTATTCAATCCTCTGATCAAAAGATTGATGCACGGAATTAAATAATAACTACATAAGCTTCTTTTACGAAAGAAGCTTTTTTGATTAATAATAAATACAGTATGGAGGCGAGTACACGCGAGTCGTTAGAGGAGATTCAAAATTTTAAGGGCAAGTACCCACGGCAAATCTGGAGCCTGTTCTTTTCGGAAATGTGGGAACGGTTTTGCTTTTATGGCATGCGGGGCATGTTGGTGTTCTTTATGATCACCCAACTAAACTTTGCAGAAAAAGAGGCTAATTTACAGTATGGAGCTACACAGGCATTTGTCTATGCTTTTACATTTATCGGTGGACTTTTTGCGGATAAGATTTTAGGCTTTAGGAAATCGTTGTTCTGGGGTGGATTATTGATGATCGTAGGAAGTCTTTTCCTGGCGGCGGATCCACATCAATATTTCTTTTTTGGTCTTTCGTTTATTATTATTGGTACGGGCTTTTTTAAACCCAATATCTCTACCATGGTGGGTGAACTTTATCGTGATGGAGACAATCGTCGTGATGGCGGTTTTTCATTGTTTTATGCCGGAATAAATCTTGGCGCATTTTTGGGTGGTTATGTTTGTGTCGCAATTGGTAAAGGGTATATGTTAACGTCAATTATTTCTGAGGCCCACCGTTGGAATGTAGCTTTTGGTTTGGCTGCGGTAGGGATGTTGGCGAGTTTGATTAACTTTCACTTTACTAAGAGACATTTGGGGCCTATTGGGCTCAAACCCGGGCATCCAGATGCTATCGTAAAGACTAAACCTCTGCCAAAATGGGTAGAGTATGCGGTGTATATGCTGACATTGATCTTTATACCAGTTATTCAGATCATGGTATCAAAAACGCAGTATACCGATTATTTTATGTACACCATCGGGCCATTGACACTTTTGTATCTGTTCTATGAAATGTCAAAAGTGACCAAAGAAGAACGCAACAAATTAATCGCTGCCTTAGTGTTTATCTTGTTTTCCATTATCTTTTGGGGGATATATGAACAAAGTGGTGGTTCATTGAGCATATTTGCCGCTAAGCACCTGAATGACTCTTTACTTGGGGCGGTGACACTTGATCCAAATGGTGTCAATAATTCTGGCGGAGCTTTGTTCATTATTGCTCTTGCGCCATTATTTGGCCTATTCTGGATTTGGTTGGGGAAACGTAAGCTTGAGCCGAATACCATCATCAAGTTTGGTTTGGGCTTTGTTTTCTTGGGACTAGGATACTATGTGCTTTTTGCGACACGTTTATTTGCTCATGAAGGTATGACTTCATTGGATATCTTCACACTTGCGCTATTGGTGATCACTGTTGGTGAACTTTGCCTTTCGCCAATTGGGCTTTCAATAATGACGAAACTTTCTCCAGCAAGGTTGCAGGGCATTATGATGGGGATGTGGTTTTTGGCAAGTGCATATGGTCAATATGTCGCAGGACTGATCGGTGCGAGTATGGCTGAAGCAAAGGAAGGAAGTTCGTTGGCGGATAACTTAGTGACTTATACCGGAAGTTACAAGCAATTAGGCTTGTATTCTTTAATTGCCGGTATAGTCCTGATCGCCTTGTCACCTGTTGTGCGGAAGCTAATGGGAAATGTGAAATAATTTCCGATCACTTCAATCCGCCACTCCTACGGTATTGATTGGTGTCTGCTTCGTAACTGCTTCGGAACATAGCCGTATCAGCTTCGAGGTGTTACAGTGATGAGAGCGTGATGAGTCCGTGGTGAGTCCGAGTCTAACACGGACTCACCATGCAAAGGCATCGGTGATATCTTACTCTTACCTGCGCTTGGGGGCGAAGAAGGGCCGAATACGACCCGAAGTATAGTCGAATGACAGTCGAACGATAGCCGAAGTACAGTCGAATACTACATACGACTCGGACTCTGTTTCGAAAATTAATATATATGTTTTTATATCAACTTATTTGTATCGTATTCATATGCAATAAATTTTACTATTTATATTTTATTGTAGAATAATATAGGGTTTATGTGCAAATAAAAATTTTAAAGCAATGTGGGCAGTAGGGGAAGTCTACTGATTTCTGTATTAAGAATTCTGATTTTCTTAGCATATATAAGACCAGAGGTATAGAAGGATAAGACTATCGTAGAATTAGAGAAGGAATAGTAAACCAAAAAGCCTGATTATTTCTAGTCAGGCTTTTCTGTTATCCGTATATCCATTTGAATTTATATTCTTTTTCTGGCACTTTCATGCGGTCTGCCAATCTCGTCAGACGATCGGGAAGTCTTAAGAGATAATCTCTTGCTTTTTCACCCTGATCATTCAGCCCTGAAACTTGATCAATCTTCCATTCATTATTAAGTTCTTTCAGGATATCAACATAATCCAATGCTGTATACACACCCAGTCGTTGCGCAGCATCAGAAAAATGTGCAAAGGCTTCGCCTTGAGGCTCACCTGCTTCTCTTAAGAATTGAGCTGGCATAACGATTTTCTTACGCATCATATCTTCAAATGCGATCATCACTTCGCTAGGATCTACCGTCATTGCTTTTGATATGAAGGACATATATGCTTTGGCATGGCGCGCTTCATCCGACGCAATGACACCACACATTTTTGCCAAAAGTTTATCGCCACTTTTTTTGGAAAGCCCCGATACCCGGCGATGGGATACGTTGGTAGCAAGCTCCTGGAATGATGTATATATAAAGTTTCGGTAAGGGTCAGCACCAGTCCCGATGTCAAAACCGTCTTGTATCAGGTATTGTGTGGACATCTCAAACTGACGCATATCTATTCTACCTGATAAGTAAAGGTATTTATTCAATAAATCACCGTGGCGGTTTTCTTCTGCCGTCCAAGCACGGACCCATTTCATCCATCCGCCTTGTTCATTTTTATCAACATCCTCAACCATTGTCAGCCAAGATTCATAGGTTGGAAGAGCCTCTTCGGTAATGGTATCGCCAATTAATACAGCCACCAAATCATACGAAAGTTCTTTGGCACTTTCCTGTAAATCTCTTATTTCCTCAAAAAAAGTATCCCTAGAAGCATCCGGAAGGAAATCAGCGGGTTGCCACATCTCTTCTACAGGCTTCAGGTATTCGCTCATTTCATTTAACATGAAAGGCTCCAAGTAGGCCATCACTTCTTTACGTGAGCCTTCTGGTAAATTTAGAGGT
>JAQZAZ010000253.1 GCA_029239355.1 Sphingobacterium sp.
TCCACCTGCAGAACATAAATCATCGACAATTATGCATTTGGCACCTTTTACAATGTTACCTGTTTTTAATTTCATCGCTTCGATACGTCCCGTTTGTGGGTTGCGTTGCTTTTCAAAGACACAGGCATCTTCGTAGCCACTATTTAAATAGCGTGCTGCTGCCCCTTTATCCGGAAATACAATTCGGTCATTATCTGAAAACTCGAGTTTTTCCATTAGTTTCGCCAACCAATCTAGCGCAGGATAGATCGCTACACTATTTTCCAGTAATGTGAGGGTTGTTTCGGAATGTGGCTCAATAACATAAACTTTATCAAACTGCAAACTATTGATAAATGCAGCGACATATTTTAGGGTAAATAGGTCGCCCTCAATTTTGCGATCCATACGACTATAGGGCATATAACGAATCCATAATTTACAACTCACTCCTGCTTCTTCAAGTCGCTTCTTGACAAAAAACAAACGGATCAAATCGCCATCTTCCTGATAGGTAAATTCTAGTAGATTATCCGCTTTGATCCACTGATCGAAATCCTTCACTTTCGTTTCACCATTCGGAAACTGTTCGGTGATGAGCTGATGTTTATTTAATATAATCATTTTTCTTTTTTACAACCACTCTTGTTGAGTACTTTTTACTCAACAAATATGCGTATTATTTTCACCTTGGCAAAATTTATTGAGTACTTTTTACTCAATAAATCAAAATAAAGATATAAACACCTAAATACCAGTGAAATAACTTTTATTAAAACCATCTTATTTATTAATGACGCTTAGTAAAAAATCACAGTTTTACCTTCTGTGCATCTAAACATAAGCAAACAAACGCTAAAATTCGCTTGAAAATGAGAAACACAGAACGGCCAAGAGGCCGTATAAAATTGGCTGAATACAGGGATAGTATCTTTCGCTGAAAACCGGATCTTTGTCTTTAAGACAAACAGTCAAACGAATTGATCACAACCGTTAACAGCCAAAAGAACAAAATATTCGCATGAACAAAGCAGATTTAATCAATATGGATATTGAAGCTATTTTACAAACAGAATATCAAGACATCTCGCAGTTGGTCGAAGATTATCAGGACGTTCCGGTCAGTGAGGAAAATCAGGAAGCCTTATACGCCTATAACCTGCTTTACATGAATATACATTCCTTATCGGAACAGGAATATCTTGATGCGTTCAATCAATTGGGTGAAAAATACCCTAATTACGGTTTAGCGGCAGAAAATGACCAAAACAGAACAATTGCCGAACTGGAAAGGTTGAAACAGGCGTTCAGCCAACTATGCTTACAAACCGAACAAGGGCAATATTTACTTCAACTCAAACTCAAGAGTATTGATCTGGACATTCAAGTATATCGAAAACTGATGCAATTGCCCATTACTCCGGCCATTCAAGCAGAAATAGATCTACTGGAATCAGACTCCTACAAACTTATAGATGAGATCGAAGCAATTTTAATACAATATGTTGATGAATAAGATGTATTTCATTCGAGCATTGCTCTTGCGAGCATCAACGTATATATGCTGTTTATTCGTTAGTCTAAGCACAGTCCTATTGCCGCAGGAGACTTGGGCGGTTTTGCCTGATCAACTCCAACAGCAATCGTTCAGTCCCTATTCAATCAATGACGATGGCTATTTACACTATAATCTACAGGTAAATGATAGCAGCTATCTTGCTATAGCACTGAATCTGCATACCCTATTCCCTGGTACAAACGTCGAGAATCTTAGGCTGAAACAGTATGAATTAACTGACTCAGAACTTAAAATCATTAGTTATCAAGGAGTTCCTGTTTCTGCCAGCTATCAGATTATCGATAACAAAATCAAGTTATTGACGACCAAAAACTGGCCCTCAAAACTTACATTAAACAACCATTTGTTTTCCTTGAGCTTCATTGAAGAGCTGACAGCACTGTTTGCGGCAAACGATTTAGAGCAATTAAAGCGACTCAACTGGGGGACCATACCTAAAGAAAATATACTCTTGTTTTTTAGCCAATTGAACGATTTCTCCAACACAGCAGAATTTGGTTACAATGCAATTCACAATATGTTAGCCAATAAAAACTACGCTGTGGCAAAGTTTTTTTACAACTCATTTCTGACAAAGAATAAGAATTTCAATGACTTTGAATTACTTAAAATGGCGATTGAACAGGGCGACTTGGATTTTATCAAAAAAACATCCTTAAACAGTTTAAACATCTGGGGTATAGATGAGGTCAAATTCGACTACAGTTTTACACAATGCACATTGCTCGGTAAAGCAATACAACAAAAAAACAAGGTTATCGCAGGCTATCTTTTGGATCATGGTGCTTCAACAGAAAAGGTATACAAAGATGAAACAGAAGTACTTAATGCAATTCAATTCGCAGAGCAGGTGAAAGCAAGAAAGCTATCTGATCTTTTTAAATAAAACAACACTTATCACACACATCAAACTATCTATCCTCCTAATAACTAAACTTAAAAACAATTCATAGCCATAAGACAAAGACAACAACTTATGATATGCACTACTTCTGGTAATATAGGGATTGAATAACAGCATAACTATTTAAGTGAATAACAAGATTGAAAAAGCAATTCATAATCAGCGCATACTAACAACAGCTAAAATAACGTTACCAAAATAAGGTCATACAGATAAATCCATAAATTATGCCGATACGTTTCGTATCTTACTGGGATAAAAGATGATAGCAGATAATATGATCCTATTAAAAAAATTACACCGATGAAAAAAATAGCTGTATTTGTCCTGATAATCATTTCCACGCTGCTGATCGGGCGATCTTATTTCCGGATTAATGCAACGAAAGCTCAAAATGGATCTTTAGATAAAAAAGTTAACAGTAGCGCGATGCTCCCCCTGTTAAAAGATGGAGATATGATCTTTCAGTCATCCATCTCGCCGCAGTGTAAAGCTGTGCAACTAGCCACGGGTTCTCCTTACTCTCATTGTGGTCTTATTTTTCATGAGGATGGAAAACCTTATGTGCTGGAGGCTGTTCAACCCGTCACAGTTACCAGCTTTACGGATTGGATCGCTCGAGGAAAAAACAAACATTATGTAATCAAACGGCTTAAAGAAGCAGAGAAAGTACTATCGGCAGAAATTTTAGCTAAAATGAAGGGAATCGGTGAGGGTTTTTTGGGTAAAAACTACGATGCCACATTCGAATGGTCGGACAACAGAATTTATTGTTCGGAACTAATCTGGAAAATCTATCAGCGCGGTGCCGGAATCGAAGTAGGCAAACTGGAAAAACTCAAAGATTTTGACCTCAGTAGCGCCGAGGTCAAAAGCAAACTCAAAGAACGTTACGGCAATCAGATCCCTTTGGAGGAAACAGTAATTTCACCGGCATCTATTTTCAATAGTGAGCTTTTGACAACGGTAGCGAGCAACTAATTTAAGACTCGTTCAAGAGGGACAGTGCAGCATTTACAAAAACTGAAATTCCTATTTTAAACGCCTTTTCGTCGAGGTTGAACTGAGGATTATGAAGTCCATGTTGAGTCGCATTATCGTTATTATTCGTCCCTACCAACATAAACAAAGCCGGATATTGATAAGAGTAGTAAGCAAAATCTTCTGCTGCCATCCAAATTTCCAAATCCTGTACCACGTCATTCCCCATGTTTGTTTGTATGATATTTTTCACCTGCTGGGTCAATTCAGGGTTGTTGTTCAACGCAGGATAGCCATGTCGAACCTCGACATCCACTGTCGCTCCCAAAGCTACAGGTAATGTTCGCGAAATTTCGGCAACCGTTTCCAACGCTTCTTTACGCCAAGCTTCGTCCATAGTCCGGAAGGTTCCGGCCAGTTTTACTTCTTCAGGGATAACATTAGCTGCGCCTTCACCGATAAAACGACCAAAAGTCAGTACGGATGGGATATCCGGATTCGCCTTACGGCTGACCACTTGCTGTAAGGTCGTGAGCAGTTGTGCAGCGATCATAATTGGATCTATGGCCCGATGTGGTTCAGCAGCATGACCACCACGCCCTTTGATCGTCATATAAAATTCATCACTCGAAGCCATAAACCTTCCTGGTCGTAAGCCTATTTTTCCCAACGGAACACGTGGACTTACGTGCATTCCCAAAATAGCCTTAATCTTTCCACCAAAAGATTCCAATATACTGGATTCCAAAATCTGAATTGCCCCACCGGGAATTTTTTCCTCCGCAGGCTGAAACAGTAAAATAATTTTTCCTGAAAAATCAGCTTTATACCCCTTTAAGACAGAGGCTACACCCAATAGATTTGCTGTATGAAAATCGTGCCCACAAGCATGCATGACACCTTCATTTTTAGATTTATAGGACACATCATTCTGCTCATGGATAGGTAACGCATCAATGTCGGCCCTTAAAACTACGATATTATCACTAGGCGATTTTTCGCCCTCCAATAAGGCAACCACGCCAGTATTGGCCACAAGTTTAAATGGGATATCGAGTGCAGTTAATTGTTGCTGAATATAGGCACTCGTTTCATATTCCTGAAAAGACAGTTCAGGATGCTGATGGATATGCCGACGGATAGTAACAATCTTCGGGAAGATAGCATCAATTTCAGCGTTCAAGTCTTTCAGCAAGTCATTCATTATCGAGATATTAGTTAAAAACGATAGTTCTATTATGATAATCTTATATAAATCGTTCAACAAGTTAAGTTAAAAATGTTGTATGCCAAAGCCAAGGAAAGAAATACCAAGTCTCTTATGCAAACCCGCACAACGTCATAATCGCGTCAATATTGTTGCTTTGGGGGCGTTGTGATCAGGCTGTTTGATTTTCACAATAATTTGTTTGAATTCTATATATTTTGTATCCATCAATGGAATTATTTTTGTCGACAAATTATCACGATGGAAAAAAACACTAAACCCAGACAATCTTTTGTTCCAACGATACTGGCTTTTGCACTTGTTCCAATTACAGGTCTTGCTACTGATATCTATCTTCCTTCGATGCCTCAAATGGCCTTGGACTTTGGTCTCAGTGAAAGCCATATCCAGTTAACACTATCATTGTTTCTAATCAGCTACGGTGTAGCTCAATTCTTTACTGGTGCGCTCGTTGACGCATGGGGTAGATACCGGATCAATCTAATTTCGTTGTTCCTTTTTATCCTTAGTTTTTGGATCACCGCCACCACAAATAATATCTGGACAATTTACTGCATGCGTATTTTGCAGGGTATTCTTTCAGCATTCGTCGTCATTTCCAAACGGGCTTACTTTGTCGATGTGTACGAGGGCGAGCAACGCAAGCACTATCTCAGTATCATGACCATCGTCTGGTCTATTGGTCTATTGGACCTATTGTCGCCCCCTTTATTGGTGGATACTTACAAACGCAGTTTGGATGGCGTTCAAATTTTATGGTCCTCGCAGTTTATAGTGCGGTACTTTTTGTCCTGGAATTTATCTTCTCTGGCGAGACAATTAAACAAAGAAAACCGTTACACGTCAACTATCTTATCGGCGAATTTAAAATGATGTTAAAGACAAACGATTTTACTTTTGGCGTGTTGATGTGCGGAATATCTTACGGATTAGTCATGTTTTATAACCTTAGTGGCCCATTTTTTATCGAGCATCAATTGGGTTACGGAGCAATCACGACAGGCTACACCTCACTTATCATGGGATTAGCTTGGATGTGCGGTGGTTTTATTGGAAAAGCGCTGATCAAAAGAGCCTTAATACCGAAGCTGCGAATTGCTAATTTTATCCAGATTATCCTGGTATTATTGATGATTGTGGTATCCCCTTATCAGACAAATTTATATACATTGACATTCTTCGCATTTGCGGTACATTGCTCAGCCGGATTTATATTCAATAATTATTTCAGTTATTGTTTGGGTCGATTCCCATTGTCAGCAGGAATAGCCGGCGGATTGGTCGGTGGAATTACTTACCTA
>JAQZAZ010000053.1 GCA_029239355.1 Sphingobacterium sp.
CCTATTTAAAAACATTTTACAAAGATAAGTGAATTTGTTATACTAATCAATTAAATTTTACTGCGCAATATAGTTTAATAATTATTTGATCCCAAAAACTACATTTTATATTAACATTCTTTAACTCGTTAATGCAATTTAGTAGCGGTATTGTCATAGACTTGTTGTTTTTCTAAGGCCCAAGTAGAGGAAAAATGCAGATTTTAAAATATTTGACTATCTTTACATGTACAATCATTGATTTTAATTAAGAGTATGACTTTAAAAGAAAGAGTGGAGCAAGCACTGGATACCTTGAGACCCTATTTGGAAACTGACGGCGGAAATGTGAGTGTTGAAGAGATTACAGCAGATAATGTCGTGCGATTAAAACTATTGGGCGCTTGTGCTTCATGTTCAATGAGCATCATGACTTTTAAAGCCGGATTGGAACAGGCTATCAAAAAAGCTGTGCCCGAAATTACAGCTGTAGAAGCGATCAATCTTACTGATCCGGATTCTCCTGATGCGACTATGCCATCGGCTAACTAATTTATCTATTAACACAATTTAACGGCTAGCTCGGCTGTTTTTGTGTAAATTTGTTCTATGAAGTTGCTGATTCCTATATTATTAGTTTTATCAATATTTTTTGATTTTTCTATTTTGAATGCTCAAGAGAGAAAGATCATTCAATATTCTGGTATTGTAACAACTGTGGGGTCAGGACTACCTGTCGGCTATGCTACAGTAACCAATTTGTCCTTTCGTAACGAGGCGATTGCAGCAAATAATGAAGGCTATTTTTCCTTTGTGGCCCATGTCGGAGATACAATTCGTTTTACCTCCGTCGGATTCGATCCTCTCACTATAACAATTCCTGAAGTTGCCGGGGACAAATATACCGCTAATATTGTCATGCAAAACTTGGTTACGGAATTACCCATGGTCACACCTTATCCATGGGCTAGTATTGAAGAGTTTAATATTGCGTTTATGAACTTGGATGTTTCTGAAGATAATATAGTGCGGGCCAGAAGATCGCTTTCCTATGAATCATTATCAGCTATGGCTGCAGTAGTACCCCGTGATGGCAGCGAGATGCGTTCAATCAATAATGCCCAGAGCTTCAATACGATGAATAATAAAGTCATCAACCAGCGTTATGCTAATCCTTTATTAAATCCTTTTGCTTGGGGAAGCTTAATCCAACAAATAACTAAGGGTAACCAAAGCCGTTCTAAAAGTTCCCGCTATTAGTCTGTTGCTTTTAGTTTATTCAGTTCTTTTACACTTATCTTTGCAGAGAAATAAGAGACTAATCCCGATATGCTTGTAACCGTAATAAATACTAATAGATAATCGCTCCATCTGCTAACCATAGGATAACTATCTAAAATAGCGTTTGCACCATCTTCAACGCGTATTATACCGTATGTTGACTGAATATAATTGAATACAGCCCCCAATAATAAACCTAAAATGCAACCGATAATTGCGATCATTAGTCCTTCGTAAAAGAAAATACGTTGAATTAAGTTATTGTTTCCACCTAAGCTCTTTAAGACTGTCATGTCCTTTTGTTTATCCAATACCAACATTGTCAATGATCCCACAATATTGAAAATTGCGATAACACTGATCAATGTTAGAATGAAAAACACAACCCAGCGTTCTACACGTACGTTTTTATATAAGGTTGGGTTTTGTTCTTCCCTATTCTTAACTAGATAATTCGCCCCTAATTTTTTTTGAAGATCTCGCTCGAATTCTCTGACCAGAGTCCCTTCCTTTAAATAAAACTCAATGGACGATACCCTATCATATTCGCCAAGTACTTCCTTTGCAAATGAAATCGGCGTAATAATGAAATTATCAAAATCCTGCTGATATCTAAGGACTCCCGCAGGGGTAATAGATCGAATATTAAATTCTTCTGCTGGATTAGCTGAATTTTTGACACCTTTTCTTGGAGAATAAACTTGGATTAAATCAGGTGTATTTTGTATTGATACACCAAGGTTGGCCTGAACACTTGCTCCGAGTATAGCCAACTTCGTTGAATCTCGCATGAGTTGGTATGTCCCGTCCACAAGAATACTATCACCAATACTTGTATTGAGCGATTGGGGCTCGACTCCTTTTATGGTCGAAATATATTGCCGGTTACCGTATTGCAGCAATACTTTTTCTTCTAATACTTCTGTATAATGAACGACATTGGGATCGTTTCGAAGCTCTTGAAAAATCGGTTTATTGGTCTCAAAAAGCTTACCTTTTTGAGGTTCAATTTTTAGTTCTGGTGCAAATTTGCTATACATGGATAGAATAAGCTCTTCCATGCCATTAAAAGAGGATAGGAGTATAATTAATGCCGCACTACTTACCATCACACCGATCACACTGATTGAGGAAATGATATTGACCGCATTGACTGATTTTTTTGAAAAGAGATATCTTTTGGCAAATAGAAAAGGCAAGTTCATATCTTATCCCTGAATAAATGGATTGGAGTTCTTTTCAAAACCTATAGTCGTTGATGGGCCATGGCCAGGATAAACAACGGTGTCATCAGGTAAGGTGTAAATTTTTTGTTTGATACTATCCAGAAGCTGCTGATGGTTTCCTCCTGGTAAATCAGTACGACCAATGCTGTTACGGAACAGAACATCTCCACCAATTAGAAGTTTTTGTGAAGCGGAATAAAAACAAATATGGGCAGGCGAATGGCCGGGAGCTAAGATAACTTCCAATTCATCGTGGTCCAATTGGATTATATCCCCATCATTTAAAAATACTTCTCCAATGGGAGAGATCTCATAGCGAAACCCCATTTGGGGGGCATAGTTTTGAACAGCAACCAAGGTAGATAGTTCATCTTCGTGAAATTGAGGAAGAAGACCAAACTTTTCGTGAATGAAATAATTACCTAAAACATGATCGATATGACAATGCGTATTTAATAACAATCGAGGGCTGAGATTATGATGATCGATAAATGTCGAAAACTCTGCCTGCTCATTTTCGACATACATACCTGGGTCAATAATAAGTGCATTTCCCTGTTCGTTATACAATAGGTAGGTGTTTTCTTGATATGCGTTGAAAGTAAATGTTCTAATCTTTAACATAAGGCAAAATTACTGTTTTTATTGTTCGCTAAATAGTGAAAAATCAGCTATTCCAGATTTCCCAATTCTTTTCAGCCTGAAGCAATAACATTTCGTAGCCATTCTTAATTCGAGCACCTTTCTCTTTTCCTTTTTTTAGAAAGGATGTCTCCTCAGGATTATAGATTAGATCGTAGAATAAATGCTTGTCATTGATGTATTCATAAGGCAAAGCAGGAGATTCCGTAATATTGGGGAATGTACCAACGGGTGAGCAATTTACAATTACTGTGTGTTCTGCTAAAATTGATGCATCTAATTCATCATAGGTGTAGTTGTCTGCTTGCTTTGTTCTACTGACGAGCTTGTATGTGATGTTTAATTGATCGAAAGCATACATAACTGCCTTTGCAGCACCACCGTTTCCCAAAATTAAAGCCTTTTTGTCGTGTTCTTTCAAAAGAGGTTTTAATGATGCTTCAAAACCATATGCATCTGTATTGTAACCTTTAAGATAGGCGCTACCATCCGCAAGATGGGTGATGCGGATACAATTTACAGCCTGTATGGCTTTAGCCTCTTCTGACAGTTCGTTCAAATAATCCATGACTTCTATCTTATAGGGGATGGTTACATTAACGCCATAGAAGTCCTTATTCATAAAAATTGATGGAAACTCTGCTATGCGTTCAATCGGATATAGCTCATAATCTATATGCTGGATATTTTCTTTCTCAAACTTCCCTAAATAATATTTCTTGGAAAAAGAATGCCCTAAAGGGTATCCTATCAAACCTAATTTTTTCATCGGAGGGTTTACTACGTCTTTGGGTTACAAGCTTCTTAATGTAATTGTATCGGATTTTATACCTGCAGGTAATCTTTGTGATTGCCTGCAGATATATTTTTTAATCTTTTGGCTTTGTATATTTTTTTACGATTTCAGTAATAATTTGATTCCCCTGTAATTGAGGAAGGTAATCAAAGAGAATGTAATGTTTTTCTGGATTCGTCGCTAAGCCTAATTCTAAGAAGTTTAAAGCCTCATTATATTGTCCATTGGCGAATAAATAAGCGACTACACGATAGTACAATTCTGCTGCTTGCGGGTTTTGGGTAATTGCGTCGGACATAACATTGATAGCTTCATCAACTTTGCTCTGCTCAAATAAAATGGATGAGTAATCGAGCCAGGCATCTATATCAGATGGATTCAATGCTACTACTTTTTTGTAGGCCTCTTCAGCCTGATCAATTTGTTGCAATTTATAACGTGCATCTGCAATAGCAAACCAATAGTCGGGATTTGTGTCTTCTAGTTCTAATGCTTTTTTGTAGAAATGAAGAGATTCAAAATAACGTTCTTCAAAATCCAAGGTAACTCCGATACCAAACCATGCATCCGCTAACTCAGCATCCAATTTCACTGCTTTTTTATAATAGTTTCGAGCTTCTTCCATCTGTTCCAACTTTTCATAACATTCGCCGATTGCACAGTAAGTATCTGCGCTAGGCTGCTCATATTCGAAGGTTTGTTTATAAACGTCTAAGGCCTCCTGGTAACGATCTAAATTGACGAGCGCATTTCCTTTGTTGAAATAAGCTGATGAAAAATCCTCTTTGATCAATATGGCATAATCATAAGCATCCAACGCCGCTTCGAATTTGCCGATTTTATGATAGGAGTTGCCTAAGTTATACCAGGCATAATACGAATAAGGGTCTGAGTCTATATATTTTTTATAGAAGGATATGCTTTCTTCTTGTCTATCAAGCACGTCATAACAATACGCTAGTTCATAGAGCGCCTCCTGATAGTCCATATTAAGTTCAAGCGCTTTCTTTAAATAAACAATGGCTTTGTCATAATCCATTTGGGCTTGGAAAATCATCGCTATATGAAAATAGACTTCATCCTTATTGTCTAATAAAGGTAAGGCTTTAAATAGCTGTTCTAATGCATCATCAAACTGTCCTATGCTTCCTAAAATTCCGCCTCTAATCAAAAATATATCGCCTTCTGAAGCTTCCAATAGCTCAGCTTTGTCCAGCGCCGCCAGCGCATTCTGATATTGCTGAATTGTTGAAAACAATTGAGCTTGCTTTAACAGAAAAGTGATATCAAAAGGATGTTGGCTAATCGCAAATTCTGTTACTTGTAGTGCTTTTACAGGGTCGTTTTTTTCAGCGTAATAGTCAATAATTCCTTCGAAGGCCTTGGAGTCAAAAAAATACTGATCCTCGTTTCGAAGCATTTCCTCATATCGGTCCACCGAGATTTTTCTTTCTTCGGGGTTTTCAAATTCAAAATCCTCTTCCATTTTCAAAAGTTTAAAACCAGTATTTTATTCCTTAAATCAAAATACTAATTTCTTCTCTAATTTTATGGATTAACTTTTCCACAAATTAGATATCATCCACAAAGTTAAGGATAAATACTGTCAAAATAAAAAAGCCGGCTCCAGAGCCGGCTTTTAAATATAATGGTATAAATTATATACGATTATTTTTTGATCTCAACACGACGGTTTTGAACACGACCTTCTTCAGTTGAATTAGATGCAACTGGGTTAGCCTCTCCGTAACCGTTAGCAGTGATGCTTGATGAAGAAACACCAGCATTTACTAAATATTGTTTTACAGAGTTAGCACGGTCTTTAGACAAAGTCATGTTGTAAGCTTCTGTACCTTCAGCAGATGCATAACCATCTAAAGTTACAGATGAATTGTTATCACGTACTTCTTTAGCCAATTTGTCTAGAGTTGAGTAAGAAGAAGTTTTCAATACTGAGCTGTCAAATTCGAATTGAATTGGAGCATAGTAACCGTTAGCAGTAACGTTTTCAGCTACCGGCTCTGGGAATTTGATCGGACATCCTGAACCATCTACTGGAGTACCAGCTGGCGTGTTAGGACATTTATCGAATTTATCAGATACGCCGTCACCATCAGCATCAGCGCTTAAAGTGTTAACAGTACCTTCCAAAGTGCTTACACGTTGTTTCAATGCTTCAACTTCGTTTCTCAAAGAAGGATCTTTCAATTCATCATACATTGTAGCAACTGGGTTAGCAAAAGTCAAGTTTTGTTTGTCTTTTGAACCTAAAGTGAACTCTAAACCAGCCATTACTGAAGAGAATTTACCTTTGTAAGATGACTGACGAGCTGGACCGTAGATTTGATCATCCGTGAAGTTCATTGTGTAACCTAAGTTCAAGGCAACTACTTCAGATAATTTAAATTTAGCACCAACACCTACAGGGACAAATGCTGTCAATTTGTTATCACGGCCTTCATCGCTTTTGTCACGGTCACCAATAACGCCTTCACCCCATTTACCCGAGTTATCATAAACAACTGTTCCTGAGAAATCGTTGTTTGCATATTGAACAGGATTGTAAGCCATTGCACCTAAACCAACTTTAGCATAGAAGTTAACAGCATTTTCTCTTCTTAGGAAATCGATAGTACCCAATTGGAATACGCCATTTAAGCTAGCTGCCCAGTTTACACTAGTTTCCACTGAACGAGCACCTAAACTGTTTTCTGCTTTAGGGCCTGATAAATCGTGATTGTAAGTTTTGATCTTACCACGGTTTGCTTCAACTTCCAAACCGAATAGGTGAGAGAATTGTTTACGTACTGTCAAACCATAGTACTCACCAACTTTATTTTGGAAGTAACCAACTTTTTGACCAAAAGCGTTACCACCACCGATTACGTTATTTGGTGTTGTGATACCACCTTGAACTCCGATAGACCAAGTTCTGTATTGTGATCTACCACCGAATACTTGTTGAGCTTGTGCTGTATCAGCGAAACCTAAAGCGGCAACTAATGTATAGAATAGTTCATACTCTTGTTTTTAAGGTTATTATTAATTTTAATTGTTTTCAATTTTAAATTCACTTGTATTAACACTTGGAACAGTACAATTGCCGTGCCAAAGTCTTAAAATTATGTTAAATTTTTGTTTTCGTCATATTTCGTACTAAATTAAGTATTTAATGTGAAACAACAAAACAAAAATCCGATACGAAAGTACCAAATTTTTGTTTTATTTCAATAGCTTTAAGAAAAAAATTAAGAAATTCTTTCTAAAGTAAATAATGTACGATAACTAGTGATAGCCCACCAAGGAGCGCAGATACTGGTATCGTTAATATCCAGGCCCATAATAGACTAATGGTAACGCCCCAACGAACCGCTGAAACACGCTTAACAACGCCGACACCGATAATAGCACCAGTAATCGTATGTGTAGTTGAAGCTGGGATACCGAAATGTTCTGTTATCCCTAATGTTACAGCCCCTGCAGATTCAGCGCAGACGCCTTCTAATGGTGTCACTTTTGTGATCTTTGTGCCCATTGTTTTTACAATTTTCCAACCACCACTCATTGTTCCAGCTGCAATTGCTGCGTAACAAGTCAAAGGAATCCATTCAGGCATATGTTCAGTATTTTCCATATAACCTCCGGCAACCATAGCAACAAGAATGATTCCCATTACCTTTTGGGCATCATTACCACCATGGGCAAAACTCAAACCCGCCGAAGAAACCAACTGTAATACTTTAAACCATTTTTCGGCAACACTAGGACGGGAGTTTTTCGCTAAGTTGATTACTATGAGCGTAATGATAATGGATATAGTCATACCTATGATTGGTGCCAGAACGATGAAAGCAATAATTTTTAAAGTCGCATCGATATTAATGGCATGAATAGGATCTGCTCCTAGAATAAAGGCGTAGGCCATTCCTGATCCCGCGAAACCTCCAATTAAAGTATGTGATGAACTCGATGGTACTCCGTAGTACCAAGTAAACAAGTTCCAGCCAATTGCTGCGAGCAAGCCTGCAAAGATAACCTCAAGGGTAATATATTCTTCCAATACCGTTTTGGCAATGGTGTTGGCTACTTTATGGTCTGTAAAGTAGAAATAAGCAGCAAAGTTGAATATGGCAGCCCATAATACAGCCATTGCCGGTGTGAGAACTTTTGTTGATACAACTGTCGCAATTGAGTTGGCGGCATCATGGAATCCATTGATGTAGTCAAATGCAATTGCTAGGACAATCACAACAACGAGTAATGTTGACATCATAATCTCGTAGAATTTTTATGCACTAATGATCGAATGATTATGCGTTTTTAACTAGAATGCTTTCTAAGACGTTAGCAACATCCTCGCATTTGTCTGTTGCGTCTTCCATTGCGGATAATACCTCTTTGTGTTTGATCAATGAGATCGCATCTTTTTCAAATTCAAAAAGATCAGCCACCGCTTTGTCAAAAATATAGTCTGCTTTGTTTTCAACACTATTGATACGTACGCACGAATCAGTAATATTGCGAATGTTTTTTAAGTCACGAAGTTCGTGGATTGCTTTTGAGACATGCTCAGTAGCTTCTACCAAGAGATCCGCGATTTCGATCATCGGCTCTGTTGCTTTTTCAACCTTGTATAAATCCATTCTGTTGGCAGCGCCATGGATAAAGTCTGCTACATCGTCCAATGAACTTGCTAAAGAGTGTATATCTTCGCGATCAAAAGGTGTAATGAAATTTTTACCTAGTTCCAAATGAATTTGATGAGTGATGTTGTCGCCTCTATGCTCCAGGTCTTCCATCTTGCGTGTGAACTCCTTCTTCTTCTCCGGATTGTTTGAGTTAACAATATCTTTTAACAATTGAGACATTTCGATCAAATTGTTGCCTGCCTGTTCAAACAAAGGAAAGAATTTTTTGTCCTTTGGAACGAAGTATTGAAAAATGCTATTTAAAGACATATCTTAAATTTATTTTTGCAAAAGTAACACCCTAATGTTAAGTTAATGTTAACATTGGTTTTGTTTAAACACAAAAGTGTCATCAATTGTTTAATCTCCTGTTTGAACTTTTTGCAAAGTAAAGCCGAAAGTAGTTCCAATTCCCTCAGTACTACGTACGTTGACGTTCTGTTGATGGGCTTCGATGATATGTTTTACAATAGCGAGGCCTAGGCCGGATCCGCCAATATCTCTTGATCGACTTTTGTCTGTTCGGAAGAATCGCTCGAATACGCGGCTCAGATTTTTTTCTTCAATGCCATAACCATCGTCAGTGATTTCAATGAGCACCTGCTCAAATAGTGGGAAAATTTTGATTTTTGTGGTACCACCTTCCTTCCCATATTTGAGGGAATTGTCTATCAGATTATAGAGCACCTGATGTATTTTATTGCGATCGGCCTTGACCCAGTGCGGTGTGCCGGCCTTAGGCTTAAACTCGATTTTGATATTGTGCTGTTTGGCTTTGTCTTCCAATGAATAGGAGGTGTCTTTGATTAGGTCTACGATGTCAAATTTTTCAATGTTCAAGACCATCTTTCCGGATTCCAGTTTGGATATTTCATCTAAATCTTGAATGAGGTAATTCAATCTATCAAGATTGCGGGCAGCTTTATCCAAGAAATTTTTTGCCATTTCCATATCCTCTTCCATTAATCCGTCTTGCAGGGTTTCGATGTAACCCTGGGTGGCAAACAGGGGAGTTTTGAACTCATGTGAGATATTGGATAGAAATTCACGCCGAAATTTCTCCTGAGATTTTAATTGTTCAATTTCATTTTTTTTATCTTTTGCCCAGGCTTTTACATCATTTTCGGCATCTGTAATGGGATCTTCACTGACATGTTCACCAATTGCATCTTTAAGATCCTTGCCAAGTTTGAGGTTGTGAATGAGCTTATACATGGTATTGAGACGGCGATAGATGTATTTCTCGAAAAGATAATTGAATAGAAGAAAGCACACTACCAGCGCAACAAAAAATATAATCAGCGCGGTCTGAAGATCATGTTTATAATAAAAGCTGATGGTGGATATTGCGATACCAACGCCAGCGGAGTTTGCCAGTAATAATTGTCTAAAATTCATCTGTTGAATAAAAAAGGCTCCTAATTGGAGCCTAAGTTACTTATTATGGTATTAATAAATTGTTAAAATTTTCCGATAATGGTCTTGGCCCCAGTAACTTTATCGCCAATATTCACATTGATTTCTGTTCCTAGTGGTAGAAACAGATCGACACGCGAACCAAATTTGATAAAACCGAACTCGTTGCCTTGCACAACCTGGTCATTTTCCTTTACGTACCAAACAATGCGGCGGGCTAATGCGCCGGCGATTTGACGAAAGAGAACTTCTCTTCCTTCTTTATCTTTCACCACTACAGTCGTTCTTTCATTATCTGTAGAGGATTTTGGATGCCAGGCAACCAAAAATTTCCCTGGATGGTATTTGAAAAAAGTGACCAGACCACTAATGGGATTTCGATTCACATGGACATTGACGGGAGACATGAAAATAGAGACCTGTATCCTTCTATCGTGAAAATACTCGTTTTCTTCGGTCTCTTCGATAACCACAACTTTTCCATCTGCAGGGCATAAGATTGTACCATCTTGTGGACTAACGACTTTCTTGGGACTTCTAAAAAACTGGACAACAGTGATGAGCAGGAATGCTGAAAGGGCATAAATAAACCATTTTACATACTGTGAAGCATCATAATAATCCGCAACGGCATTGATGATAAAGATAAAAAGTATAGCAATCGCTAAGGTGGTATATCCTTCTTTATGGAATTTCATATCTATTTATTTCTGCAAAGATAATTATTTACTCGAATTGTCGATTTGTCTTTCAATTTTAATTGAATGCGTATAGACCTTTCCATCACTTGCTGTGGCAATACTTCCGGAAACTTTAATCGTATCGTCCTGAGGTTGATCTTGTTTATAGGTTGGAAAATAAAAATCTATACCTTTCGCAATCCGGTTCAAAATATTATGGTAATTTTCATTACTAGAATCTACATTGAGCTTGAGGCTTCGCATATTGGCTGCTCCTGTTTTTTTCACCTCAACTTCATAAGAGAAATTTAATTGATTGGTAACTGCGATTCCGCTTTTATTGATTCCATCAGTAAAACGTTTGGCAAGAAACGCATAGAAATTTGAGAAGTCATCAAAACTACAGGATTTACTGTTTAGTAATTCTGCACGAACGAAATAATCGTAGGGAAGAATACTTAACGACTGAAAATCTTCGTTTGGAAGCTCTCCATTGTCATCGTAGGTAACCGTAATTTGTCCATTAACAAACCGTTGTGTCATTGCATAAATCGGCTGCTGTCCTACATTATAAAAGTAGGTGTTCCAATTCCCTTGTGGTTTACCAGCTTTTACTTTCCCTTTGCGCAAATAAAAATCATAACCAAATTCGGTAAAGCCTTCGAATGGTATTGCAAACTCGTAGTTGCCCTCACCATTAACGACTTCCTGTTTCCCCCGGTTATCCCAATAATCTTTGATGAAATATCCAAAATCGCCGTAGCTGACTGTCAATAATGGCTTCCCATCAGGATAATAATATTTCCAATCGCCAATAGGGTAGTTGTCTTTAAAATTTATTTCCCATTTCAGCACGCCATTTGGGTGAAAAGCTTGAAATAGGCCCTCTTTTTTACCATCCTTATAGTTTCCGATAAGCAAGCGATTGCCATTGGGGGCAAAATCACGAAATTCCCCTTCGAAAATTTGCTTTGTGAAATCAAATTTGCTTACGCGTTCAATTGTTTTGAATTCGCAATCTTTTGCTGCCAGATAATAATATTTATCAAAATAGAAACGAATTAATCCCTGATCTAATTTTTCGTAAAATACAGGTTTATCTTCTTGCGCCTGGATAGGTTTAAAGTACAACGAGGATAATAATAACAGAATATAAATGAATGTTCTAGTCATAACAAAAATTAATGTGCCTCAAGCCAATTTTTACCTTCTCCGATTTCAACGACCAACGGTACAGTTGTTTTTATCGCATTTGTCATTTTGTCCAGAATAATGGTTTTAAAAACTTCCACTTCTTGCGTCGGAACATCAAATACCAACTCATCATGCACCTGCATAATCATTTTACCTATGAGTCCCTGTTGTTCGATTTCCTTTTGTATCGCAATCATGGCAATCTTGATTAAATCTGCTGCTGAGCCTTGAATCGGTGCATTGATTGCATTTCGTTCAGCAAATCCGCGAACGGTCATATTTGCAGAATTAATATCTCTCAAATAACGTCTGCGCTTTAAAATTGTTTCAACGTACCCTTTCTCTTTGGCAAATTCAACGGCATCACTCATATATTTCTTGATCCCCGTATATTGATTGAAATATTCATTAATGATGTCCGTTGCTTCTTTCCGTGAAATACCTAGATTTTGGGATAGACCAAAGGCGGATTGACCATAAATAATTCCGAAGTTAACTGCTTTCGCATTGCGTCGTTGTTCGGAAGTTACTTCGTCGAAAGCCATGTTATAAACTTTCGCTGCCGTAGCGCGATGGATATCATGACCTTGACTAAAAGCTTCCATCATATTCTGATCTTTACTCAATTCCGCAATCAGGCGTAATTCGATCTGCGAATAATCGGCGGATAAGATCACATTGTCCGCTGAGCGGGGAATAAATGCTTTTCTCACTTCCCGTCCTCTTTCCGTCCGGATCGGGATATTCTGCAGATTTGGGTTGGTGGAGCTCAAACGGCCTGTTGCGGCAACAGCCTGATTGTAGGACGTATGGATGAGGCCAGTTTCTGGATTGATCAATTCGGGCAATGAATCTACGTAAGTGGATTTTAATTTCTGTAATTGCCTAAAATTCAAAATGTCCTGAACGATATCCGATTTATGTGCCAACGCCAATAAAACATCTTCGCCAGTTTTATATTGCCCGGTTTTTGTTTTTTTTGCCTTCGGATCCAATTGGAGCTTGTCGAATAATACTTCACCTAACTGTTTTGGCGAGGCGATATTGAAGTTAACTCCCGCTTTTTCAAATATAGAGTCTTCGAGATTCCGAATATCCTGTTCTAAGGTTTTAGAAAATTCACCTAAAGCAGGGACGTCAATCTTTACGCCATTCCGTTCTATTTCTGCTAATACATAGACAAGTGGAAATTCAACCTCCTGGGCTAATTGTAACGTGTCGGTTTCCAATAAAAGAGGCTGAAATATGTTTCTAAGCTGCAGTGTAATATCCGCATCTTCGGCCGCATATTCTTTGATCTGCTCGAATTCGACATCACGCATATTACCTTGCTTTTTTCCTTTTTCGCCAATGAGCTCGGTAATTGAAACAGGGCTGTAATTTAAATAGTTTTCAGCGAGTACATCCATTCCGTGTCTTGTATCGGGATCAATGAGGTAATGCGCCAACATGGTATCAAATAGAGTCCCCTGAACTTTAATGCCATATCGGGCCAATAATAAGATATCGTATTTGATATTTTGACCGATCTTTTCAATTGCTGGATTTTCCAGTACAGGTTTAAAAATGTTGACGATGCGCTGTGCTTCTTCCCGATTTGCTGGCGTGGGAATATAGTATGCTTTTCCCGTTTCAAATGAAAAGGAGAGTCCAACAACATCAGCAAGGTTTGCGTCTAATCCTGTTGTTTCAGTATCAAAACAAAAGCTCTCCTTTGCCGCAAGCTCCTTGGCAAGCTTTTCTTGTTCTTCGGTCGTATCAATTAGAGTGTATTCGTGCGCGGTATTATGAATGTTTTTTAAGGCGATATTTTCATTAGAAACTTCTATTGCGATATCTGTAGTCGTTGTTACCGTTGTCGTTTGTACAGCGAATAAATCCATTTGTCCGCTCAAAGGGCTATTCTTTTCAAGTATGGAGAAATCATCTCCAAAAACTCTTTTTCCAAGCGTTCTAAACTCCAACTCAGCAAAGAGGGGCTCGAGAATATCTTTATTTGGGTCTTCAAGTTCCAATGCTTTTTCGTCAAGCTCAACGGGGACGTCCAATAGAATTGTCGCTAATTTTTTTGAGATCAATCCCTGTTCTGCAAAATTTTCGACGTTTTCACGCATTTTGCCTTTAAGCTGATCGGCATTGGCTATTATTCCTTCAACTGAACCAAATTCTTGCACTAATTTCTTTGCGGTCTTCTCTCCAATGCCAGGAATTCCTGGGATATTATCTACTGCATCACCCCATAGCCCCAAAATGTCAATGACCTGACAGACATCAGTGACTTCCCATTTTTCTCGGATTTCTTTCACTCCCTGTACTTCGGCTCCATTACCCATACGGGCGGGCTTGTAAATAAAAATATTGTCAGAAACAAGTTGACCAAAATCTTTATCGGGTGTCATACAGTAGACTTGAAAGTTTTCTTGCTCCGCTTTTTTGGCCAATGTTCCGATGATATCATCGGCTTCATAACCGTCCATGGTAATTATCGGGATATTGAATCCTTCAATCAGGCGGTAAATGTATGGAATAGAAGCCGAAAGATCTTCGGGCATTTGTTGGCGATGTGCTTTATAGGCTTCAAATTCAATATGGCGTGCTGTGGGTGCAGCTGTATCGAACACTACCGCTATATGAGAAGGTTGCTGATTTTTCAATACCTCCAATAGCGTATTGGTAAATCCCATGATTGCCCCGGTATTCAACCCTGTCGAGGTGATACGTGGGGTCTTACTCAATGCAAAATATGCCCTATATATAAGAGCCATTCCATCTAAAAGAAATAGTTTTTTCACAAAATTGAATTTTAGTCTTCTTACAAAGGTAAGAAATTCATCAAACCGTAAGTTTAATAAATTTTTACGATTTTTGTGCTATGACACATTTAATGCAAGAGGTTCTATGAGAGGATTGGTAACAAAGTCCACGGGTAGCTGGTATCAGGTTTTGGGCGAAGACGGAAAGCGATATGATTGCCGGATTAAAGGAAAATTTCGTACCAAAGGAATTAAAACAACCAACCCTGTGGCCGTGGGAGATTGGGTACATTTCGATGTGGAACCGGATCTTGAAAGTGCTGTCATTCGTGAATTGGAACCCCGCCGCAATTATATTATTCGAAAGTCGGTCAATTTATCCAAACAAACGCAGATTATCGGTGCCAACTTAGATCAGGCTTTTCTGGTGGTTACTTTAGCTTCTCCTCCAACGTCCCTGGGTTTTATCGATCGCTTTTTGGTAACCACTGAAGCTTATAGCATACCGGCAGTGCTTATTTTTAATAAACTCGATCTTTTTAGCGATGAGGGCCTAGAGATATTGGCCGAGTATAAAGCCATTTATGAACGGATAGGTTATCCATGCTACGAGGTTTCGGCGTTGACAGGAAAGAATATCGATGTTGTTAAGGAATTGCTTCAGGATAAGATTACATTGGTTTCGGGGCATTCCGGTGTCGGCAAATCTACGTTGATTAATGCTATTGTACCAGAATATGGTTTGAAAACCGGTGAAATTTCGGATTGGTCTGATAAAGGGAAGCATACAACTACATTTGCGGAGATGTTTGATTTACCATTTGGGGGTAAACTGATTGATACGCCCGGCATTCGCGAATTGGGAATTGTAGATATCGAAAAACAAGAACTGTCTCACTTTTTCCCTGAGATGCGTGCGTTGATGAACCAATGCCGGTTCAATAACTGTCGACATATCAACGAACCGGGATGTGTCATTATGGAAGCGGTCGAGGAAGGCGAGATTGAATCATCCCGTTACGATAGTTATCTCAGTATGTATCATAATGAAGATAGTAGAGCATAATAAAGAAAGGCTTCCACACATTTGGAGGCCTTTCTTTATTTAAAGGAAAGAGCGTCTTTATTTTAAGGCTTGTGTAAGATTCATATAATCTCTTAGATAAGTACATTCCCTTGAAGCGGTATTGAAAAATGGTGTGTCCTTATACTGTGTGTTAAGTTCCCTAAAGTACTTATTCTGCAGCGAAAAGCGATAGAACGGATTTTTCAATGGAGAATCATAATATTTCCAGCGTGTGTCCTCTGTATAAACAAAATCTTTCTGTTCGCATTTTGCAAGCATAAATGTACATTTGGCTTTAAATTCTTTATCTGAGCTTAGTGAACGTGCTTTGCCATACCATTGTTTTGCTGATTTTGTCTGTAAATAATTCCGCTGCCAGTGTAGTATTGAGGTGGCATGACTATCCGTGGATGACCAATCGTAGGAAACTAATGACCAGGCATTTCCGTAGGTGCTGGTCTGATAAATTCCCGTAGCCATCTGAAAGTAATAATCGGCTTTTTTCTGATTGTTTTTTTCGCTTTTTATTGCGTTTTCCAGTCGCGCCATGCGCTCTGCATATTTTAGCTTCGTTGTATTCTCTTTTCCGTATTTCTTGGGATAGTCATTGACGGTAACGATAAACGGATTGGGTATAACATCCGTTTCATCTTCATACCAATTCTTTATTTTCTTTATGTTATGGTTCTTAGGAAGTGCCTGCAGTGTTGTCGCTGCTTTTTGGAAATCTAATTCCCGTAAATAGGCAGTACCTAAAAGCTCTGTCAGATAATCTCTATTAAAATGTTTGATATCTTCCAGTAAAAACCGGGATAATGTGTTTTGTTGTGTATTGTCAGACAATAAAGCTCTTATTTTCAATAATGTTTTAGGTGTGAGACTATTTTCCCAAAAATGCATGGTTGACCATTGCATGTTGTCTTCGAGAGAATCCTTAGCGACGCCATAATTGTAGAAGATATCGGCTTTCACAGCTGCTAAACTCGCCATGGCCGTATCTTGTGTGCTAAGATAATGTTTGACGACGAGATTTTGAAGGATGTTTCTGGCGATTAGACTATAATTGCTGTATTCGAAAGCACTATAGCTCCATTCCTTTCTGTTGCTTGAGTTTTTGCCATCCTGTTTAGCTTTCTCCTCTAGCCATGTTAATGTTTTGACCAGCTTTGGTTGATCAATCTGTTTGCTGGTTTGCCAGTCGGCTAACTGTGTAAGCAACACAGTAATCTGATATTGATCGCCCAACCTAGGATTCAATTCATTTTCTTTTACTTGGACAAGATATTTTTTTGCCTGTTCATTTTCTCTATTCATCCAGCTTAAATAGGCTGCTGTAATTAGCCCGAGTTGTGGCTGAATGTATTTTTTGTCCTGATAGAGGTTTAAAGCAAAACTCCGAAGGGAATCCAAGTGCTGTTTAACAGTGTTTTTATTCTCGTTTCGGGAATAATAGTTGTAATTTTCTCCATAGCCGATATAAAAAGACTCGTTCATATCGCCTTCTATTTTGTTTACTTCTCTTCCTAGCAAAACGGCATTAATGGTGTTAGCGGGGTCAAGCCTGTAACAGGCGTCTAGATATTTCATGGTGCGATCACCTGTACCGAAGCCGATAATGGCGTTTAGATTAAAATTGTCCGCATCATTGGCTGCATATTGAAAAATTTCAGTGTCAGAAGCTGTGATATAATGAAAGTTTGAGTAGGCTAAAACACGTCTTTCCGGACTGGCTGTGAATAGCTTAGCGAATAAATAGGCGGCTTTTGCACCATCCCCATTTTTACGGACAGCTCCAGCATAGTTGGAAAGTGCCCAATTTAAGATTGCTTCGTTCCCTTTGATCGGCTGTAAATATTTTTCATAGACAGCGATGCTTTTAGCATATTCCTGTCCGAATAAATATAAGCGAGCAGCTTGATAGGCGTAGCGCACAAAGAGGAAACTGTTTTTTTTATGCTTGTTGATCTGCTCTTCAGCCAGTTGGGCGTATTGGAGGATTTCTTTAAAATTCCGTGTATCGGGATCCCAGTAATTATGCTGAACATTTGTAATAGGCTCTTGTTTTTTTGTGAAAACAAAGTAGGCGCGTTCAGGCTCATGTTTACCATCAATTAAGGTTCGTAAAAATGTATTTCCCTTGATGGAGTCAGGAAGATTGCCCCAGGATGATTTTTGTTGATTACTGACCAGATTAGATGTTGCGGAATCGCTTTGGTACATCAAGTGTTCGATATCTTTTGTATTTACACCTGATCCTAAGTGCTTTGCCCAAGCTTCGCTATTGACGCGACTTTCTTTGATCGGAGCTTCTTCAGTATATAAAAATTGGTAAGGAATGTATTGAAATGCCGAAAACCCATTGTCTTCAAGATTCGGAAGATAGTAAGTCGTCTGGTTATCATAAGGGTCAACTTCAGGACCACATGCGATATTGGCTGCAATTTCTCCAAAGAAGAATGCAAGTGTAGTGCTAGAAAGCACGAATAATTTCCTGTAACTCGGCATTGCCATGATTTGCTAATGTAGCTTGGTCTAAATGATAAAAAATAAGCTGATGTTTTTTCCCTTTCAATTCTCCCCTCAAAAATTTTGCCGTTTGTAAAAGATCGTTTTGTGTTACTTTCTCAAAGCGTACGACATCTCCTTTTTTGAGGTTTGCTTTGGGGAGATCGACAGTTAAAATATATAAATTACTGTTCGGATTATGGGTGAATAGGGTTGTATTATTGATATCCTGTTCACTGATATGCTTTGAAATACCGATGTAATTATTGTTTCTAAAAACTACAAACCATTGAAATAGGGGAAGTGCGATATCCATTTCCAAAGGATAATTGCGTAGTGGACCACCCAAATAGGTCTTTATGTCCTGTTGATTCAGGATAGAGTTCTGATTTCCAAACTGACGTAGGTTGCCCATGTTATAGCACATTAAAGCCACTTTTTTGACTGGTGGGATACCGCTTGTGACGGTGTTTTTTACTTGATGCAACCTTAACGTTGAACTTACTACAATCCCTTTTAAGGCTGGTAATTCCTGTATATATTTGAGCAAATAAAAGAATTTGTCACGCGAGGATTGCGTCCAGTCGCAATCCAATTGTAATTCATTAAATTCTTCTTTGCCAGCTTGTTTAATTTTTGCAGAGACAAATGGAACAATTTTATTGGCTAGGGCTCTTATCTCTAAGCTGTCCATTTCAGAAAAAATGCGTTGATTGATAAATACAACTGGTATTAACGCATGTTCTTGAGGGACTGGCTGGGAGAAGGTAATGGGGCTAACGGGCACAGCCTGAACACCAGAAGGGTCAAAGTCTATATCCATAATGCGTGTATATATGGATTTAGCAGCAACCTCCTTTAGTGCACGATATTCTACAGTGTCAAGCTGAAATACTGTTTTCCAAAAATAGAAGCCTGTTTCGGGTTTTGAATTTGAACAAGAACTGAGTAGAAGTAGCCAAAAAGGCACGAGAAATAAAAAAAGTCGTATTCGGAGCTGCATATTTGCATTATTTAATAGTATTTGAAACAAAACCGGGTTAATATGGTTTGTTATTCAATAAAATAAAGACTAAATTACAAAGAGATTGTGACTTTATGAAGCCTATTTTTAAGTGGATCATTGGTATTGTTGTGTTTATTCTTCTGGCTTTGACTGGAAGCATCTGGTATTTTAGCAATAAGTGGAAGCCTTTATTGGATACCAAAATTAAGCAACTAGTTTTGCAGGCGACGGATAGTTTATATACTGTTCATTATGATGATATCCATGTTAATTTGGCTCTTGGCAATCTAACGATTGAAAATCTTCATTTAATTCCAGATAGTTTAGTGTATAAGAAATTGGAACGGATGGAAAAGGCTCCTGACAATCGTTTCGAGATTACTATCAACAAGCTTAAGATCAAAAGCTTTGGTATTCGTAAGGTGTTGATGGACAAAGAGCTTTTCTTGCACGATATTACTGTAGATACACCGACAATCCATGTAATCAATGAAGTACACCGTTATAACGATACAGTGAGTCACGGCCCTAAAAAGGCATTATATGAGAAAATAAAGGAAAATCTAAAAAAGATCCATGTTGAAGCGGTCAACTTGAATGATATTGATTTTAAATATACGCAGGTACAAAAGGGCGTACAGCAAGACTTTGAAGTAAAAAAAGTAAAAGTGCGAATTGATGATGTTCTTATTGATTCAACTTCTGAACAAGACAAACAACGTTTTTATCACACGAAGATGATTGATATAGAAGTCCCTGGTTTTACCTATAAAACTCCAGACGGCTTTTATAAAGTTGATTTTGATAAACTTAAGATCAATAGCAAGGACCGGAACGTCCTTATGACTAAAGTTGCTTACCAACCGACGCTAAACAAGGCCGCTTATTATAGAAAGAAAGGGAAAGGAGGAAGTTATGTGGTTTTTAAAATGGATACCCTGCAATTAGCAGAATTTAATTTTGGGCAGCTTTCCCGGGATAAGAAGGTGTATGCGCAGAAAGCATTCTTAAAAAATGGGAAGCTTTCGATTTATAGTGATAAACATTACAAGGGCGCTGCTACGCGTCAGATCGGAAATGCTCCCCATATGAAATTGATGCAAATGTCGACCCGGTTAGGAATTGATTCGATTTTTTTGGATAATATTGGTATTTCTTATTCCGAAATGAGCGACAAATACAGTCAGATTGGAACCATTACTTTTGATCATACTTATGGCACAATTCTGAATGTAACGAATGATTCAACAAAATTGCTCAAACAAAAGCTGATGCGTGCTAACCTGAGCACCAATTTTATGAACTCGGGCAAGTTACTCACCAATTTTGTTTTTGATATGACTTCCAAAGTGGGAGCTTATACTTATAAAGGCAGTCTTGGCCAGATGGATTTAACGGTTGTCAATAAAATGATCCGACCACTGCTGAACGTTGAAGTTAAATCTGGTAATCTGAAACGGATCGTATTTGATGTTTGGGCGAATGATTACCGGAGCAAGGGTACATTTAAAATGGACTACAACGATCTGAAAGTCAATATTCTTTCCGAAACAGGGGACGATGGACGTAGGGAAAAGAAGGGATTTCTTTCATTTATGGTTAATCAGGTGTTGTTTAATCCTGGCAATCCGGATCTGTATGGTAAATACACTGTTGGTCATATCAATAAGCATCGGGATCCTTATCATCCTTTTTTCAAGGCGATGTGGCAAAGTTTGCTCATGGGAATTAAACAATGTGTTGGTTTGGGGCCTGAACGGGAGGCAAAATTGATGAATACAGCGGATCGGGTTGAAAAGGTGGTAAGTGGTGTCGAAAAAGCGAAGAAATTATTCTCAGGGATATTTAAGAAGCATAAAACCGCTGAGGAATTGTTAAAAGAAGAAAAAGAAGAAGAAGAAAAAGCGGCCGCCAAAATAGAAGAAAAGCGAAAACGGGATCGAGAAAAAGCCGAAAAAGAATTAGAGAAAGAAAATCCCGGAAGCTAGAGAAGATTGTCTGAAATGAAGTGGAGAAAAGTGGTAGCGACTTCCGTTTCACGTGAAATTATCGCACGTACATGAAGAAGAAATAGATAGATTTTTGAATAAAGGCAAATTTATCTTAGTTTGCGGTTTATAATGGTAGATTCGATATTAAGTTTTGTTCGCTTTGTTTTCAAATATAAAAACGGTCTTGTAGATAAGATCATGTTTTATGCCAGCATGATTTGTGCTGTGATTGTTATTTTCAATGTAGGGTATGTAACAGACCCCGTATTAGGTATACTGCTTGGGAAAACGATTCATTACCTATTTTTCGTCCTTTTCTTTATGATTGCATTGCGGGAATCATCATCCATCTATGCACTGAAAAAAATTGCTGTTGAACATTACTCAGGGCTACTCATCCTGATTTACTTTATTTTTATTCTGGTTGCCCGTTTTGCGGGTATCGATGCCCTTTCTGTTTTTGCGCGCGAACAATGGATTTACTTGGGTATCTATATTATTTTTATTGCTGAACTTTCTAAAAGTACCCTCTTTTTCGATAATTTTTATTTTAATCCTACCATACTGTTTGTTATTAGCTTTCTTGTACTTATCATGATAGGGACAGTTCTGCTGATGCTGCCCCGCACGACGATAGAAGCGCCATTGAGTTTTGTAGATGCCCTGTTCATGGCCACGAGTGCTGTTTGCATAACCGGGTTGTCGGTGGCCGATATCTCGACCAACTTCAGCATGTTCGGTCAGACGATTATTATCGTATTGATACAGGTCGGTGGATTGGGAATTATGACATTTACGGGTTTCTTTGGTTATTTTTTCTCCGGTGGATTTTCATTCAAAAACCAATTGATGTTTGGTGAGATTTTGGGAGAAAATAAGGTAGCTTCAGTCATAAAAACCTTATTGACTATGATATTTATTACGCTTTTATTTGAATTTCTTGGTGCAGTATTAATCTTTACGACCTTGGAAAGTACTAATTTCCCAAATATGGGAAGTATGATTTTCTTTTCGATCTTCCATTCCATTTCTTCATTCTGTAATGCTGGGTTCTCCATTTTGTCAGGAGGAATCACCAATGAAGCCTATAAGTTCAACTATCCATTTCAACTGGCACTGTCCACTTTGTTTATTCTAGGAGGATTAGGCTTTGGAATTGTGCTGAACTTCTATACCTATATAAAGGAGTTCTTGTTGCTCTGGTATCACCGTTTGGTCACCAAGAGAAATTACAAACATAAAGCTTGGAGCTTTAGTTTCAATTCTAAATTGGTCTTGCTGTGTAATGGGGTTATTATTGTTGCAGCCACGCTTTTCTTTTATTTTTTGGAAAGAAAGAACACCCTTTCTTTGGAAAAAGGCTGGGATGGCGAATGGGCAACGTCTTTTTTTATGGCAAATGCTGCGCGTTCGGCGGGTTATAATAGCATTGATTTGAGCTTTGTCGGAGCGCCAACTATTTTTCTGATCATGGTATTGATGTGGGTGGGTGCTTCTCCGGGATCTACCGGCGGTGGCGTAAAAGTGACAACTGTGGCGCTGTCCTTTATGAATATCATTTCCTTAGCAAAGGGAAAGGAATATATTGAGATTTTTAAACGAAGAATAGCGAGCGAATCCGTTAATAAAGCTTTTGCGATTATTTTATTGTCATTCCTTGTTGTTGGGCTGAGTTTTTTTGTCCTTATTTTTACCGATCCGGACAAAAGCATGAAAGATTTACTTTTTGAATCGTTATCTGCTTATACGACCTGCGGATTGAGCTTAGGTGTTACACCTTCCCTAAGCATGGGTGGTAAACTGATCATTGTTGTGACGATGTTGGTCGGCCGTGTGGGTATGTTGACGTTATTGGTTGCCTTTATTAAAAATACGACACGCAGAAATATGATATTTCCTGAGGAAAAGATCCTGTTTTAAATGTTTGTTCCTTTGAATGCTTAAGGATTTAAGCGAATTAAAGCGGGGCTGTTTTTGTCGGACGATCAATTAAACTTGTAAATAAAATAAATTTATCTTAGTTTGAGTTATGAAGTATATTGTTTTAGGATTAGGGCACTTCGGCCGCTCTTTGGGCGTTCATCTAACCGAACTCGGTCATGAAGTGATCGGAGCAGACCGAAATCTAAGTATCGTAGAGCAACTCAAAGATAAAATCACACACACGGTCTGTTTGGATACTACAGACCGAGAAGCTGTATCTTCACTGCCTTTAAAAGATGCCCACGCAGTAATTGTCGCCATAGGAGAAGATGAGGGGGCATCTCTCATGACGGTAGCGCTCCTGAAGCAACTAAAAGTAAAACGTATCATTGGTCGTATCGTATCTGATCTGCAGAAAACAGTTTTAGAAGCCATGGAGATCAATGAGTATATTATGCCAGAGGAGGAGGCAGCTGAACGATTGGCGATGCGGTTGGACAATATTGATATCGTTGATTCGTTTAAGGTTTCAGATCGATATTCTATCGTTGAAACAAAGGTTCCCTTCCGTTATGTGGGTATGACCCTACAGGAGGCAAATCTGACCAACCTTTATAAAATTATCGTACTGACAACAGTAAAAATTACAGAGACAAAAAACGACGGAATCACCAAAGAGCAAAAGGAAGCATCAGGTATTGCCACCTCTGAAACTGTGATGGCAGAAGGAGATATCTTAGTGATTTTTGGGGAATTGTCTAATATCAATAAGTTAATTCAAAAAGGAGAATAAAAATTATGTTATTAACAACAACAAGTATTATCGAGGGACACCAGATCGATCGTTATCTGGGGATAGTTTCTTCGGAGGTTGTCCTGGGAGCGAATGCCATTAAAGATATGATGGCTGGTTTTAGGGATTTTTTTGGTGGAAGATCCAATTCTTATGAGCGAGCCTTTCAGGAAACCCGTGAGGCTGCATTGCGTGAATTAGAGGATCGTGCCAGGGCATTGGGTGCTGATGCTGTCGTTGGCGTGCGATTGGATTTCCAAACAGTTGGAACGGGCGGGATGATGATGGTCGGCGCAACAGGGACCGCTGTTAAGATGAAATAGACCTAGGGTGGAGGCTGCATCAACAGTCAGTTTTGGCGTTTGATGACAACTGAGATTTTGACACTACTTTCGATTTAACAAAAAAGGGCCAAAACGTATTAAGATTTTGGTCCTCTTTTATACTATCGATAATATTAAAACATATGTCCAAGTTAAATTCTGATTTTACAATCACGAATTTCAATGATGATACAGTCTCTTTTTTTTTGTAAAATTGGACCTGAACGCATCGTTAAGGGCTGAGCATATTGAAGATGGTGGGAAAATCGTGTTGCGAAATACAGGACTAGGGAATTTTTTCTTTCCCGATCTAGGGACGTGTGTTTAATTGATTGCGTGTAATTATAATTGTATATAAAAACAAATTTATCTAAGTTTGGCTTTTAAGACTTTTAAACAACCTAAGAGGATAAATGAAAAATTGGTTTAAGGTAAATTCGGCACATTTGATTGTTATTGCGATCTTTATTGTGCTAGTATTTTTTTATTTCACGCCCGTTTGGCAGGGAAAGACTCTTGCTCAATCTGATGTGGTACAGGCACAAGCTGGACAAAAGGAATTGTTTGATTATAAAGCCAAAGACGGGAAGACTCCTTTATGGACGAATTCCATGTTTGGTGGGATGCCTACCTATCAAATCTGGCAGGGAAATGAAAATAACATTGGTACCTATGTGCTGAAAGCTGTCAAATTTGTTTTTCCAAGTCCGATGGATACGGTGTTGTTTTATCTATTGGGGGCCTATTTTCTTTTTAGCGTACTACGTATCAAACCCTGGCTCGCTGCGGTTGGCGCAGTGGCTATAGCCTTTACTTCCTACAACTTTATTTATATAGAAGCAGGCCATATTACCAGGGCCAATGCCATCGCCTTTATACCACCCGTAATTGCTGCGGTGATCATGTGTTACCGTGGGAGCAAGTTATGGGGGCCGGTACTGCTTGCTTTGTTTCTTTCCTTGGAAATTCGTGTCAATCACCTGCAGACGACTTATTACTTGTTAATGGCCTTGATGGTATACGTCATTTTTACATTAGTCGATGCGATTAAACAAAAACAACTAAAGGAATTCTTTATTGCCTCAGGCAGACAGGTAATTGCGGTTATTATTGCTTTAATGGTAAATTCTTCCATTTTATTGCCTACCTGGGAGTACAGTAAACTGAGTACGCGTGGTCATGCGAATATCACGAAGGTGGACAATAATAGTACAAAGGAGAAAGGGCTTGACAAGGAATATGCTTATGAATGGAGCCAGGGTGTTGGTGAGACCATGACCTTCATGATTCCCAATGCCTATGGTGGCGCTAGTGGTGGCCAATTGGACGAGAAGTCGCATGTGGCCAAATTCTTCATGGAAAAAGGCGGAATGTCAACTGTTCAAGCAGGTCAAATTGCCCAAGGAATGCCTACTTATTGGGGAGATAAGCGTTTTACATCTGGACCTTGGTATTTTGGAGCTGGTGTTTTCTTCTTGTTCATCTTGGGACTTGTCATTGTTAAAAACCGCTTCAAATGGTGGATATTAACGACTACAGTTTTAGCATTGCTTTTGTCGTTTGGTAAGAATTTTACGTTGGTGTCGGATTTATTCTTTGACTATTTCCCAATGTATAATAAATTTAGAGCCGTTGAATCCATCTTGGTACTCGTTTCAATCACAGTACCGCTGATGGCTATTATGACAGTAAATGAACTGTTGACGCGGGCCAAAGAAATTACGAATTTGAACAAAAAAGTGCTGTATACTTTTGCCGGTGTTGGCGGAGTTTGTCTGCTGATCGGTTTGATGCCGGATTTGTTCTTGAACTTCAGAAATGCCGAACATAATAACTTAATCGAAACCTTCACTCAGCAAATCGGTGATAAGTCTGCAGCTACGGAGCTGGTGAATCAGCTGGTCCTAGATCGGAAGGATATCGCGAGCAAGGATGCTTACCGTTCCTTTGTCATTGTATTGCTTACATTTGGACTTGTTTGGTTTTATCTAAAGAATAAGCTTAATGAGGGGGTGTTATTGGGCGCATTGCTTGTCTTGTTCCTGTTCGATTTGTGGAGTGTGGATAAACGCTTTTTAAACGATAAGTCGTTTATGGAAAAGGGAGCGACTACACAACAGGTATTCCAGCAACGCGAGGTCGATCAATTAATTTTATTGGATAAAGATCTAAGTTATCGCGTATTGGATCTAACGACCGATCCATTCGCTGATGCCCGTCCATCCTATTTCCATAAATCGTTAGGAGGTTATCATGCGGCGAAATTGATGCGTTTCCAAGAGATTTTAGAGAATCAGTTCAATGGAGCGCTTAACGAAGACGTGCTTGATATGTTTAATGTGCGTTACCTGATTACGACAGATCCTCAAAATCAATCGCAGCGTATTGTCAGACGGAGCACGGCGGCCGGTAATGCCTGGTTTGTGGACAAAGTGACGTTTGTAAAAGGAAACGCCGAGGAAATGCAAGCAATAAGCTCTTTTGATCCGCGTAAAGAAGCTTTCGTGAACCAACAGTATCAAAATGAAATCAAGGCAAAAACTTCAAGTGCGGCGACAGCAGGCGAAATTAAACTGATATCCTATCATCCCGATAAAATGCAGTATGAATATACTGCTGATAATGATGCTTTTGCGGTATTTTCCGAGATTTTTTACGATAAGGGCTGGAAGGCTTATGTGGATGGAAAGGAAATACCAATAATACGCGCCGATTATTTGTTAAGAGCCTTACAGTTGCCTGCAGGGACGCATAAAGTCGAATTTATCTTTGATCCCGAGTCACACAAAATGGGGAATTTATTGACTTTAATATCGTCGATTATCCTCGGGTTAGGGATAATAGCAGCAGCATATTTCTCTTTACGGAATACAAAAAAAGAAACAGCCGTATAATTGGCTGTTTCTTTTAAAAAGTTTGGAGCTTTAGAATAATTTGAGCTGTGGATCAGTTATTCTAAAGCTTTTTCTATGATGTGGTGTTGCCCCATATTCAAGCACTGCAGTCCGGTGCTTTACAGTCGGATAGCCTTTATTATTGAGCCAGTCATAAGCAGGATAGTCCGAAGCAATCGTATCCATGTATTCGTCGCGGTAAGTTTTTGCTAGGATGGAAGCCGCGGCAATAGAAAGATATTTTCCATCTCCCTTGACAATGCAGGAATGAGGGACTGTTTGGTAGGGAATAAACCTATTGCCATCCACAATAATATATTCAGCTTTTATCTTTAGCATATTCAAAGCTTTATGCATGGCAAGATAACTGGCATTGTGAATATTGATGCGGTCTATTTCTTCGGCAGAGACACTCGCCACAGCATAGGCAAGTGCTTCCCGTTCGATAATGGGACGCATTTCCATCCGTTTTTTCTCGCTTAACTGTTTCGAATCGTTGAGCAATGCATGATGATAGTCCGTTGGGAAAATTACTGCTGCGGCAAAAACCGGACCTGCCAAACAACCTCTACCCGCTTCGTCACATCCAGCTTCAATTTGTTGATCTTGATAATATGATAATAGCATCTTTCTTATTCTGTAAATGAACGAAATTACAAATAAAATTAGAGTTATGCATTGTAACTTCTGTGTGAATAATGCCCTTTTACATTAATTAACACTAATAATATCTTCTTTTGTAAAGATTTAGAATGTGCTGTTGCAAATAGGAAAGAGATGGGTTGGTTAAACTTAGCCCTTGGGCATTAGGTCAAAGATTGTCAATTATAGAAATATAAAAATAAGTATTATGAGAGGCTTCTTGCTTTTTTTGTTGAGTATGTTATCAGGATGGACCGTATACGGCCAGACCAAAGGCGTACAGGGAATGTTGAAAGATGACAAGAACCGCGTCATTGCGGGAGCGACGGTTAAGTTGACGTCAAAATTGGATTCCATGATTGCTGGGTCAAACATGGCGGGGATTTTTACCTTTGATAAAATCAAAGCGGATACGTTTAAGATTACTGTCTCAAACCTGGGTTTTGAGCGCTTCGAAAAAGAGTTCGTATTTCCTAAAGGTGAGGCAAAATATATTATCCCTAGCCTGACCCTGCAGCAGAATTCTCAAATGCTTGAGGAAGTTGTTGTGGACGGTGTGCCGACGGTGGTTGTGAAAAGCGATACCTTGGAGTACACCATGAAGGATCTGAAATTACGTGATGGGGCAGTTGCAGAGGATGCGCTGAAAAAATTACAAGGTGTTGAAGTCGATAAAGATGGCAATGTCACTGCACAGGGCGAGTCTGTCAAAAGGGTCAGAATCAATGGAAAAGATTTCTTTGGAGGCGATGTTAAGACCGCCACTCAGAATCTTCCGGCTAATATTGTGCAAAAAATGCAAATTATTGACGACTATGGCGATATGGCTAACATTACCGGAAATAAAAATGGCGAATCTGAAAAAGTCCTGAATATTCAGATTGATCCGAAATATAACCAAGGCCATATGACGACACTTCGTGCGGGCTATGGGACAGAAGACCGTTATCAGGCGACAGGAATGTGGATGGGGATGCGCGAAGGGGAGCAGCTTTCCATTCTCGGAAATTTAAACAATACCAATGCACCCCTGTTTGATTTCAATACCACGGGAGGTGGGGCCCGTCGCGGCCAAGGTGGCGGTGGACGTCGTGGAGGCGGTATGTTTGGCGGCTCAGATGGCCTGACCAAGATAGGCTCCATTGGACTTAATTTTCGTAAAGATTTTTCGGATAAGCTGACAGCTTACGGCAGCTATAGTTTTAGCCATACTAATAATACGACGCTGTCGGAACGTTTTCAAGAAAATACATTACCCAATATTATGCAAACCGATAGTGTTTCCACTAATACGAATACCATAGGTGGAAGCCATCGTTTTGAAGCTAATATTGAATGGAAGCCGTCCAGCAAAGATTATATTAAAATATCTCCGCAGTTTGGCTATGAGAATAGTGATGCTACAACACTTTCAAATTCGATTACATATCGGAGTAATATATTCAATAATTCACAAGACCAGAATGTTATTGCTAATTCAACTGCGCCCAGATTTGGAATTAGTGGATTGTATAATCGTAAACTAAACGATAAAGGAAGAAATGTTTTTGTCAATATGAATTTCAATAATGCAAAAACAAAAAAAGATCAAAATGCAATTTTAGATCGCTTATTGGCAGATCCAAATAACGCAGATGCTCCTTTAAGCTCGATTTATGAGAAGACAATTTTGGAATCAAATAACAAAAGTTGGAATGGAGGGGCTTCATTGAACTATACTGAACCACTATCGGAAAAAGGAAAATTGGAGCTAACCTACGATTTCAACAAGAATAAATATGATAATTATAATAAGCAAGAAGGATTTGATAAAGATGGAAATTTGATTTCTGAAGATCCAAAATTGAATTTTGATTACAATTATGATTATTCTTTCTCAACACATAAAGTTGGGGCGAATTACTTGTATAATGGTGATAAAATAACCTATTCTATTGGTGCGGCGGCACAACCTTCTCAATTGCGCGGAGATGCAATAAGTTCGGGGTTGGTTGTTCCGATTCATCGTAATAACATGAATTGGATGCCTATTGCGCGATTTGAATATAAATTTTCAAGGCAATCAAATATTTCGGTAAATTATTCCGGAACGCCCAATGAACCATCGGTGACCCAAATCCTACCATTCGATATGAGCACAAATCGTACGAGTATTGTGATCGGTAATGCGAACTTAAATCCTGAATTTAGCCATCAATTGAACGTTCGCTTTCGTAAGAATGATTTTCAAAAAGGAAATAATTTATTCGCTTTTGTCAATGCAAGCTTGACCAATAATAAAATTGTAAGTTTAAACAAGAGCTATTTTGACGACTTGATAGACTATCAAACCGGAGAGACAAATTCAACTTTAATTTCTGAAACTCGCTACTTAAATGAGGCAAATGATAAGCCATTTAATGTCAATTCATTTTATCACTATGGTAAATCACTAAAAGAAAAAACCTACAATATTATGCTAATGGGGGGAATATCCTACAATAAAAATATTGGATACGTTTCTACGGATAAAGACGATAATATGGGTCAGAAAAATATTGCCCGAAATATTGTTTTTAATCAAGGTTTAATGTTTAGATATAATCCGTCAGAGAATTTGGAAATTAATCCAGGTGTTCGCTATCAATATAATCATACGGAAAATTCGCTGACAAATCGTACGACGAATGTTTCTTCCTGGACGCCGACTTTGATTGGTTCAGTCAATATTACACCAACAACAATTTTTGGAGCAGACCTTTCAAAACAATTTAATACTGGCTATGGTGCAGGGATCAATGCAAATCCATTTGTTATTAATACCTATGTGGAGCAAAAATTCTTAAGGGATCAGCGCGGTACCATACGTCTGCAGGCATTTGACTTGTTGAATGAGCAAACCAATGTATCGAGAACAGTGAGTGAATCCATGATTATGGATAGTCGTACCAATCGTCTCGGACGTTATTTTATGTTGTTATTCACTTACAAATTCCAAAAATTTGCGATGGGTAATCCACAAGGAGAAAACAGATTCCCTGGAGGTATGAGACCTCCTCGTATGTAACCTTATAGCTGCATTACAAAAAATAAAGGCGGTCATAGTGATTTCACTATGACCGTTTTGCATTTAAAAATCCCTAGCTTTGCAAAAAAGTGCGTGAAATGATAAGATTTGATAAGTTAACGGTAGGAGATATTCCGTCCATTGTAGCATTGATGGAAACATTTTATGCCATCGATGGGTATGCTATCGACCGCGATATAACAATTGATAATTTTGATCTTTTTATCAACAATCCTCAATTCGGGCAAGCTTGGTTGATTCGCAATGGAGAAGATATTTTAGGCTATACGATCGTCACCTATTTCTTTAGTTTTGAATTCAAAGGCTTGGTAGGTCTTCTCGATGAACTTTTTGTAGACGGGAAAGCTAGAGGAATGGGACTTGGAAAACTAGCGGTCGAATTTGTAACTTCCTACTTGGAATCGAAAAACTGCAAAATGATCTTGCTGGAAGTCGAGGAACATAATGAACGGGCCATTCATCTCTATAAGAAGAGTGGTTTTGCCTTTCACCCACGCAAATTTATGCGTAAACACATCAATTAGAGAAATTTCATAAACTGAATGGAGTACGAAATCATCAGACTTTCAAATGGAATCCGTGTGGTATTCCAATATCAAAATTTGCCAGTAACCCATGTATGTATGGTCATCAATGCAGGCTCCCGGGACGAATCGGAGGGTAAGTATGGTGTTGCCCATTTTATTGAACATCTTATATTTAAAAGGACCGAGAAGCGCTCCACACAGCAGATTATCAATTATCTGGAGTCCGTCGGGGGGGATCTGAATGCCTATACGACAAAAGAATACACTTGTGTTCATGCCTCTATATTGCAACCATATCTCAACCGGGCACTGGATTTATTTGAGGATATTTTCTTTCATTCTACTTTTCCTGAAGTGGAAATTGATAAAGAAAAATCAGTTATCGTTGATGAAATGGCCTCTTATCTGGATAGTCCTGAAGAATCGATTGTCGATGATTTCGAAGATCTTGTATTCAGGGGATCAGGTTTAGGACACAATATACTGGGCGTTGAAGATCAGCTTTTAGCTTTGCAAAAGAACGATATCACAGACTTTATGCAGGCTAACTACGATACCCATGAAATGGTCATTGGCATTACAGGTAACTACAGTCTAAAAGAGGTAGAAAAGTTGTTACATAAGGCTTTCGGAGCTATAGGACAACATGCTATTTCGCGTTCCAGAAATGATGTGCAACCAATTACGGTACAACACCTCGAAGTTCCCAAGCCTATTAATCAGGTACATTATATGCTCGGATCATTGGCCTATGACTATCGTGATGAACGTAAAACGGGGCTGTTGCTTTTGAATAATATGCTAGGGGGAATGGGAATGGGCTCTATCCTCAATCTCTCTATCCGCGAAAAATATGGCATTGCCTATACGATCGAATCTAATTACACGATCTTCTCGGATACAGGATTATTTAGCATTTATCTCGGGACTGATGAAGAAAAGGTGGAAAAGGCTAAAAAACTAGTATTTAGAGAGCTATATAAAATGTGTGAGCACCCCCTGTCAGCTATTAAGTTGAAGAAGGCAAAACAAAAGTTTATTGGTCAAATTGCCTTGACAGAAGAAAATAGGATGAGCATGATTATTTCGGCCGCCAAGAATGTGATGGATTATGACCGTGTTATTTTATTGGATGAGGTGATTGAAAAAATACAGCATTTAGATAGCGCTAATCTCTTAAATATTGCGCAGGATGTATTTGACCCTCGGAAGATGCTGTCGTTGAGTTTTGTCCCAGAGGATTAATATTTGATAGAATTCTATATATTTGCGGTTACAGTAATTCTTAAATATGAAAGTGAGCTTCTGAGCGCTTATCAGTCTTTAAAGAAAAAAATATAACAGATGAAAACAGCATACGTATTTCCTGGTCAAGGAGCCCAATTTGTTGGAATGGGTCAGGACCTGTATAATTTAAATGAAGAAACAAAAGCATTATTCGAGAAAGCCAATGATATTTTAGGGTTTCGCATCACAGATATTATGTTTTCTGGCACGGATGAGGAATTGAAACAGACCAATGTCACACAGCCTGCAATTTTTTTGCACTCTGTTATTCTGGCTAAAGCCTTAGGAGGTTCTTTTCAGCCAGCTATGGTAGCAGGGCACTCCTTAGGTGAATTTTCAGCGTTGGTAGCGGCGGGTGCCTTAAGTTTTGAAGATGGATTGAAGCTGGTGTCCCAGCGTGCCAATGCGATGCAAAAAGCATGTGAATTACAGCCTTCAACGATGGCTGCAATTTTGGGGCTAGAAGACAGTGTGGTGGAAGAAATTTGTGCCAAAGTGGATGCGGTGGTTGTTGCTGCGAACTACAATTGTCCTGGACAATTGGTCATCTCCGGATCAATTGAGGGTGTAGATAAAGCCTGTGCTTTGTTGACAGAGGCAGGAGCGAAGAGAGCACTAAAATTAAATGTTGGTGGTGCATTTCACTCGCCATTAATGGAATCTGCTAAAGTAGAGTTGCAAGCTGCAATTGAAGCAACGGATATCCTTTCTCCAAGATGTCCTATTTATCAAAACATTGATGCGCAGCCACAGACTGAACCTGCTATTATTAAGCAGAATCTGATTGCACAGTTGACTGGTGCTGTTCGTTGGACGCAGACGGTACAAAATATGCTTACGGATGGTGCTACTGCATTCGTAGAGGTTGGGCCGGGCAATGTTTTGCAAGGCTTAGTGAAAAAAGTCGATCGTCAAGTACAAACTTCAGCGGCTTCTGTAACAGCTTAAAATTTGTCGTAACAAAAAAATTTAAAGGGGCAGTTCACAACTGTCCCTTTTTTTATATTTAAAATCCAACAGCACTTTCTTGATAAAATGCAGATTAAAGGGACACCAATAGCTCTCTTCTAACGGTGCTTGTACGGTGCTGGTTCGGTCATGAGCGTGTAAAAGCCGTGTTATATCCAATGAATATTCGTCTCTTAACCAGGTGATAATAGAACTTAATCTTAATAAGGTGTTGTCAAGCTATTTGTCCTTAAACATGCTGTAATGATCTTTCATGACTTGTAGAACGAAGTCGTTCGGAGTCATTTTTTCGGGATGTTTAACCTCCATGACCGCTTCCAGACGTTGAACCAAAGCCGTCAATATGCCTACGTCCCTCCTGTCAAATGCGGTTTGATAAACCTCTTTGATAACATTGGCATCTTTGTCGCTCAGTTTGATAACCTGAGGAAATAAAATTGGATGGTTCTCAAAAGTCTCCTCATAAATGGTATCACTGAGTTTCAGACTGGGTTTTAGACTAATGACGGATGTTTCTCCAGCAATATCTCCGATACGTTGACCATGTTTCGATAGGACAATTGAGGTAATTGCAATACCGCCCATTGTCATCCATATATCTACTATTGATAATGTCCATCGGGATAGATATTGATAAAAGTCTGCACGTGAACCATCGAGCTTAACAACTTTTATTTTCATGATTTTTTTACCGATGGTCTGCCCAGCAAATGCCGTTTCGGTAATTAGGGTATAAAAAAATGCTGGTAAGGTCATGCCCATAATTATACCATAGAAAAGATAAGGGTCTTTACTCGTGATATTTAATGCATCCAATAGAAACATGCAAAAGAAAAAATAGCAGACGATAATAAAATAATCGATGGCAAATGCGATCATCCTCGAACCCAGGCTAGCAAGATTATACTGGATTTTTACATTTTGTGCTGTGTTTATCTCAAGCTTATTCATATATTTGGTTTAGCCAGTTAAAAAAATTAATGAGAGAAGC